>NZ_CP041690.1:2400000-2748333 GCF_008000755.1 Youhaiella tibetensis | reverse complement strand
TCGAGCGCGGCCAGGTCCTCTGCAAGCCCGGTTCGGTTACTCCGCACACGGACTTCGTTGCCGAAGCCTACATCCTGACCAAGGAAGAGGGTGGCCGTCACACGCCGTTCTTTGCCAACTACCGTCCGCAGTTCTACTTCCGCACGACCGACGTGACTGGTGTTGTGACCCTGCCGGAAGGCACCGAAATGGTGATGCCTGGCGACAACATCAACATGAACGTCCAGCTGATCGTTCCGATCGCCATGGAAGAGAAGCTCCGCTTCGCTATCCGTGAAGGTGGCCGTACCGTCGGCGCCGGCGTCGTCGCCAAGATCCTGAAGTAAGGACGGAAATGTAAATCGCGGCGCGCCGCGTTGCGCGCCGCGTTCCATTTTTCGCTAGGAAAACAAGATGAACGGTCAAAACATTCGCATTCGGCTCAAAGCCTTTGACCATCGTGTCCTGGACACGTCCACGCGCGAGATCGTCAACACGGCCAAGCGCACGGGTGCGCAGGTTCGCGGCCCGATCCCTCTGCCGACGCGAATTGAAAAGTTCACCGTCAACCGTTCGCCGCACATCGACAAGAAGAGCCGCGAACAGTTCGAGATCCGTACCCACAAGCGTCTTCTGGACATTGTGGATCCGACTCCGCAGACCGTGGACGCGCTAATGAAGCTCGATCTCGCCGCCGGTGTCGACGTCGAAATCAAGCTCTGAGTGACGGAGTTTCCGCGCTGACCAGAAAAAGGGTCCTCTGACAAACATGACCCGGTCCAGCGCTAAATTGAAAAGGTAGCAACCGATGCGTTCTGGTTTGATCGCACAGAAGCTGGGCATGACCCGCATATTCACCGAGGACGGCACCCACGTGCCGGTCACGGTGCTCGGGCTGCAGAACTGCCAGGTGGTGGGCCAGCGCACGCAAGACAAGGACGGCTATACCGCGCTGCAGTTGGGCGCCGGTACCGCCAAGGCGAAGAACACGCCCAAGGCACAGCGCGGTCAGTTCGGCGCGGCCAAGGTCGAGATCAAGCGCCACGTCGCTGAGTTCCGCGTCGACGCTGACAGCCTCATCGAGGTTGGCGCGACGATGCAGGCCGACCATTTCGCCGAAGGGCAGCTCGTGGACGTCACGGGCATCTCGATCGGTAAGGGTTTTGCCGGCGGCATGAAGCGCTGGAACTTCGGTGGTCTGCGTGCTTCGCACGGTGTGTCGGTGTCCCACCGCTCGCACGGTTCGACCGGTCAGCGCCAGGATCCGGGCAAGGTCTTCAAGAACAAGAAGATGGCCGGTCACCTGGGTGCCGAGCGGGTCACCACGCAGAACGTCAAGGTCGTCAAGACCGATGTCGAACGCGGCCTGATCATGGTCCAGGGTTCGGTTCCGGGCGCCAAGGGCGGCTGGATCCAGATCCGCGACGCCGTCAAGAAGCCCGCTCCTACTGGTGTTGCTACGCCTGGCTCGTTCAAGCCGGCCGCCGCCGTCGCGGGGGAGAATGAATAATGGAACTCCAGATTACCAACCTAGACGGTAAAGACGTAGGTTCCGTGACGCTCAAGGACGACGTGTTCGGCCTCGAGCCCCGCACGGACATCCTGCACCGCATGGTCCGCTACCAGCAGCTCAAGGCGATGGCCGGGACCCACAAGGTCAAGCATCGCTCCGAGATCGCTTACACCGGCAAGAAGTCGGTCAAGCAGAAGGGTTCGGGCGGCGCTCGTCACGGCAACAAGGCTGCCCCGCAGTTCCGCGGTGGTGGTCGTGCGTTCGGTCCCGAGCCGCGCAGCCATGCCATCGATCTTCCCAAGAAGGTCCGCGTTCTTGCTCTCAAGCATGCGCTGTCCTCCAAGGTGAAGGCCGGCGAGCTGGTGATCGTGGATACGGTCGCGACCAAGGCTCCCAAGACTGCCGATCTTCGCAAGACTTTCGGCGCCCGTGAATGGACGAGCGCGCTGATCATCGACGGCGCTACGGTTGATGCGAATTTCGCGCTCGCTGCGCGCAACATTCCGCAGATCGACGTGCTTCCGGTCCAGGGCATCAACGTTGTTGATATCCTGCGTCGCCAGAAGCTCGTTCTGACCAAGGCAGCGCTCGAAGCGCTGGAGGCACGGTTCGCATGAGCACGTTCAAGCACTACGACATCATCCGCAACCCGGTCGTGACTGAAAAGTCGACGAACCTGTCGGAGCACAACCAGGTTGTGTTCGACGTTGCGGTCGATGCGAGCAAGCCCGAGATCAAGGCTGCCGTCGAGGCGCTGTTCTCGGTCAAGGTCAAGGCTGTCAACACCTTCGTCCGCAAGGGCAAGGTGAAGCGTTTCCGCAACCAGCTCGGCGTCCGCAACGACGTCAAGAAGGCTGTGGTGACCCTCGCTGATGGGCAGTCGATCGACATTTCGACCGGCCTGTAAGGGGTGAGAGAGAAAAATGGCTCTGAAACAATATAATCCCACCTCTCCTGGCCGCCGTCAGCTCATCACTGTCGACCGCTCGGAACTCTGGAAGGGCAAGCCGGTCAAGGGTTTGACCGTCGGTCTTTCGCAGAAGGGCGGCCGTAACAACGCTGGCCGGATCACCGCGTTCCATCGTGGTGGCGGTCACAAGCGCAGCTACCGTATCGTCGACTTCCGTCGCGTGAAGTTCGATATGGAAGCTACCGTCGAGCGTCTGGAATACGATCCGAACCGTACCGCCTTCATCGCCCTGGTGACCTACACCGATGGCGAGCAGGCTTACGTGATCGCTCCCCAGCGTCTGGCAGCCGGCGACAAGATCGTGTCCTCGCTTTCGAGCGTGGACGTGAAGCCGGGCAATGCCATGCCGCTCGAGCGCATGCCGGTCGGCACCATCGTGCACAACGTCGAGCTGAAGCCCCGCAAGGGCGGCCAGATCGCGCGTTCGGCAGGTGCCTATGCTCAGTATGTGGGCCGTGACGCCGGTTGGGCGATCCTGCGCCTCAACTCGGGTGAACAGCGCCGTGTCCACGGCTCGTGCCTCGCCACCGTTGGCGCGGTTTCGAACCAGGACCACTCGAACACCTCGATCGGCAAGGCCGGTCGCAACCGTTGGCTCGGTCGCAAGCCGGTCAACCGCGGTGTTACCATGAACCCGGTCGACCACCCGCATGGTGGTGGTGAAGGCCGCACCTCCGGTGGCCGTCACCCGGTTACGCCGTGGGGCAAGCCGACCAAGGGCAAGAAGACCCGCACCAACAAGGCGACGGACAAGTTCATCGTCCGCTCGCGTCACGTCAAGAAGGGCCGGTAAGTCATGGCACGTTCACTCTGGAAGGGTCCGTTCGTCGACGGGTACCTGCTCAAGAAGGCGGACAAGGCACGCGAGTCGGGTCGCAACGAGGTCGTCAAGATCTGGAGCCGCCGCTCGACCATCCTGCCGCAGTTCGTCGGCATCACCTTCGGTGTTCACAACGGTCACAAGCATGTGCCGGTGTCGGTCACCGAAGAAATGATTGGTCACAAGTTCGGTGAGTTCGCTCCCAGCCGTACCTATTACGGGCACGCGGCCGACAAGAAGGCCAAGAGGAAGTAATCATGGGCAAGCAGAAGACTCCCCGCGCGCTCAAGGATAACGAGGCCAAGGCCGTTCTGCGGATGCTGCGCATCAGCCCGCAGAAGCTGAACCTGGTTGCCGCGATGATCCGCGGCAAGAAGGTCGAGAAGGCTCTTGCCGAGCTGCAGTTCTCGCACAAGCGCATTGCCGGCCAGGTCAAGAAGGTGCTCGAGAGCGCCATCGCGAACGCGGAAAACAATCATGGTCTGGACACCGACGCTCTGGTCGTTGCCGAGGCCTTCGTCGGCAACTCGCTGGTGATGAAGCGCTGGACCGCTCGCGGTCGTGGTCGCTCCTCGCGCATCGAAAAGCCGTTCTCGCACCTGACGATCGTCGTGCGGCAAGTTGAGGAAGCGGCATAATGGGCCAGAAGATTAATCCGATCGGTCTGCGTCTCGGGATCAACCGTACCTGGGATTCTCGCTGGTACGCCAACAAGGGCGAGTACGGCGCGCTCCTGCAGGAAGACCTGAAGATCCGCAAGGCTCTCCTGGCCGACCTCAAGCAGGCTGCCGTTTCCAAGATCGTCATCGAGCGTCCGCACCGCAAGTGCCGCGTGTCGATCCACACTGCCCGTCCGGGCATCGTGATCGGCAAGAAGGGCGCTGACATCGACAAGATCCGCGCCAAGGTGAAGAAGTTCACCGACAGCGAAGTGCACATCAACATCGTCGAAGTGCGCAAGCCTGAGACCGATGCGAACCTGGTGGCTCAGGGCATTGCCCAGCAGCTCGAACGCCGCGTGGCTTTCCGCCGTGCGATGAAGCGTGCTGTGCAGACCGCCATCCGCATGGGCGCCGGCGGTATCCGCGTCAACGTCGGTGGCCGTCTCGGTGGTGCCGATATCGCCCGTACCGAATGGTACCGCGAAGGCCGCGTGCCGCTGCACACCCTGCGCGCCGACATCGACTATGGTTTTGCTGAAGCTTCCACGACCTACGGCATCATCGGCATCAAGGTCTGGATCTTCAAGGGCGAAGTCCTTGAGCACGATCCGACCGCTCACGAGCGCCGTGCCACCGAAGGTGGCGAGGGCCCGTCGCACCGTCGCTCGGCCCAGGCAGCCAGCTAAGAAGGTATTTGAGCCATGCTGCAACCAAAACGTACAAAGTTCCGCAAGGCCCACAAGGGCCGCATCCACGGCGTGGCCAAGGGCGGCTCGGATCTGAACTTCGGCCAGTTCGGCCTGAAGGCGACCGAGCCGGAGCGCGTCACCGCGCGTCAGATCGAGGCGGCCCGCCGCGCGATCACTCGCGAGATGAAGCGCCAGGGCAGGGTGTGGATCCGCATCTTCCCGGACCTGCCGGTTTCCAAGAAGCCGACCGAAGTCCGCATGGGTAAGGGCAAGGGTTCGGTGGAATTCTGGGCCGCGCGCGTCAAGCCGGGCCGCATCATGTTCGAAATCGACGGCGTCCCCGAGGACGTCGCCAAGGAAGCCCTGCGTCTCGGCGCCATGAAGCTTCCGGTTACGACGCGGGTTGTCACCCGCATCAACGATTAAGAGGCGAAGATGGCAGCCAGTGATTTTCGGGCCAAGACGGCCGATGAGCTCAAGGACCAGCTTCTGAGCCTGAAGAAAGAGCAGTTCAATCTGCGTTTTCAGCGCGCGACCCAGCAGCTGGAAAAGCCCGCACGTGTCAAGGAAGTGCGCCGCGAGATCGCGCGCATCAAGACCGTGCTGGCCGAAAAGAACGCAGCGAAGTAAGGAGCAGTCCCAATGCCAAAACGCGTTTTGCAGGGGACGGTGGTCTCCGACACGAACGACAAGACCGTGGTGGTGCGCGTCGAACGCCGCTTCACGCACCCGGTGATGAAGAAGACCGTGCGCCGGTCCAAGAAGTACCACGCTCACGACGAGGCGAATGTCGCCAAGGTCGGGGATACCGTGTGGATCGAGGAATGCGCACCGATCTCCAAGAACAAGCGTTGGACGCTCGTTCAGGGTTCGTAAGAATTTAGGGTTTAAGGGCGGCGAGCCGGTTGGGCGGGCCGTGTAACAAGAAGGCATCCAGTCATGATTCAGATGCAGTCAAATCTCGACGTCGCGGATAATTCCGGCGCGCGTCGTGTCATGTGCATCAAGGTGCTGGGCGGCTCGCATCGCAAGTACGCGTCGGTTGGCGACATCATCGTTGTGTCGGTCAAGGATGCGATCCCGCGCGGCCGCGTCAAAAAGGGCCAGGTGATGAAGGCGGTCGTGGTTCGCACGGCCAAGGACATCCGTCGTCCCGACGGTACGGTTATCCGCTTCGACAAGAACGCGGCCGTGCTGATCAACAATCAGAAAGAGCCGATCGGCACTCGTATCTTCGGGCCGGTTCCGCGCGAGCTTCGCGCCAAGAACCACATGAAGATCATTTCGCTGGCTCCAGAGGTGCTGTAATGGCCGCCAAGATCAAAAAAGGCGACAACGTCGTCGTATTGACCGGCAAGGACAAGGGCAAGACCGGCAAGGTCCTGCAGGTTATCCCCGATGAGACCCGCGCGGTCGTGCAGGGCATCAATCTGGTGCGCCGCCACACCAAGCAGACGGCGTCCCAGGATGCGGGCATCTACACCAAGGAAGCCCCGATCCACCTGTCTAACATTGCCGTTGCCGACAAGGACGGCAAGCCGACTCGCGTCGGTTTCCAGATCAAAGATGGCGCCAAGAAGCGCATCGCCAAGAGCACCGGAGATGTGATCGATGGCTGAGACCTACATTCCGCGTCTGCGGACGCAGTATGACGAGGCGATCCGCGCCGGCCTGGTGAAGGAATTCGGGTACAAGAACCCGATGCAGATCCCCAAGCTCGAGAAGATCGTGCTGAACATGGGCGTTGGCGAAGCCGTCAACGACACCAAGAAGGTCAAGGCCGCCGCGTCCGACCTCGAGCTGATCTCCGGTCAGAAGCCGGTCATCACCCACGCTCGCAAGTCGATCGCCGGCTTCAAGGTTCGCGAGAACATGCCCCTGGGCGTGAAGGTCACCCTTCGCCGTCAGCGCATGTACGAATTCCTGGACCGCCTGGTGAACATCGCCCTGCCGCGCGTCCGCGACTTCCGCGGTCTGAACCCGAATTCCTTTGACGGCCGTGGCAATTACGCTATGGGCATCAAGGAACACATCATTTTCCCCGAAATCGCCTACGACAAGATCGACCAGGTGTGGGGTATGGACATCGTGGTTTGCACCACGGCGAAGAGCGACGACGAAGCCCGCGCGCTTCTGAAGGCATTCAACTTCCCGTTCCGTCAGTAACGGTACGCGAGAAAGAGGACGATATGGCAAAGACGAGCGCCATCGAAAAGAACAAGCGCCGGGCCAAGCTGGCCAAGAGCTATGCCGGCAAGCGCGCCGCGCTGAAGGCCATCGGCATGGACAAGTCCGCAACCCCGGAAGAGCGCTTCAAGGCTCAGCTCAAGCTGGCTGAACTTCCGCGCAATTCGGCTCCGGGTCGCGTGCGTAACCGGTGTGAAGTTTCGGGGCGCCCGCGCGCTTACTACCGTAAGCTCAAGCTGAGCCGTATTGCCCTGCGCGAACTTGGCAACCTGGGTCAGATCCCGGGCCTGGTCAAGTCGAGCTGGTAAGGAGAGAATAAGAATGGCCCTTTCCGATCCGATCGGGGATATGCTCACCCGTATTCGTAATGCCCAGCTGCGCCGCAAGGACAGCGTGAACACGCCGGCTTCGACCCTGCGTGCCCGCGTCCTGGACGTGCTGCAGACCGAAGGCTTCATCCGTGGCTATCACGAGATCAAGTTTGCGAACGGCATTTCGGAATACGAAATCGAGCTGAAGTATTCGGACAGCGTGCCGGTCATCCGCACTATCGAGCGGGTGTCCCGTCCGGGCCGTCGCGTCTATGCGTCGGTCAAGAATATCCCTCAGGTTGCCAATGGTCTTGGCGTGTCGATCCTGTCGACCCCCAAGGGCGTGATGGCCGACCACGAGGCGAAGGCACAGAACGTTGGTGGCGAGGTACTCTGCCGCGTCTTCTAAGGCGCGGTAAGACGATTACTCATAAAGGTTTGAAGAAATGTCCCGTACTGGCAAAAAGCCTGTCGCAGCAGTGAGCGGTGTGACCGTGACCATCAATGGTCGCACGGTTACCGCCAAGGGCCCCAAGGGCGAATTGAGCCTCGAGCTCATGGATATCGTGAACGTCGAACAGGGCGAAGAAGGTCTGGTGGTCTCGCCGGCCAACGATACCCGTGAAGCCCGCGCTGCCTGGGGTACCACCCGCGCGCTGCTCCAGAACATCGTGACGGGCGTCAAGGACGGCTTCGAGAAGAAGCTGCAGATCCAGGGCGTCGGTTATCGTGCCGCCATGCAGGGCAAGGACGTCAAGCTTTCCCTCGGCTTCTCCCACGAAGTGGTTTATGAGGCTCCCCAGGGAATCACGCTGGCCGTGCCGGCTCCGACGGAAATCGTCGTGACGGGCATCGACAAGCAGCAGGTTGGCCAGGTTGCGGCCAACATTCGAGGCTTCCGTAAGCCCGAGCCCTACAAGGGCAAGGGCGTCCGCTATGCGGGCGAATTCGTGGCCAAGAAAGAAGGCAAGAAGAAGTAAGGAGCGCCGGCAATGGCTATCACTGCAAAAGGAGCGGATCGCCGCAAGGCCCGCGTTCGCCGCGCACTCAAGGCTCGCGCCTTCGGTCGCCCGCGTCTGTCGGTTTTCCGTTCGGACAAGAATATCTACGCGCAGATCATCGACGACGCCACCGGCCGTACGCTGGCTGCAGCCTCGACGATCGACAAGGACGTCAAGGCTTCGGTCAAGAATGGCGCCACCGCTGAAGCAGCTGCCACCATTGGCAAGCTGATCGCCGAGCGCGGCACCAAGGCCGGTGTTTCCGAGGTCGTGTTCGACCGCGGCGCTTACCTTTATCACGGCCGGGTCAAGGCCCTTGCAGACGCTGCCCGTGAGGGCGGCCTGCAGTTCTGACCCTGGCGACGAAATAGAAGAGCTGGATAAGCTATGAAAGACGTTCAAGAGCGCGAAAGCGAATTCATCGACCGCCTCGTCCACATCAACCGTGTGGCCAAGGTGGTGAAGGGCGGTCGGCGCTTTGGTTTCGCCGCTCTCGTGGTTGTGGGCGACCAGAAGGGCCGCGTCGGTTTCGGTCACGGCAAAGCCCGTGAAGTTCCCGAGGCGATCCGCAAGGCGACCGAGCAGGCCAAGCGCCAGCTCATCCGCGTGCCGCTGCGCGATGCCCGTACGCTGCACCACGATGTGGTCGGCCGTCACGGGGCAGGGAAGGTGATCCTGCGCGCCGCCGTTCCGGGTACCGGCATCATCGCCGGCGGTCCGATGCGCGCCGTGTTCGAGACCCTCGGGATCAACGACATCGTCGCCAAGTCCCAGGGCACCGCGAACCCCTACAACATGGTTCGGGCCACGTTCGATGCGCTCAAGCGCGTTGACAGCCCGCGTTCGGTTGCGGCTCGCCGTGGCCTGAAGGTTTCGGAACTGCAGGCTCGCCGTGGCGAGACTGCTGCCGAAGCTTGATCTGAGCGCAGCGCTCGGAACGGAGAAGAGACATGGCCGACAAGACTGTGACCATTGAGCAGATCGGTAGCCCGATCCGCCGCGAGAAGACCCAGCGCGCGACCCTGATCGGTCTCGGGCTGAACAAGATCCGCAAGCAGTCCACGCTCAAGGACACGCCGGAAGTTCGTGGCATGATCGCCAAGCTCCCGCACCTCGTCCGCGTGGTCGACGGTAAGTAAGATAAAGCGGACCGGCTTCGGCCGGTCCGACCACTATTTGATTGCAGCACGTTCCTCGTAGAACGCGCTCTCAGGAACAGGTGACGCAAATGGCGCGTTTGAACGAACTCCGCGACAACGAGGGTTCCTCCAAGACCCGTGTCCGTATTGGACGCGGTATCGGATCGGGCAAGGGCAAGACCGGTGGTCGTGGCGGCAAGGGCCAGACCGCGCGTTCGGGCGTTGCCATCAATGGTTTCGAAGGCGGCCAGATGCCCCTTCACATGCGTATGCCCAAGCGTGGTTTCAATTCGCACAATCCCAAGAAGTGGAACGTCGTGCGTCTGGACCGCATCCAGGTGGCGATCGATGCCGGCAAGCTCGACGCCAAGAACGTGATCGACGAAGCAGCCCTGGTGGCCGCCGGCGTCGTGCGTCGCGCCAAGGACGGCGTGCGCCTGGTCGCTTCGGGTGAATTCACCGCCAAGAAGGTTACCTTCAAGGTTGCTCACGCTTCGGCCGGCGCTGTCGCCGCTATTGAAGCTGCGGGTGGCAAGGTCGATATCCCTGAGGCAAAAGCGACGGCTGAAGCCTAAGGGCTCCGGCCCTTAGTTTGGGGAGCGATTATGGCGTCCGCAGCCGAGCAACTGGCTAAAAATCTCAATTTCGCGACCTTCGCCAAGGCGAAGGCCCTTCAGCAGCGCATCTGGTTCACACTGGGCGCGCTGCTCGTCTATCGTCTGGGCACCTATATTCCGGTTCCCGGTATCGATCCGTCCGCCTTTGCTCAGAGCTTCCAGAGCTCTCAGCAGGGCATTTTCGGCATGCTCGATCTTTTCGCCGGTGGTGCTGTGCACCGCATGGCGATTTTTGCGCTGAACCTCATTCCCTACATCACGGCCTCGATCGTGGTGCAGGTGATCACCACCGCTTCTCCGCGCCTCGAGGCGCTCAAGAAGGAAGGTGAGAGCGGACGGCGCAAGATCAACCAGTACACGCGCTACCTCGCCGTGGTCTTCTGCGCCGTGCAAGCGTACGGCATCGCGGTCGGCCTGGAAGCGAGCCAGGGCGTGGTTCTCAACCCCGGCTGGTTCTTCCGCATTTCGACCGTGATCACCCTCGTCGGTGGCACGATGTTCCTGATGTGGCTGGGCGAGCAGATCACTTCGCGCGGCGTCGGCAACGGCATCTCGCTGATCATCTTCGCCGGTATCGTTGCGAACCTGCCCACGACGATCGTCCAGACCCTCGAGCTGACCCGCCAGGGCGCGCTCTCGACCTTCGCGGGTCTGGGGATTCTGGTGCTCGCCATCGTCGTGATCGGCGTCATCGTCTTCTTCGAGCGCGCCCAGCGACGACTTCTGATCCAGTATCCGAAGCGCCAGGTGGGCAACAAGATGTTCCAGGGCGATACCTCGCACCTGCCGCTCAAGCTCAATACCTCGGGTGTTATCCCGGTGATCTTCGGCTCGTCGCTGCTGCTGCTGCCGGCCACGATCGCGGGCTTCGCCGCCCAGGGTAATGCGCCGCAGTGGCTCCAGGTGACGGCGGCCCTGCTTGGTCGCGGACAGCCGCTCTACCTGATCCTGTTCGCTGCGCTGATCATCTTCTTCTCGTTCTTCTACACGGCCATCGTCTTCAATCCGCAGGATACCGCGGATAACCTGAAGCGGTCGGGTGGGTTCATTCCGGGCATCCGTCCGGGCGAGAGGACCGCTCAGTACATCGACTACGTGCTCACGCGCATTACCGTGATCGGTGCTCTCTATCTGACCGTGATCGCGCTCATTCCCGAGCTCATTCACAGCCAGCTCAATGTGAGCCAGTTCATCGGCGGTACTTCGCTCCTGATCATGGTCACGGTGACCCTGGATACGATCTCTCAGATCCAGAGCCATCTCATCGCCCAGCAGTATGAGGGGCTGGTCAAGAAATCGCGGCTTGGGGGCAAGCGTCGATGAGGTTGATACTTCTGGGCCCGCCGGGAGCGGGGAAGGGGACGCAGGCAAAGGTCCTTGTGGACACTTACGGCATCCCCCAGCTCTCGACTGGCGACATCCTTCGCTCGGCGATCGCCAACAAGACCCCCCTGGGTCTGGCCGCCAAGGAAGTGATGGATCGTGGCGATCTGGTCTCGGACGAGATCGTCAACGGCATCGTCTCGGAGCGCCTGGACGCGGAAGACTGCAAGCCCGGTTTCGTGCTCGACGGTTTCCCGCGGACCATTCCGCAGGCCGAGGCCCTCGAAGGGATGCTGACCGAGAAGGGCATGCATCTTAACGCGGTGGTCGAGATCAAGGCCGAGCCGGAAGTCCTCATTGCCCGGATCGTCAACCGGGCGCGCGAAAGCGCCGCCGCCACGGGCGTGACCCGCGCGGACGATAACGAAGAAGTGTTGCGTAACCGTCTGAACGTCTATCGCGAGCAGACAGCGCCCCTGGTGGAGTTCTACCGGGGCAAGGGACTGCTCAAGACGGTCGATGGCATGGCTCCCGTAGAGGACGTCACGCAGGCGATTCGACGGGCAGTCGAGAACTAGCGAGAATGGAATGATGTCGGCCTGTTGACTCGGGTGCGACAAATCCTTAAAGAACCGCCCAGTCTCATGGATTATTGGACTGGATTCGGTTCCTCAGTTTGGGTTGGGGGAGCGAAAGCCGGTCCCTTGTTGTTGAACGGCGCGGGTAAAATCCCGCGTTGATTGAAGGAGAGCAGACGTGGCTCGTATTGCTGGCGTCAATATCCCGACGAATAAGCGCGTACTCATCGCGCTTCAGTACATTCACGGGATTGGCCCGAAGAAGGCCGAAGAGATCATCGAGAAGGTCGGTATTCCGGCCGAGCGTCGCGTCAATGAACTGACCGACGCCGAAGTGATCCAGATCCGTGAGACCATCGACCGCGACTACGTCGTGGAAGGCGATCTCCGTCGTAATGTCGCGATGAACATCAAGCGGCTTATGGACCTGGGTAACTACCGTGGTCTGCGTCACCGCCGCGGTCTGCCGGTGCGTGGTCAGCGGACCCACACCAATGCCCGTACCCGCAAGGGTCCGGCCAAGCCGATCGCCGGCAAGAAGAAATAAGGACCGTCCCGGTCCTTCGGTGGAGCCGCTGGGGCAATCTTGCTTACGGCGGCAATGATATCGAATAGAGGAACTAAATGGCTAAAGCTGAAGTCGCGCGCGTCCGTCGCAAGGAGCGCAAGAATATCACGTCCGGCGTCGCACATGTGAACGCCTCCTTCAACAACACCATGATTACGATCACGGACGTGCAGGGGAACACCATCTCCTGGTCGTCTTCGGGCGTGATGGGCTTCAAGGGTTCGCGTAAGTCGACCCCGTATGCCGCCCAGGTTGCCGCCGAAGACGCCGCCAAGAAGGCTCAGGAACACGGCATGAAGACCCTTGAGGTCGAAGTGCGCGGTCCGGGCTCGGGCCGTGAATCTGCCCTTCGCGCGCTGCAAGCCGCTGGTTTCAATGTCACCAGCATCCGGGACGTCACCTCGATCCCGCACAACGGCTGCCGTCCGCGCAAGCGTCGTCGCGTCTAACCCCGTTTTGGGGCTATGGCTCCCGACCTTCAGGCCGGGAGCGACATTGCATTTGCGGCACAGCGGCCGGGCGAGGGCCGCACTTTTGAAAGGACGTTACCGTGACCATCCAGAGGAACTGGCAGGAATTAATCAAGCCGACCAAGCTGGACATTGTTTCGGGCAGCGACAACGCGCGCGTGGCTTCGGTCGTGGCCGAACCGCTTGAGCGCGGCTATGGTCTCACCCTGGGCAACGCTCTGCGTCGCGTGCTGCTGTCGTCCCTGCAGGGCGCGGCTGTCACCGCGATCCAGATCGACGGCATTCTGCACGAATTCTCGTCGCTCCCTGGCGTGCGCGAGGACATTACCGACCTCGTCCTGAACGTCAAGGAAATCGCCATCAAGATGAATGCCGAGGGCCCGAAGCGCCTGACCCTGTCCAAGCAGGGTCCGGGTGCCGTGGTTGCCGGCGACATCAAGGTGTCGGGCGACATCGAGGTTCTCAATCCCGAGCTCGTGATCTGCCATCTCGACGATGGCGCCGAGATCAACATCGAGTTCACCGTCAATACCGGCAAGGGCTATGTCCCTGCCGACCGTAACCGTCCCGAGGACGCGCCCATCGGCTATATTCCTGTCGATGCGCTGTTCTCGCCGGTGCGCCGTGTCTCCTACAAGGTCGACGCCACCCGTGAGGGCCAGGTGCTCGACTATGATAAGCTGACCCTTCAGGTCGAGACCAACGGCGCGGTGACCCCGGAAGATGCGGTGGCCTATGCCGCCCGTATCCTCCAGGACCAGCTCACGGTCTTCGTCAACTTCGAAGAGCCGACCAAGGAAAAGGCCCAGGACGCTGTCCCGGAACTCGCCTTCAATCCTGCTCTGCTCAAGAAGGTGGACGAGCTGGAGCTCTCCGTGCGTTCGGCGAACTGCCTGAAGAACGACAACATCGTGTACATTGGCGACCTCATCCAGAAGACCGAGGCCGAAATGCTCCGCACTCCCAATTTCGGGCGCAAGTCGCTCAACGAGATCAAGGAAGTGCTGGCGCAGATGGGTCTGCATCTGGGCATGGACGTGGCCAACTGGCCGCCTGAAAACATCGACGACCTCGCCAAGCGCTACGAAGATCATTATTGATCTCGCGCAAGGCTTCGAAAGCTTTTAAGGAGACTACAAATGCGCCACGGTAATGCCGGCCGCAAACTCAACCGGACCTCGAGCCATCGCAAGGCGATGTTCGCCAATATGTCCGCGGCGCTCATCAAGCATGAGCAGATCGTGACGACCTTGCCCAAGGCCAAGGAACTGCGTCCGATCGTCGAGAAGCTGATCACCCTTGCCAAGCGCGGCGACCTGCACGCCCGCCGCCAGGCGATCGCCCAGATCCGCGACGAAGGCCAGGTCAAGAAGCTCTTTGACGTGCTCGGCGCCCGCTACAAGGACCGCCAGGGTGGCTACACCCGCATCCTGAAGGCCGGCTTCCGCTACGGCGATAACGCTGCCGTCGCCGTGATCGAGTTCGTCGACCGCGATGTCAACGCCAAGGGCCAGGACTCGGGTCCGACCGCTGAGCGCGAAGAGATCGAGGAAGCCGCCGCCGCATAAGCGGGCGTCTTTCCCCAAAGTTACGAAGCGGCCGCAGGTACACTCCTGCGGCCGCTTTCGTTTTGGGGGAGTGCCCCCGGTCGCGCCCCATCGCCTCCCTCCCCCTTGTGGGGAGGGATCGAGGGTGGGGGAGGGCCGGAAACACTGAGGGTGAGGCTACCCCCACCCTTGTTCCCTCCCCACAGGGGGGAGGGAGACCTGCTGGCTAATACGCCGCCCCAAGCGCGCTCGCGTATCCCAAAAATCCCACCACCGTCCCCAATCCCTCTTCCCCGGCGAAGGCCGGGGACCAGGAAATCTATCCCCACCCCGAGGCTGTGAAACTGAACTCCGGCCTGCGCCGGGGAAGCCCCAGGAGTGGGCGGGGAGAGCGCGTGCCATCCTAATCTCGACAAAGCTCAAAACACTTATCCCCGCACACCACCCCTCCCGCATACTTTCCCCATCCCTCCGCCAACGGCGAGGCACGGTACGCGGTGCTGCGGCGGCTGGCGTCAGGACTGGGTGCAGGAAAGTCGACAGCCTGCATCTTGCCCTGCCGCCAGGATCTGGGAGTTGGGGGAAGTCCGGGGGCGCCTGGGCTTACGGACTAAGTGTGACGTGACCGGCCCGGAGTGCGCTCGCGGGCAACTTGCGTGGACGGGCTTGTAGAAACCCCAAACGCTCAAGGGGCGAGGCGATGCCTCGCATTATCGCTAGCATCCATAGACTTGAGGCAAACCTCGCCCCGAGCCGCCAATGAACCACCCCGCAACCGACCGGAGCGATCCGAGCCGGCGTTTCGGCATGCCTAAGGGCGCTCAAGCCCCCAGGTGTCGTAGTAGCGGTTGATCTCGGTCATCGAGTTCATGCGCACCACCGGCATACCCGCCTCGGCGAGCATGGCGTCGTATTTGCCCACGTTGCGCGATTGGACGAACAGCAGCCAGTGGATCATTTCCCACTTCACGCTGTCCTTGTTGCCCTCGAGCGCGCCGAAGCGCTTGGTCTGGAAGAGCGTGCGGTTGAAGTAGCGCCAGAGGTTGGCCAGCCGCGGTGCCCGCACCAGGATGACCCCGGTGGCGCGCGCGAAGCGCTTGGGCATCGCCGAGGAGTAGTTGCCGTCCATCACCCAGCTTTCGCCCGCGATGGCGGCATCGTGGAGGGCATGGAATTCCTCCCGGGGCCGCTGAACCCAATCGGTATTGGGCAGGTGGAAGAAGAGGTCGAGATGGACGGCCGGGATATCGAGCTTGCGCCCGATCGCGGTGGCAAGCGTGGACTTTCCGTTGCTCGATGGCCCGAGAATGCAGATGCGGCGGCCAAGCGCGGCCAGGGGCAGCGGGTCGTTCATAGCGGTTCACCGGAAAAGAAAAGGGCCGCTCCCGTAGAACGGAAGCGGCCCCTTGGTCAAGCTGGAAAGCGGGCGTTACTGGTCGTCCTTGCCCGTATAGATCTCGTCCACCCAGTACTGGTCGCGACGGTCGAAGCCGTTGAACGGGGTGAGGGAGGCCTGGGTATAGGCGCCCATCAGGCCGAATTCGATCCAGTCGTCCTCGTCGATATCGGAGGGCAGCATGAAGGTCTGCGGCAGCACGTCGTAGCTGTCGCAGGTCGGGCCCCAGACGGTGAAGCCTTCGAACTGGCCGTCATTGTCGTGGACGCGGGCACCGCGCCAGACGCGGACCGGCGGGGTGAAGTGCATGAACTTCACTTCCATCAGTGCCCCGTAGGCGCCATCGTTGACGTAGACCGAGATGCCGCCGCGCTGGTGCTTTACGCGCAGGAGCAGCGAGGTCGAGCTCGTCACGAGCGCACGGCCCGGCTCGATGATCAATTCGGGCTTGGAGCCGGCGAAGTGATCCTTGACGGCCTGGTCGATGGTCTCGAAGTAGTAATCCATCGGCGGCGCTTCGCTGGTCGGGTAGGGGGCCGGGTAGCCGCCACCGATATTGAGGCGCTTGAGCTCGATGCCCGATTCCTTGGTGATGTTCGCGGCCGCCGCGATGTGGCGCTCGTAGGCGTAGGCATCCTCGCATTGGCTGCCGACGTGGAAGCAGAGCGAGGGGGTGTAGCCCATCTGCTCGACCATCTGCACGATCTCGATGGCGCCCTGTTCCATCACGCCGAACTTGGTGCCGAAGTCGTAGGACTTGAGCGCCTTGCCGGCCTTGAAGCGGGTGGTGACTTCCACGTCCTTGGACGGGGAGACCACGGCCGCCAGCTGGTCGAGCTGGGACGGGTGATCGATGGTAAAGGAGCGGATGCCGAACTCGTCATAGGCGCGTTCGATCTCGCGACGGTTCTTGATCGGGTTGTTGTAGTGCATGACCGCGCCCGGCGCATGCTCGCGGATCAGCTCCATCTCGGTATTGGAGGCGACGTCGAACGCCTTCAAACCTTCGCGATGAAGAATCTGAATGATGTGCGGGGAGGGGTTACACTTGACCGCGTAGGTCAGCAGCCCGTTGAAGCCCTTCTTGAAGACCTTCTTGGCCTTGACCAGCTCGCGCTCGGAAAACAGGAAGCTCGGAAAATCCGGCGCTTCGGCCGCAATCAGGGCCGAGGTGTTCGGATAAACCAGGGTCGGCGCAGTCACTTGGTCGTTCATGACAAAGGCCTTTGTTAAGGGGTGAAAGAAGCGCTGCATATAGGGATAGTTGCCCCCCAGCGCAAATGATAATTCCGGCCATTTCAAGAGGGGTTTCGTGACACCTTAATGGCGCCAAATTCGGGGCGCTTGTCCCAAGGCAGCCAAAGGGCGCAAATACCTAGAAAGCCTCCTGTTTTCGGAGTTCTCCTCATGACCAACCGAACAGTTCTCTATGCATCCGGCCTCGTTGCCGTCGCGGTCCTGGCCGCAGCGGCCGGTGTGGCCTGGGAGCAGGGGCGCAACCCGCCGTCGATCGAAGCGGCCATCGAGGCTCCGGCCCAGCCGCCCATGCCGGCGCAACCCGTCCAGCCGGCTCCCGAGCCCGTGCAGATCGCCCACGCGGACCGCCAGGTTCCTGCAAGCCAGGAGCAAATGCAGCTCAGTTTCGCGCCGGTGGTCAAGGCAGTCTCGCCCTCGGTGGTTAACGTCTATGCGACCACGGTTACCCCCGGACAACGCTCGCCCTTCGCGACCGATCCGTTCTTCCAGCGGTTTTTCGGCGACAGCAGCCCGTTCTTCGATGGGCGTCCGCGCGAGTCCAAGTCGCTCGGTTCGGGCGTTATCGTCAACGATGCCGGGGTGATCCTCACCAACAGCCACGTCGTCCATGGAGCGACCGACGTGCGCATCGCCACTGCCGACGGCCGGGAATATGCGGTCGATGTGGCGCTAGACGACCAGAAGACCGACCTCGCCGTCCTCAAGGTCAAGGACGCGCAGGGACGCAAGTTCCAGCCGCTGCCGTTCGCAGATTCCGACAAGCTCCAGGTCGGCGATCTCGTCCTTGCCATCGGCAACCCGTTCGGGGTGGGGCAGACCGTGACCAGCGGCATCGTCTCGGCCCTGGCGCGAACGGGCGTGGAGAGCAACAACTACGAGTTCTTCATCCAGACCGACGCGGCGATCAACCCGGGCAATTCCGGTGGCGCGCTGGTCGATCTTCACGGCAATCTGGTGGGCATCAACACGGCCATCTTCAGCCAATCGGGCGGTTCGGTCGGCATCGGCTTCGCCATTCCCGCCAACATGGCGCGGGTCGTGGCCAATGCCGGGATTTCGGGCGGCAAGATCGAGCGGCCCTGGTTCGGCGCCCGGACTCAGGACGTTACTGCCGACAT
Source organism: Youhaiella tibetensis (assembly GCF_008000755.1). NCBI lineage: Bacteria > Pseudomonadati > Pseudomonadota > Alphaproteobacteria > Hyphomicrobiales > Devosiaceae > Paradevosia > Paradevosia tibetensis. The sequence continues at coordinate 2,730,188 of NZ_CP041690.1, read as the reverse complement.
CGCCGACAGCATCGGGCTCGATCCCCCGCACGGCGCGCTGATCACCGAAATCGCCCAGGGCAGCACGGCCGAGAAGGCCGGGTTCAAGGCGGGGGACGTCATCCTCTCGGTCGATGGCGCCACGGTCGACCAGGCCAGCAATTTCGATTACCGCATCGCCACCAAGCCGGTGGGTGAAACGGCCAAGATCGGCATCTGGCGCGATCGCAAGGAGCAGGAGATCGACGTGACGCTCGAGGCTGCGCCGGGCGGGACCGGACAAAGCGTGGCGATCCAGGGCAACACCCGCTTTGCCGGAACGACTGTGGAGACGCTCTCTCCCGCCGTTGCGCAGGAGCTCGGGCTCGACTTTAATGCCGAGGGCGTGGTGGTTACGGCCATCACCGCAGGATCGCCCGCGGACCAGATGGGATTGCAGCAGGGCGATATCATCATCAGCCTCAACGGGACGGAAATGAAGGACGCCGAGACGTTCAAGTCGATCGCTTCAGGGCGCGCCAATACCTGGCAGATCGTGCTGCAGCGCGGCGGGCAGGTATTCCGGTCCTTCGTCAGCGGATAGACATGGGCGATCTGTTTTCACCCGAACCGGGCGGCGGCGAGCCGCCCGACGACGAGAGCGGCAACCGGCCGCTCGCCGACCAGTTGCGGCCGCGCTCGCTCGATGAAGTGATCGGCCAGCAGCACCTGTTGGGGCCTGAGGGTACTCTGCGGCGCATGATCGCCTCGGGGCGGCTCGGCTCGCTCATCCTCTGGGGGCCGCCGGGCACCGGCAAGACCACGGTGGCGCGCCTGCTTGCCGATCAGATCGGCTACAAGTTCGAGCAGATATCGGCGGTGTTTTCCGGCGTGGCCGATCTCAAGAAGGCTTTTGAGAAGGCCCGGATCGAGCGGATGGCCGGGCGGCGGACGCTGCTGTTCGTGGACGAAATCCATCGCTTCAACCGCGCCCAGCAGGATGGGTTCCTGCCGGTGATGGAAGACGGCACCGTGGTGCTCGTGGGCGCCACCACCGAGAATCCCTCCTTCGAGCTCAACGCGGCCTTGCTCTCGCGCAGCCAGGTGTTGCGGTTCGAGTCCTTGTCGCTCGAGGATCTTGAGGCACTGGTCAAGCGCGCGGAGACCCGCACCGGCGCGGCGCTGCCGCTCGACGAGGACGCCCGGGCGATGCTGCTGACGCTCGCCGACGGCGATGGCCGGGCGCTTCTCGGGCTCGTGGAGGAGGTGCTGGCCTCGGCTCGCCCCGGCGAGACGCTCGACAAGGCGACACTGCTCACGGTCGTCCAGCGCCGCGCCCCGATCTACGACAAGGCGCAGGATGGGCACTACAACCTCATCTCGGCGCTGCACAAGACCATCCGGGGGTCCGATCCCAACGCGGCCCTCTACTATTTCGCCCGCATGCTCGAGGCGGGGGAGGATCCGCTGTTCCTGGCGCGCCGGCTGATCCGCATGTCGGTGGAGGATATCGGCCTTGCCGATCCCCAGGCGTTGCCCCAGGCGATCGCGGCGCGGGATGCCTACCAGATGCTCGGTTCGCCCGAGGGCGAATTGGCGCTGGCCCAGGTCGTAGTCTACCTGGCGCTCGCGCCCAAGTCGAATGCGGTCTACACCGCCTTCAAGGGCGCCATGAAGGTGGCTCGCGACACCGGCTCGCCCATGCCGCCCATGGTGATCCTCAATGCGCCGACCAAGCTTATGGGCAAGCAGGGCTACGGTGCCGGCTACATCTACGACCACGATACGCCCGAGGCGTTTTCGGGCCAGGAATACTTCCCCGAGAAGATCGGGCGGCAGGATTTCTACCACCCCGTCGAGCGTGGCTTCGAGCGGGACCTGGCCAAGCGCCTCGACTACTTCACGCGCCTTCGCGAGAAGAAGCGTGGCGAGGGCAACGAGCCCTAGCGGCTGCTCTGCCAGTTGCCGACGCTGCCGTTCTTGAAGCCGAGAGCGTAAAGGGCGTTGAGCCAGGCCTGCAGCTGCGCGTTGCGCGTCGGCGGCTCGGGGAAGCCCCCCGGAATGGCCGCCAGATGGTAGGAAATGCCATTGGCGCGGGCGGTGTTTTCGAGTTCTCGCACGTCGCCCCGGTCGCGATATTTGAGCAGGGTGGGCACGGCGCGTCCGAGGATCGAGAGGCCTGAGGCCTTGACGATCTGCGGCGTCGGCTGGGTGGTGCCGTTGTAGATGGCGTAAAGCGTGCTCTTTGACCTGCCGCGCCCCTGTCCGTCACCCGGCAGCATCACGAATTGCTGGGTGATGCCGCCATCGACATGCAATTCGTCGTAACGCTTGCCATCGATGGTCACCTCGATCAGCACGGGCGGGAAGAAGCCGGGCAGGGCGGCGGAGGCCAGGATCACCTGGCGGACCAGCTCGAGCCGGTTGGGCAGCGTGCTGTTGGCGATAGCGCCGATATCCCAGACTACCGGCCGTTCCGCATCGAGATTGGTGGTGCCGACGAGGAGCCGCCGGCCCTTGCGATGCTCGCTGGCAATCGCCGCGAGCGTCTCTTCGTCGATGATCTCGGCGATCATCCGCTTGACCACCGCGTTGTCCGCCAACGCAGGCGCGCCGAAGAGCATGGCGAGCAGGCCCGGCCCGCCCAGCGACTCCGACCCCACATTGGCGAGGATTGCCTGCAGGCGCCCGTCATAGCGCGAACCGAGGAAGGCCAGTGGCGCGATCATGGCGCCCACGCTGATGCCGGTCACGAGGTCGAAGCTGGGGCGCGTGCCCCGCGCCGTCCAGCCGGTGAGATACCCCGCCCCGTAGGCGCCGTTGAGGCCGCCGCCCGAGAGGCTCAGGATATGGCTGTTGCTGCGATAGGCGCTGGCATAGGCGGCGGGCAACTGGTCGCCCCAGTAGCGGATCGGGGTGGCGCTTTGGAAGCTCGCCTTGTCGATCATCGCCAGCGGCACGGGATCGCGGACCATGCTGGTGCAGCCGGCGGTACTGGCCAGAGCCAGGCCGAGGAGTGCGGCGCGCAACGCGGCCTTTGCGGATGTGATCATTCGAGAACGCCCCCTGAGGCGTTCGTGCTAATCGGCCAGCCGCTAAGAATTGGTTCCGAAAGCGCCTAGGGGTGGGTCTGCCAGATGCCGGCGCGGCCGTTTTTGTATCCGAAGGCAAACAATTCGTTGAGCCAGGCCGGGGAGGCCAGGAACAGCGAGTCCGGTTGCGGGAAATCGGCCGAGATCGCTGTGAGGAGATACTTGAGCCCCCGGGCCCGCGCCGCCGCCTCGAGCACAAGGATGTCGCCGCGCCCGCGATACTTGAGCAGGGAGGGCACCGCGCGTTCGAGCACGGAGACGCTCGACACCTGCTGGATGGCATCGCGTTGTGGCTCGATGGTGCCGTTGTAGATGACGTAGAGCGTGCCGCGGCTCTTGGGCAGGTCGGCAGAGACGCCGCCCGGCAGCAGCACTACCTGCTGGGTTACGCCGCCATCCACATGCAGTTCGTCATAGGCTCGGCCGTCCACGTTCACGCGGATCAGCACGGGCGTGAAGATTCCCGGCACCGAGGCCGAGGCCAGGATGATGGTCCGCACCAGTTCGAGCCGGTTGGCGATATTACTGTTGGCGATCGCCCCGATGTCCCAGACGACGGGGCGCTCGGCGTCAAGGTTCGTGGTACCGATCAGCAGGCGCCGCCCGGCGCGGTGCTCGGCTGCGATCTCGTCGAGTGCCTGCTGGTCGATCACCTGGGCAATGGCGGCACGCAAAGGCGTGTTGTCGGCGATCGCGGGGGCGCCGAGCAGGGCGGCGATGACGCCCGGGCCCTTGGCGCGCTGGTCCACGAGATTGGCAAAGACCGTCTCCAGCCTCTTGTCGTAGCGCGGTCCGAGGAAGGCCATTGGAGCGATGACGGCGCCGATGCTGATGCCGGTGACGATATCGAATTTCGGCCGGTCGCCGCGCGCGGTCCAGCCGATGAGGAAGCCTGCGCCATAAGCGCCGTTCATGCCGCCGCCCGAAAGCGCGAGGAATTTCGGATTGGCCGTCTTGCCGAGGCCTGCGAAGATCTCGCTATTGGCCTTGGGCAACTCGTCGCCCCAGTAGCGAATGACGGGCGTGGGAATGAGGGCCGCCGTCTCGGCCGCGGCGGCAGGCACCGGGTGGCGAATGCCGAAGGTCGAGCAGCCGGCAACGGCCGCCAGGGCAAAGGTGATGGTAAGCAGCCGCAGGCCGACCGCAACCTTCGAGAGTAACGAATTCATCGCCGCACCGATGCCCCACAGTCGAAAGCTCTGTCGCGAACGATAGCAAACTATTGTAGGACGGACCAATATTCGGACTCACTCGGGTGCATTTCATGCTGCAAGTGTTGCTTGTCGGCCTTGGCGGTGCCGTTGGCGCCGTTGGCCGGTACGGAGTCTCGGTCGCCGTTGGGCGGCTTTGGGAAACCGCCTTTCCCCTTGGCACGATGATCGTCAACATCGTTGGTTCGCTGGCCATGGGGCTGCTCGTGGGGCTGCTGGCGCGCCTGCTGCCGCCGCACCAGCAGGAGATACGCCTGTTCGTGGCCGTGGGCGTGCTCGGCGGTTTCACGACCTTTTCCTCCTTCTCCCTGGACGCCATTACCCTGATCGAACGCGGCGAATGGAACCAGGCACTGCTCTACGCGGTGCTTTCGGTTGTAGTTTCCATTCCCGCGCTCTATGTCGGGCTCTTGATTACGAGAGGCGCAGGCGCATGAGCGCTGTTCAGGAACGAACGGTATCGACCGACGAAGAGGGCATGCGGCTGGACCGCTGGTTTGCCCTGCATTTTCCGCAGCTGGGTTTCGGGCGGCTCCAGAAGCTGATCCGCACCGGCCAGGTACGCGTGGACAAGGGCAGGGTGCAGACCAATTCGCGCCTGTCGGCCGGGCAGGTCGTGCGCGTGCCGCCGGTCGATGACCCGGACGTCGTGCGCGCGCCGCGCATCAACGAGGAAGATGCCGCCTTCCTGCGCTCGCTCATCCTCTACGAAGACGATGAGATCTACGTCTTCAATAAGCCCTTCGGGCTGGCCGTCCAGGGTGGCACCAATACCAAGCGCCATATCGACGGCATGCTCAAGAGCCTGCCCAACAAGAAGGGCGAGGCGCCGCGCCTCGTGCACCGGCTGGACCGGGACACCTCGGGCTGTCTCGTTGTCGCCAAGACCCATGCCGCCGCCAGCCATTTCGGCACGGTCTTCCGCTCGCGCTCGGCGCGCAAGATCTACTGGGCCGTGGTGGTGGGCAATCCCAACCCGCGCCAGGGCGATATTTCCTGCTTCCTCGCCAAGCAGGCGACCCAGGACGGCGAGCAGATGATCGTGGTGCCGCACGGCTATCCTGGCGCCCAGCACTCACAGACCTATTACTCCACCACCGATACCGCCGGGCGCCGTTTCGCCTGGGTCACGCTCAAGCCGGTCACCGGGCGCACGCACCAGCTGCGTGTCCACATGGCCCAGCTCGGCAACCCGATCCTGGGCGATCCGCGCTATTTCAACATCGAGAACTGGCAGGCTCCCGAGGGGCTTGCCGAAGGCCTGCACCTGCATGCGCGCCGCATCACTCTGCCGCTGCGCAGCGGCAAGAAGCTTGATGTGTCGGCGCCGCTGCCTCCGCACATGCAGGAAACGTTCGATGCCCTTGGGTTCGACGCGGCGCGCTACGATGCACAGAACGTCGATCCGGAAGCGGAGGCCTGAGCCATGAAGCTCATCGTTTTCGATATGGATGGCACGCTCATTGATACGCACGGACTGATCACCGAGCAGATGACGCTGACCTTCACGGGCGCCGGACTTCCCGCGCCAACGGTCGAGGCGTCGCGGCGCGTCATCGGGCTGTCGCTGCCGGTGGCCATCGGCCGGCTGGCTGAAAGCGAAGATCCGGTGCTGATCGATACGCTGGTCAACAGCTACCGCACCAATTATCGGGCAACGCTCGAAATCGCTGCGGATCGCGAGCCGCTGTTCCCTGGCACGCGCGAGGCGCTCGACCGCTTGCGAGCCGATGAGCAGGCCTTGCTCGGCATCGCGACGGGGAAGGGCCTTAACGGGGTCAATCGCATCCTGGGTGTCCATGGGCTCTCCGAGCACTTCGTGACGCTCCAGACGCCGGACCACAATCCTTCCAAGCCGCATCCGGGCATGCTGTTGCGCGCCATGGCCGAGACCGGTGCCGATCCGGCCGAGACCATCATGGTGGGCGACACCACTTTCGATATCGAGCTGGCCAACGCGGCCGGCGTTCGTTCGGTGGGGGTGACCTGGGGCTATCATGACCGGAGCGATCTGGTCGGCGCTGGTGCTACAATCCTCATCGATCGCTATGACGAGCTCGACGCGGCGCTCGCCTCGCTTCTGGAGTAGGACCCATGCGCGAATTCCTCGAAGACGCCTTCCAGCATCGTGACGACGGGTATGGGCGAGCCCAGAAGCACGCCAGGCAGGAACTGCCCAAGCGTTTCTACAAGGAGACCGGGGTCGAGGTCGTCGAGGGCGGATTTTCCGTCACGCTCGATGGTCGTCCGACCCGCACGCCGGGCCGTGTTCCCGTCGTTGTTCCGGTGGCGGGCATCGCCACCATCATGGCCGAGGAATGGGCGGCGCAGGGCGAGCGCGTCGATGCCCAGTCCATGCCCATGGTGCGCCTGGTCAACTCCGCGCTCGAAAGCGGCGAGACGATGATCCCGGCTCTGCGGGAGGAAGTGGTCAAATATGCCGCCGGCGATCTGCTCCTCTATCGGGCGGAAACGCCGCGCGAACTCGTGGCCGAGCAGGAGCAGGTCTGGGATGGGGCGCTGGTGACGCTCGCGCGTCACTATGGCGTGAGCTTCCAGCCGACCATCGGCATCCTGCACCAGGATCAGCCGCCCGCGACCCTCGCCAAGCTCGCCGAAGCCCTCGAGGGGCAGGGGCTGCTCGTGCTCATCGCCCTCGTCTCGATCACCGGCATAACCGGCTCGGGGCTTCTGGCCATGGGATTGCTCGAGCGCCTTTTCACGCCCGACCAGGTGTGGGCCGCGGCCCATGTCGATGAGGACTATCAGGCCCGCCAGTGGGGTGAGGATGAAGAGGCGCAGCTGCGCCGCGCCAAGCGTCGCGTCGAGTTCGATACGGCGGTCAAGCTGCTCGAGCTGATGCGCGCCTAGCCGGCGGCCTTGCTCCGCTTCACGATCCAGTCCGCCACCGCAGGGGCAATCTCGCGCAGCGGCACCAGCACGAAGTCGCGCTCATGGGCATAAGGGTGCGGAATTTTGAGGTTGGGCTGATCCACGACCTGCCGCTCATAGGCGATGATGTCGATATCGATCAGGCGCGGCCCCCAGTGCTCCAGGCGCTGGCGGCCCATTGCCGCCTCGACGCCCAGGCAAAGCGCCAGAAGTTCTTCAGGATCTGAGTCCGTTTCGACTTCCAAGGCCATGTTATGGAAGTCGTTTTGGTCGGTCTTGCCCCACGGCTCTGTGACGATGATCGTCGAGGCCCTGGTCACGCGCACCGAGGGCAGGGCGTCAAGACGCGCCACCGCTTCCTCGAGCTGGGCGCGCGGGTTTCCGATATTGGCGCCGAGCGCCAGCCAGGCCGTGGCCATGATCAGGAGCGCTCGCGATAGAGTTCGATGGCTGCCTCGCCGGCCACCATCGGTATGGGCGCCTCCGGCTTGCGGATGCGGATGCGGATCGTCTCGATGGCCGGGAAGGCGGCGAACACCGCGTCCGCAATGCTCTGGGCCAGCGCCTCGATGAGGTTGAAGCGGGTATTGGAGAACGTGGCTTGGATGACGTCGAAGACGTCGGCGTAGGAAACGGCATCCGAGAGGTCGTCACTGCGGGCGGGGGCGGAGAGGTCGAGCCCGGCGGTAAAGTCGATCCAGAAGCGCTGGCCGAGGCGATTCTCCTCGCTCAGGGCACCGTGGTAGCCGTAAAAGCCCAGGTTGTTCAGGATGATAAGGTCTTTTGCGGACAATCTGATTCAAGCCTCCGTGTGGGCCGGACCATAGAGGCTGGCAGCGGCGACGCGAAGAGCGTCGCGATTGGCTTTCACGTCGTGGACGCGAAAAATGTGTGCGCCGCCGGCATAGGCGAGGACCGTGGTCGCCAGGGTGCCCGCCAGGCGCTCCTTGGGTTCGTTGCCGAGCAGCTTGCCGATCATGGATTTGCGTGAAGTGCCGATCAGTACTGGCGCTCCCAGTTCGTGCAGGCGCCCGAAGGTCTGCATGAGCCGATAGTTCTCCTGCAGGCTCTTGCCGAACCCGAAGCCGGGGTCGAGGATCAGCCGGTCCTTGGCGATGCCGGCCTTGCTGGCAATTTCGAGCGTTCTTTCGAAGTAGCGCAGCATTTCGTCGATCAATGGACGATTGGGATCGCGGGCGGCGTCCCAGTGCATGGCGATGACGGGCACGTTGTGCAGGGCGGCGACGTCGGCAATCTCGGGCTCGCGCTGGAGGCCATAGACGTCGTTAATGATGGCTGCGCCCGATTGCACGGCCTGGTCGGCGACCAGCGCCTTGTAGGTGTCGATGGAGACGAGCGTGCCCAGCGCAGCGTCGCTGAGTGCCTCCATGACTGGAACCACGCGGTCGAGTTCGTCCTGTACCGAGACTTCCTCGTGGCCGGGGCGGGTGCTTTCTCCGCCCACATCGATGATGTCGGCGCCTTCGGCGACCATCTCGCGGGCATGGGCCAGGCCAGGCTCGACGCCGGCAAAGTCGCCGCCGTCCGAGAAGCTGTCGGGCGTCACGTTGAGAATGCCCATCACCAGAGGATGGCGGCCGAGCCGCAGGATCTCGCCTGAAGCGAGCGGCACCGAATATTCAAGATGCAGAACACCCTGCATGACGTTCCTCCCGAAGTGCCGCTGCCGGCAGGCGGTCAGTTCGCCTTGGCCGGCTCCGCGAACAGGTCGTACTCGTCCGAGTCCGTTACCGTCACATCCACGAGGTCGCCGGGCTTGATGCCGGTGGCGTTGTCGATGATGACCGTGCCGTCGATATCGGGCGCATCCCACTTGGAGCGGGCGATGGCGCGGTTGGCCTCCGGCTGCACATCATCGACCAGCACCTGGATGGTGCGGCCGACCTTCTTGGCAAGCCGGGCCGTGGAGACGTCCTGGGCCACTTCCATCAGGCGCTCGAAGCGTTCGCGCTTGACCTCGTCGGGGACGACGCCCTCGAGCTCGTTGGCGGGAGCACCGGTCACCGGCTCGTATTCGAAGCAACCGGCGCGGTCGACCTCGGCTTCTTCGACCCAGTCGAGCAGGAACTCGAAATCCTCTTCCGTTTCGCCGGGGAAGCCGACGATGAAGTTGGAGCGGATGGTGAGGTCCGGGCAGATTTCGCGCCAGCGCTTGATCCGGTCCAGGGTCTTTTCCTGGTTGGCCGGGCGGCGCATCGACTTGAGCACGGTCGGGGACGCGTGCTGGAATGGAATGTCGAGGTAAGGCAGCACCTTGCCCTCCGCCATCAGCGGAATGACGGCGTCGACATGGGGGTAGGGGTAAACGTAGTGGAGCCGGATCCAGGCGCCCAGTTCGCCCAGCTCACGGGAGAGGTCGAGGAACTTGGCCGAGACCTGCCGGCCGTGGAAGGGGCTGGTGGCGTACTTGATATCCACGCCATAGGCGCTGGTGTCCTGGGAGATCACGAGGATTTCCTTGACGCCCGACTTCACCAGCCGCTCGGCTTCGTAAAGCACGCTGGCGGCGGGGCGCGAGACAAGGTCGCCGCGGATCTGCGGGATGATGCAGAACGAGCAACGGTTGTTGCAGCCCTCGGAAATCTTGAGATAGGCGTAGTGGCGCGGGGTCAGGCGCAGCCCCTGCTCGGGCAGCAGGTCGACGAACTTGTTCGGTACCGGCGGCAGGTGCTCATGCACGGCCTCGACGACTTCCTCGTACTGGTGCGGGCCGGTCACGGCCAACACGCCCGGGTGCACCTGCTGGATGAGGTCCTTTTCAACGCCCAGGCAACCCGTGACGATCACCTTGCCGTTCTCGCCCAGGGCTTCGCCGATCGCCTCGAGGCTTTCGGCCTTGGCGCTGTCGAGGAAGCCGCAGGTGTTGACGATGACGATGTCCGAGCCCGCATAGTCGCGCGAGAAGGTGTAACCCTGGGCGCGTAGCGTTGTCAGAATTCGTTCAGAATCCACCAGGGCCTTGGGGCAGCCGAGGCTGACCATGCCGATCTTGGGGGCCTGGCCGGTCTTGGCCGAAACGTCGAATGGCTTGTTAGCCAGGGTGTTGTCGCTCAATGGAATGTTCCTGCCGCGGTCATGTTTCCGCGCTGCGCGGTTGGCCGCCAAAGCTGGCGCGCCCCGCAAAATCTGGCGACTTCATACCGGAAAACGCGAAAAAAGCAATGATCGTGAAATGCCGATGGCTCGCATCAGCTATGCGCGAGCCGAGGCCAGGGGCGGCCTAGAGCATGTCCTTGGGGGTCGGCGGGGTGCGCTTGGCGGTGCGACGCGGGCCGCGCCCGGTCGGCTCGGCATCGATGGTGGGTGGGGTCGCCTTGTCAGCGGCGAACGGCGGAGGCACCGGGTCAGTGGCCGGCGTGATGTATTCGTCCGCTTCGGTGTAGTCGGACTCCTCGTGCTCGGCCAGGTCGTGGATGGCGTCGCGCACCTCATCGAGCAGGGAGGTCGACAGGCGAGCCCGTTCGAAATTGTCCGCCGCCGTTTCGTGCGCCTTGAAGTAGACGAGCAGGGCCTCGCAGACGATGCGGAGCAGGATGACCGAGAGCAGCCCGAAGATCGCGATCTCGAGGAGGCCCCAAAGGCCGTTGCCGAAGCTGGCCCCGAAAGTCAGGAACAGGTGGCTGACCGCCCAGAGCAGGATCGCCGCCAGGCCGACGGCATAGAGCATCGGCACCAGGCGCGGCGAGAGGATCGAGTCGAGCCGGAACAGCACCTTGCCAGTCAGCAGCTTCTTGAGATCGTCGAGAGTCATGATTTGGCGGGTCCTTGGCTCGAGGGACGATTCGGGTCGGCGGTAAATTGGGGCCGTCAGGCCGCCGAGACAAGAGGCGGCGTCGCCTCCTGCCGCGTCGGCCCGAAGCGGCCTTCGAAGGCAGTGCGCAGCACGGAATCGACCTCAGGCATGGAAACGATGTGGCCCAGGTCCTCCAGGCTCGTCACGCCCTGGTCGGTGATCCCGCACGGAACGATCCCATCATAGTGGGTGAGATCGGGCGAGACGTTCAGAGAGATACCGTGGAAGGTCACCCACTTGCTGACGCGAACGCCTATGGCGGCGATCTTGTCTTCGCTGAGCGCGCCCTTGTCCGGGCGGCGCACCCAGACGCCGATCCGGCCTTCGCGTCGCTCGCCCCTGATATTGAAAGCGTCGAGCGTATCGATGACCCAGCCCTCGAGACCCTGAACGAGACAGCGGATGTCGCGGCCGCGTTCGCGCAGGTCGAGCATGACGTAGGCCACGCGCTGGCCGGGGCCGTGATAGGTGTATTGACCGCCCCGACCGGCGTCGAAGACCGGGAAGCGGTCCGGAACCAGCAGGTCATCGGGTTTGGCAGAGGTGCCGGCGGTATAGAGCGGGGGGTGCTCGAGCAGCCAGATCGCCTCGTTGGCCTGGCCCGCGGCAATGGCGGCGGCGCGCGCCTTCATAGCCTCGAGTGCCTCGGGGTAGGGCACTTCGGCAGGTGCCACGATCCACTCGACCGGCTTGCCATCCGCGCGAAACAGCTTGTTGCTGCTTTCGCAGGACACTTCCTTAACCGGCGTTAACTCTTCCATAACCATAGTGAACGAATGCTTTCAGCAACAGATTCCGGCAAGCCAGTCCGGCGGCCGTTGGGGGCTACCAAGCTTATCTATGAACACTCTAGACAATATTGAAGTCGATATCACCGTCGAGCTTGGCGCCACGACCATGCCGATCCATCACATGTTGCGAATGGGACGCGGCGCTGTGATCGAACTGGACGCTGCCGAGAACGACCCGCTCAAGATCTACGCCAACAATACCCTGATCGCGCATGGCGAAGTGCGGGTGGAGGATGGCCAGCTGCGCGTGGAAGTGACCGAGAAGGTCCTGCGTCGCGGGTGATATTTCGGGAGGTTTCCCACAAGCTTTCGCTGATCGCGATTTAAGCCCTTGTGGGTCCGAAAATCATTTGCTACATCCCCGCTCGCTGCGCCGCAGGGTGCAGCCCTACCATGATGTGCGGTCGTGGCGGAATTGGTAGACGCGCAGCGTTGAGGTCGCTGTGCCGCAAGGCGTGGAAGTTCGAGTCTTCTCGACCGCACCATAGTTTTCGAAAAGGTCCGGGTAACACCGGACCTTTTTCGTTTCATGCCTCTGAAAAGATGCGGAGGCCCGAAGGCCTCCGCTGCAGCTTAGCCCGGGGGCGACAGGCTAAGCGTTGCACGCAGGATCTCGAACGCCGTCAGCGTATCGGGGTCATCAGTGTCAAACCGGCAGAGCACACCCATGGCGACGTCCTCGCACGGGCCGTTGGAAGACAGCCATTGGTGCGGGTTGAGCGTCACCGAGGCGATGGCGTCGCCTTTTGCCGGCCCGAAGAACGACATGGTCGGACCATCTGCACGGGCGCCACCGGCGGTCTCGTAGACGAACGGGAAGTCGGTGTGCCAGCCGGCCGGCAGCAGGAAGGACAGCCCCGTTTCGGCGTCGCTATGCCGGCAGGGCGTTGAGTCCTCGCAGAAATAGCCGGTGTCCTCCCCCATGCCGATGGACTCGTATGGCTCGTCGCCTTCAGTCTGCGCCGGGGCGGGAGCCAGCGTTTCATCGGGCAGAATCATGAAGGTGTTCTCGCCATCCGGCGAGATCGTGACCTCGCCGGCGAAAACCATGTCGGGTGCATCGCCCCGCACCGAATAGGTGCCGGGCTCGAAGGTTGCCGAGACCTGGCCGACGACCGGTTCCTGCATCGCCCAGGCTTCCGGGGCGACCGGTTGGCCGGGGAGGGGCACTGCCGACCATGTGACCGGCGTGCCGGCAAAGTCGGGTGGAACGTCGAATCGTGCCTCCACCAGCCCCTGGGCGGCGGCTTCGGGCGCGTTCGGGTCGACGGTCAGCGTCGTGCTGGCCAGGACGCGGCGCCCGCCGGCTCCCTCCGACAGGTAGCGGATCGCGTAGGTGCCCGGTTCCTCGGGCGCCGCCAGTTCGCGCGGCTCACGTTCGGGGCCGCCGACATAGGCATAGGTCAACTCCCCGAAAGTTTCGGTGTGACCGTCAGGGACGATATCGATGTAGTCGACGTTGTTGCCCGGTCCTCTCCAGTTGACGGAGAAGGCAGCGCCTGGGCGAACGGAGGCCGGAGCCTTGAGCCAGACTTCGCCCTCGATGACCCTAAGCGGGACGGTGATCCCGCTCCGGCGTTCGCCGCTGCCTTCTACGATGTAGGAGATTTCGTAGTCACCCGGGACGTTGGGGACGAGGATGTCGAGCGGGCTTCCGGCGCTCACATAGCTGTAGCTGATTTCTCCGTTGTCCCTGTTTCCGACAGGAAAGATCGCCAGATAGTCTCCCGGGCCATTGGGGCCCTTCCAGGCCAGTGACGCGACGGAGCCCATCTGGATGGGGTCGGGGGGAACGGCAATGGCAAACTCGGAGTCCGTCACCTGCAACGGCGCCGTCGCAAGCACCGTCCGCCCTTCGGGCGAAGACCAGATGTAGCGTATCAGGTAATCGCCTGCCTTGGCCGGCACCAACAGGCGCGCGGGCGAGCCTTGCGCGGCATAGGCATAGTTGCGGCTGCCGCTCGATGCGCTCATCTCGCCGCTCGGGACGATCTCCAGGTAGTCTTCGGCGTGCTGCGGGCCGGTCCAGATCGCCTCGATGGTCGAGGCTATCGCGGCGGTCGCCGGCGCGCTGATGGTCGCCTTGGGCGGGGTGGCCGCCGCGGGCTTGAGCGGGGCCTTTTCGGCGAGCACCACCTGGTTGAGGGCGTCGGCCAGCGCTCCGGCGTCGTCTGCATCGAAGTACCGGCCACCGGTATTCTCAGCCAGGCAGGCGACGGCAGCGCCTTCCTCCTCGCTCAACCCGAACCCGACGACGTGGGCGGTGAACTTGAGGCCGGCATTGGCGAGCTCCTTGCCAAGCGCACAGGGATCGGCCTCGCATGTTTCAAGGCCATCGGTGACCAGCACGACTGTGGCTTCTTCCTCGGTGTAGCGCAGCGCCTCGGCGGCCTGGCGGACGGCCTCGGTCAACGGGGTCTTGCCGAGGAACCGCATGGATTGGACGGCTTCGAGGACTGCCCCGGACGTGCCCTTGGCGGCAGGGACCATGAGCTCGATATCCCCGCAATTGCCCTTTTCGCGGTGGCCATAGGCAATCAGGCCAAGCTCGCGATCCGGGGGCAGGCGGCTCAGCACGTCCTTGACGGTGTCGCGGGCGATCTCCAGCTTCGGGCGCCCGTCGATCTGACCCCACATCGAGCCCGACCCATCCATCACGATGATCATGCGTTCGGCCGCAAGACTTGCGGTCACTAGTGTGACGAGGGCGATGGCGGTAGCCAGGGCAACTTTGAGGACGCGGTTCATGCCTTGGCTCCTTGGGCGTTGAGATCGGGGTTGGTGCGCCTGGCGCCGCCGACCCAGGTGAGGGCCCGGTTGCCGATCTCCTTGAACTTGTCGGAGGCAGCTTCGATACGGCGCTCCCATTCGGGGTTCGGTTGCTGCCCGTCGGTGACCTTGAAGAAGGCCTGCAGCATGCAGGCGATGGCGAAGGGTTCGATCAGCGCCGCCTTGACGGTCCAGGCGAAAAGCAGCGCGAAGACGATGCTGCCCGCCGACCAGTTGCCCGGGATGAAGTAGGCGAGGGCCGCTGCGGGCGTCAGCATGAGCAGGAAGACCAGCAGGGACAGGCCGTAGACGATCAGGGTCAGCCAGGCGGCGTTGCCGAGCATGGGCCGTGCATTCTGGGCATAAAGCACCAGGGCTTCGCGGGCGCTCGAAAAGGGGTTGTCCGAGCGCGTCCGGATGGCGTGGGCGAGAATGATCTCGTCGACGAGCCCCACCGCGACCTTCAGGTAGGCGCGCAGCACGCCCATGAGCTGGGCGAGACCGGGAATGGGCAGGATCGAGAACAGACCCTCGAGGAGCCCTGTGATCGCCCTGATGACGCCCTTGATCAACTGGTCGAGACCGAACAGCACCGAGGCCTGACCGAAGCGCTGCGCAACAACGCTCTTCGCATAGGCGATCTGGCCCTTGCCGTCGGGGAGCGGGCGTCCATCAAGCAATTCGACCATAACGGCGATATGGCCGGCCTTGACGATGTAGAGCAGGTATTCGCGCAAGAAGTAGACGACCGCGGCCGTCACCCCGAACCCGATCCCGCCGCCCCAGAGTGTCGAGTTGACCTGGAAGTCTGTGTCGCCGAACCCGCCGATCCCGTACCCGATGCCTGCTCCTGTGCCGGTCGCGATGACATAGGCGGCGGCGATGGCGAAATAGATGATTGCCCTGAACAGCACGAACGGCGCTGTCCTGATCATCAGGCTCATGCCGCGCGCAATGCTGAAATCCCACATTGTGATTGTCCCTCGGTTCCTTGTTCGCGCAACGCCATGGTCGGGTGCGCGGATGCCGGTACCGTAGGGAGCTTCGGCCGCTTATTCTTGGGCTGGGCGGAACTGGAATGCGGGCCGGGCGGCACAAATGCCGCCCGCGCAACAGCGCTAGGCTCGCGGATCGGCGCGGTGGATGGCGCGGGTATCGGACGGGGTCCTGCCATAGGTCTGGCGGTAGCAGGCATTGAACCAGGAGAGGTCCCCGAAACCGGCAGACATGGCAATGTCGCTGATGGAGCGATGCGTGTGGCGCTGGTCGGTCAGCAGACGGTGCGCCAGCGACAATCGGCGATCCTTGACGTAGTCGCGGAAGGTCGTGCGGTCGCTGGCGAAAAGCGCGCGGATATAGCGGGTACTGATGCCGTGGCGGGCGGCGAGCCTACTGAGTGAGAGTTCGGGCGAGGTGAGGTGACGCTCGACGTCGGCCTTGAGCTTTTCCAGCCAGGCGGCGCGAACACCGCGGCCCTCGCCCGCTTCCTCGACAAGTTGCCCCTCTGCGAGCGCCATGCGCGCCAGGTCGTGGAGATGGGCCGTGCAAAGCCGCGCCTGGTCGGCGTTGAGGGCGGGAAAGCACTCGTGAAGATGCCGCGCATAGCCGACGAACAATTGCCAGTGCGGGGACATGCGGGCGCTGGTGCGCAGCAGCCGGTCGACTGCCCCGCGCGAGCCGGCCAGGGCGTGCCGGGGCAACGATATGTAGAGCACATTGGTGCTTGCGTCGGTAAAGTGGGCGACGCCGGGCACTTCGTTCGGGTCGATGTAGAGCGAGCCTGCGGCGCACTCTGCATCGTTGCCACCCCGCTGGGTGATGGCGAAGCCGGCCTGCATGGGTACGTGGAGGAGGATGTTGTCGTGCTCGTCCTCGGCGATGGCGGTGGTTCGCAACGTGGTGCACTGGGAGTGCACGGTCGAGGCGATGATGGCCTCGGGAAGCACGGCGATGGCGGTGGTCGAGGTAAAGCTCCCGGGGTCTTCGGGCAGGACCTCCAGCCGGCAGATGGTGGCGGCGGCCTCCTGAAACGCTGGGATGCGGTGCTGCGGCTCGAAGTCGCTCGCGGACAGCGAAAGAAATGGCATTGTCGACCCCCCAGTCACCGACCTGCGAATCCGCGCCCTCGCGCAGGAATTCTCGTGTTACCGCCCGCCAACTATTACCCGTCTTGGCGCATCGCACAAACTAATGCAGGCTCGTGCCATGGCAATGCTGCGCTTTTCGATGGGGTCTATCCTCGTCCGGCTTTCTTCTGGAGATTGATCTTGAGTGCATTTTACGATTTTTCTGCGCCCCGGCTCGATGGGACCGAGCAGTCCCTGGGCGACTATCGGGGCAAGGTGATCCTGGTGGTCAATGTTGCGAGCCACTGTGGGTTCACGCCGCAATATGCGGGGCTCGAGTCGCTCTGGCGGCAGTATGGCGAGCGCGGGCTGGTCGTGATGGGTTTCCCCTGCAACCAGTTCGGCGAACAGGAACCGGGCAACGCCGACGAAATCGCGCAGTTCTGCTCGCTCACCTATGACGTGACCTTCCCGCTCTTTGCCAAGGTGGACGTCAACGGCAAGAACGAGAGCCCGATCTGGGCCTGGCTCAAGTCCGTGGCGCCCGGCATCCTGGGCATCGAGGCGATCAAGTGGAACTTCACCAAGTTCCTGCTCGACCGGGACGGCAAGGTCGTCGAACGCTATGCGCCCACGGTTGAGCCCAAGGATATCGCCGCCGATGTCGAGCGACTGCTCTAGGGGCGGGGAGGGAGAATGACGCCCCGGTTTCGCCTGGCGAGCATGACCGACCTGGATGCGGTGGTGGCGCTGGATCGATCGGTGCGCGATGGCTCCGATCAACCGGACCATGCCGGCGAATGGCTGGAGCCCTCTTCGGAGGAAGCGCTTGCCGCCTGGATCGGGGCGGGGGAATGCCACGTCGCCGAGATCGGGGGTCGGATCGCCGCCTATGGCGTCCTCCACAACCACTTCTTCCACGACCCGATCATCGACATGCTGATCGTGGGCGCCGAATGGCGCCGCCGGGGCATCGGGCGGGGCATGGTGCGCTATCTGGCGACCCGTTGCCGGCCGCCCAAGCTCTGGACGTCCACGAACCTTTCCAACCAGCCCATGCAGGCCCTGCTTGCGGCCGAAGGCTTCAAGATGAGCGGCTTCATCGAGGGGCTCGACGATGGCGATCCGGAGCTGATCTACCTCAAGCTCGTATAGGGGTTGCCGAAGCTTTGGGCTTTACCGTGCGTAAACCGTGAGCACAGGGCATAACTTCTATGCATAAATGACTCTTCTCTTTGGAGGCGACACCCCCTATTTCGGCGTCATTCGAACGCGGCCGCGAGGCAGCGACGGCTGTCGGAAAACTGCCACAAGCCGTTCTTGTTCCTGACACTTTCCTCAACGACAAGCGCGCCGCGCCGCCGTTGAATCCGTGACCAGGTTCGCAGGACTCGAAAGGCGCGTCGAATGCCCGGGTGGTTCCGGGTGAGTGGGAAGATTGGAGAAGAAGAATGGGCCTTCGTAAGGCATTTCAGAAGTGGTCGAGCTACAACCGTCTGCGTCGTGAGCTCGATGCGATGAGCCCGCGGCAGCTGCGTGATATCGGTCTGAATCATGACGATATCGACGGCTTCGCCCGCCGGCAGGCCGACAAGCTCTAAGCACAGAGCTTTTCGGCTGGAATGTATGAGGCCCGCATCGCTGCGGGCCTTTGTTTTTTCAGGTCAGGCGGCCATCGGCCAGGGCCTGCATGATCCAGTCGCGGTACTTGGTTTCCTTCCCCTTGATTTCGGGGATCACCCGCGACGCCTCTTCCATGAAATATTTGTAGTCGCGGCCCATCTGCTGGCCGCGCAACGTGTGCATGTCGAGCGCCACATCGGGGATTTCCGGAAGGCGCTCGCCGGTGGCCACGACGTTCTTGGCCCAGTTCACCATGTCGTCGGTGGTCCGGTCCTTCTCTCCCGTCGCCATCACCCGGATGGCGTGCGCCGCGAAGAGGAAGCGGTCGCCGATCGGGCGCGGATAGCGCTTGTGCATCTGATAGAGCGTTTCGATGAGAACAGGCGCGTTGAGGTTGCCGGCGCCGATATCCTCGACCGACATCACGCATAGCCGCGACCAGAGCATTTCCTCCATTTCAGGGCTGGTGATGTACATCTCCCAGGCCAGCAGCAGCACATTTTCCACGAGCCCGCGGCGCATGGATTTCTGCAGGGCCGAGATGACTTCGTCCGCTGCGAAGCCGTGCTCGGTCGTTGTGCGCTGCCAGGGATCGGGTGGTTGGGCGATTTTGATCATTTGGAATACCGGGGTGAGAGAAGAAAACCATAGTGGGGAGGGCGCTCGGGCAAGGCAAGTGTGGGCAGCGCCTTCGTCCCCAATGTGCTAGTTTGGCGCAGGCAGTCGTGAGGGAAGGCGATGACGCAGATCACCGACGAATTCATGCAGTCCATGTTGCCCAAGGCCCGGGTCTACGCCGCGGTGCTGCTCAAGGCTGGTCCCAACTATGCAACGCCCCAGGCCCGTCCGATCGTGTGGGAGCACGCCCGGCGCAACTTTGCGCTGCGGGCGGAGGGCTCGCTGGTGCTGGTCGGGCCTGTGTCGGACGGGAGCGAGCTTTGCGGAATCGGCATTTTCGAAACCGGGCTCGATGAGGCGCGGGTCCTGATGGAAGAGGACCCGGGCGTCAAGGCCGGAGTATTCGCCTTCGAAGTCCATCCCTGGACGAGCTTCCCGGGAGATGGACTGCCTCAGCACGAGTAGCGCGCCGCGAGCGTTTTGGGGGCTCGGCAAAAGCTTTCCGGGAAATAGCGAGCCTGGTCTGGCGCATCGGCGGTCGATTGGCTACACCCGCACGATAAAGACCCTCTCGCTTCGGGGCTGTCGATGAGCGATCAAACCGAGACATTGGAGCCGAACGTCCGCACGGGCGACGTGCCGCCGCGCGATGCGGACGGGCATATCGATCCCGATTGGATCCAGGCCCTGCGTCTGCGCATCGATGCCGGCGATGCCGAGGCTGTCTCCGAACTCATGGCGCCGCTGCATGCGGCCGATACCGGTGACGTGCTCGAAGCGCTCGACGCTGAAGCGCGCGTGGCGCTGGTGCGGCTCCTGGGCGACCAGTTCGACTTCGAGGCGCTGACCGAGGTCGATGAGTCGGTCAGGAACGAGATTTTCGAGCACCTGCCCAATGCCGAGATCGCACGCGGTGTGGCGGCGCTGGACAGCGACGACGCGGTGGCGCTGCTCGAGGACATCGAGCCGGTAGATCGCGACGACATCCTCTCCAAGCTGCCTGCGTTCGAGCGCCTGTCGCTGCGCCGGAGCCTCGACTATCCCGAAGACTCCGCCGGCCGGCGGATGCAGACCGACTTCATTGCGATTCCGCCGTTCTGGACGGTGGGCCAGACCATCGACTACCTGCGCGGCGAGAAGGACCTGCCGGACGAGTTCTACCAGATCTACGTGGTGGATGCCGGCTACAAGCTGCTCGGCATGATGCCGCTCGACAAGCTCTTGCGCGCCCAGCGCAAGGTGCAGATCGAGGAGATCATGAATGCCGACGTGATCGAGGTCGAGGCTGGCCAGGACCAGGAAGAGGCCGCGCGCGTCTTCGAGCGCTATGACCTTGTCGAAGTGGCTGTGGTGGATGACAGCAAGCGGCTGGTCGGCGTGCTCACGATCGATGACATGGTCGACGTCATCCACGAGGAGGCGACCGAGGACATGCAGTTGCTCGCCGGCGTCGGCGACGAAGACCTTTCGGACGGCGTGCGCGACGCGGTGCGAAGCCGCTCGACCTGGCTGGTGGTGAGTCTTCTCACCGCAAGCCTGAGTTCGCTGGTTATCGGGCTTTTCGACGCCACGATCGAGCAGATGGTTGCCCTGGCGGTGCTGATGCCGATGGTGGCTTCGATGGGCGGCAACGCCGGCACCCAGACCATGACCGTTACCGTGCGCGCGCTGGCCATGCGTGAGCTGGACAGCTTCAAGCTGCGGCGTCTCGTCTCGCGCGAGATGCTGGTGGGGCTCTGCAACGGCGCGATCTTTGCCCTCCTTATCGGCGTCGTGACCTGGCTACGTTTCGCAAATCCGGAGCTCGGGCTGGTCATTGGGATGGCGATGGTGGTCAACATGATTGCGGCAGGAACGGCTGGCGTCTTGATTCCGCTGACGCTCGATCGGTTCAAGATCGATCCCGCCGTGGCGTCGGCGACTTTCGTGACCATGATCACCGATGTCGTTGGATTCTTTTCGTTTCTTGGCCTTGCGGGGCTCTGGTTCCACCTCTTCTAGAGGTGGGTTTTGCACAAGGCGCGCGGTGCGCTTGTCAGCCGGATGAACGCAGATTAACGTTTTGTGAACAGCGGGGGAGACCCCGCGGCCGAGCGTTAAGGAGTATCCTATGCGAAGCCAGGTTCGTTACGCGTGGTGGCGAATAGCCACTTGGACCTTTGTTTGTCTGGCGGCCATGGGGCTGGTAATTTCCATTGTCGCAACCGCCTGAGGGCGGAAGCGCTCCCGCAAGGAGCCCGGAGTTCAGGGGGAGGCGCCCGCGGCGGGCGCCTCCCTTTTTTGAGTGGACCCAAGCCATGAAGCTTTTGATCGCCAACAAGAACTATTCGAGCTGGTCGCTGCGCGCCTGGCTCGCATTGCGCGCTTTCGACATTCCGTTCGAGGAGGAAACGCTTCTGCTCAACGGAGAGGGCTGGAAGGAAGCGATGCTCGAGCGTTCGCCCACCGGCCAGGTGCCGGTGCTCATCGATGGTGACCTGGTAATCCCGGAAACGCTGGCGATCATCGAATATGTGGCCGACAAGTTCCCCCAAAAGCACATCTGGCCGGCCGACCGCGCCACGAGAGCCCGCGCCAGGGCGGCGAGCGCCGAGATGCATGCCGGTTTCTTCCGCCTGCGCAATTCCGCGCCGATGAACCTGCGGGCCTCCCATCCGGGGCGTGTGCCGCTCGATTACGTTGCGGACGAGCTGGACCGCCTGCAGAAGGTCTGGGGCGACATGCTCGATCGCTCCGGTGGGCCTTATCTGGCCGGGTCGTTCTCGGGGGTGGACGCCATGTTCGCGCCCGTGGCGACGCGCATCCGGGTCTACGAACTGCCGGTCGCCGACTTCGCCTCAGAATACGTAGAGGCCATCTACGCCTTGCCCGCATTCCAGGAGTGGTACGGGGAGGCGCTCAAGGAGCCTTGGGTGGTCGAGCAGGACGAAATCGACTTCATACAAGGCAAGACGCAGTGATTCACCTGATCAAGCTGAGCGTAGGCGTCGCCTCCTACGAAGAGCTCGAGAGCTATCGCGACGAACGCGCCCATTGGTGGGGCGCCGACTATGGCGAAGACGTGCATGTCCACCGCACCCGCACGATGCCCAAGCGCGCCGATGAGCTCATCGCCGGGGGTGGCTCGATCTACTGGGTGATCTCCGGCATCATCCGGTGCCGCCAGCCCATCCTGCGCTTCGAAGCCTCGACCGACCGGGAGGGCAAGGACTGCTGCGATATCGTCATGTCGCGCGACATGGTGCGGACGATGCCTTACCCCAAGCGTCCGTTCCAGGGCTGGCGCTATCTCGAGCCCAAGGATGCGCCGCCCGACATGGGGGCGGGCATGGAGGAGCAGGGGGGGGAGATCATCGCCGAGGAACTGGCAAAGCTCGGCCTGCTCTAGAGGTTTGGCAACTTCTTGTTAGGTGCAAAACCATCTGGATTTTCTCGGTACTTGTCTCAAATGCGCTGAACCCTCACACTCACGCCAAGTGATTTGGGGGACTCGGTCATGGATGGTAGGGGCGCGCACGTCATTGTCGTGGGCAATGAAAAAGGCGGCTCCGGCAAGTCCACCACTGCATTTCATCTGGCAACCGCGCTGCTCTACAAGGGTTTTCGCGTCGCGACGATGGACGTGGACAGCCGGCAGCAGACGTTTACCGGCTACGTCAAGAACCGCCGCCGCTGGGCCGCCGCCAACGCGGTAGAGCTTCCCAATACCCTGCATTTCCACCTGCCGCGGACGCGCGGCGATTCCATACGCGAAAACCAGAAGCACGAGTTCGAGGTGTTCGGGGCGGCCATTGCCGAGGTCGAGGACACCGTCGATTTCGTCGTCATCGATACGCCCGGGTTCGACACGAACCTGGCCCGGTTGGCGCATTCGATGGCGGATACCCTGGTTACGCCGATCAACGACAGCCTGGTCGACCTGGATGTGATCGCCCATTTCGACCCGGCGACGGGCGAGGCGCGCGAGATCAGCCATTATGCGCGCCTGGTGCAAAGGGCGCGCAGCGAGCGGTTGGCCGTCGACGGGCACACTGTCGACTGGGTTCTGGTTCGCAACCGTATTTCCATGCTTGCATCGCGCAATACCCGGACGGTGCAGGGCGTGCTCGACAAGATATCGCTCAAGCTGGGTTGCCGCGTTGCCGACGGCATCGCCGAGCGCGTGATCTTCCGATCGCTGTTCCCCTACGGCCTGACGGTCTTCGATCCGCTGGACGAGAGCATCCTGGGCGGAATGCCGCCCATGTCCCACATCTCGGCCAGGCAAGAATACCGGCTGCTGATCGATGCCCTCAACCTGCCGATGCGCAGATTATCCCAGGGGCGAGAGAAGCGGCTACCCGACCCCGCCAATGATGGGCGCCTTGCCCAGATAGCCTGATCCCAGGTTCCAGTTCAGAAGGATGCGACGCCCCGGGGCAGCGATGTACCGAGGGCATGAGGCGCGACTATGCAGATCGACATGTACACGGTGCTGTTGCAGGGAGGGTTATCGACCCTGCTACTGGGCGTCATCTTCCTCTTCTACTGGATCGGCGACCTGAGGTCGTCCTGGCTGGCCTGGTGGAGCGTGCCATTCTTCATGGCGGCGGTTGCGGCCTTTGCCTTCACGCAATGGACGCCTGAGCCGAATTACGTCTCGGTGGTCGTCGGCAACGTCGCGCTCCTCCTGACCTTCGGCTGCATCTGGCAGGCGGCGCGCGTCTTCGAGCGGCGCAGGCCGACGCTGTGGCCCCTTGCGGCTGCCGCCTTTGCCTGGGTGGCGCTCTGCGCCTGGCCGGCCTTCATGGAGAGCCTCGTGGCTCGCGTCCTCGTCGCCTCCGTCATCGGAGCGGCGTTCATGTGGCTGGCCGCTTTGGAACTGTGGCGCGGGCGCCAGGAGCGGCTGCGATCGCGTATGCCCGCTGTCGTCATACTGGCGGCCGCCGCCGTGATCTTCACGCTGCGCATCCCGCTGGTGAATGTACTGCCGTTTCCCTTCGGGGCCCTGCCGCTCGATCCGCTGGCTCAATCGATCCTCAACCTCATGCTTTTCGCCCAGGCCGTGTCACTGACGATCCTGATGATCTCCATGACGCGTGAGCGCGGCGAGTTCGAGCAGCGCCAGTTCGCTTTGACCGACACGCTCACGGGCCTCTTGAACCGACGCGCCTTCATGGCCGACGCTGAGCGCCTGCTGCGCCGGCATCGCAGCCAGCGCACCACGCTCAGCCTGCTCATGCTCGATCTCGACCACTTCAAGTCGGTCAACGACCGCTACGGTCATGACGCAGGGGACCGGGTGCTGGTCAAGTTCGCCGGTGTGCTCGAGGCCAACCTGAGGCCGGGCGACTGCATCTACCGGTTGGGCGGGGAAGAGTTCTGCTGCCTGCTGCGCCGCACCTCGACCGAAGAAGCTTTGATGGTCGCCCAGCGCATCTGCATCGAGTTCGAGCGCGGCTTCGTCGAGGCGATGGGCGCGCGCATCCGCGCCACCGTCAGTGTCGGCGTGGCTTCCACCGACGAAGCCGGTTACGACATCGACGAATTGTCAGCGCTGGCCGATGCCGCCGTCTACGAGGCCAAGGCCCGCGGGCGCAACATGGCGGTGGTGACCGGCATGGCCGCAAACGGGGTGCGGGCGCTGCACAACCGGCTGGAGCGGCGCCTGAGAGGGTAGGGGAAACAATTGCGCCGCAGAAGCCGGGTGGCAGTCTGCGGCGCGATCTCTTCGCAACAGCGATGGATGGATCAGTGCCCTGGATGACCCAGGCGCATGCGCAGGGCGCGCTTGCCGCCCGGCGCGAAGACGTCGATCTCCACTTCGACGCGCGGCATCGCCATGCGGCGCGTGCGGGCCGAGAGCGCAAGCACCACGCCCAGGAGGTCGCCGACGCCGCGGCGGTGCGGGCGCGGATCGAGGCGTGCCGTCAGCCCGGCCAGGGCCCGGCGGCGGACGCGATCGTCGCTGGAGGTCAAACGCGACTTGCCAACGAAGTGCGCCAGTTCCGAGAGGTTTGACAGTTCACTCATTGGGGCAACTCCTTACAAACGCCCGGTGGAACGCACTTCCTGTTGGGTGCCGAGCCTTAGCTCTGCATAGCCAGGCAGCTCATCTTGGCCGCCTTGAGCTGGTTGCACATCTGCGTGGCGCCGTCGCGATCGCCGAAGCCGACGAAACGGGCGCGGTAGAAGGTCTGGCCGTTCTTTTCGAACGGTTCGACCGAGGCGCGGAAGTCGGCGAGCGTGGAAATGCGAGCCGCCGCGTCGTTGATGAGGTCATTGGCGCCGTCCTGGCTCGGCGTGGCGCCGACCTGGACGATCCACTTCTTGACGGACAGGGGAGCCGCCGGAGCCACGACGTCATTGGCATCGGCCGAGGCCACCTGCACGGGCTTGCCGTTGGAAACGGAGCCAGAGGTCATCAAGTCGATCGGCTGGCCCTGCTGGCCAACGCCAACGGGCGGAACCAGGGGTTCGGAAGCCTGGGTCTGGCCGAGGGGGGCAGGGGGGGCGCCCAGCGAGAAGGTTTCGCTGATCCAGGCGCCGATGACGTCGACCGGGGGATTGGCGGGCTGCACGGCGCTCGGGGCACCCATGAGGTTGGCTGCCTGCACTGCCGGCTGAAGCGTGAGATCGGCAGGCATGTCCTGCGGCACGGGGGCGCGGACGCTGGCGACCTGTACCTCGGGTGCGGGTGCAGGCTGGACCGCGGGAACGGCTGCGGGCGCCGCCGGCAGTGCCGCGACGGCCGTGCGGAAGCTTGGCAGGGCAGCCGGCGTCACGAAGACGGGTTCCTCGGACGCAGCGACCTGGATATCGGGGGCGGAGCCGCCGACATAGCCGCCGCGGATACCGGGAGCCGGGATCATGGCGGTCTGCAGGTACCCGCCCGAGCGGGACTTGGGGAGGTACTTCTGGACGAGTTCGTAGACCTTGGCGTCACGGGCGCGGGAAGTATTGAACCCGAAGCCGATCACGATCAGGTGGTGGTTGTCCTTGCGCGAGGCGGTCATCAGGTTGTAGCCGGAATTGTTGATGTAGCCGGTCTTGATGCCGTCGATGCCGGAGGCGCCCAGCAGGCGGTTATGGTTACCGTAGACGCGCTTGCCGTACGAGAAGCTCTTGGTCTGGAAGTACTCGTAGTACTTGGGGAAGTGCTGGTAGATGGCGACGGCGAGGCGCGCCTGGTCCCGCACGGTCGTGGTCTGGCGGCCATCGGGAAGGCCCGAGGCGTTGACGTACTGGGTGCGGCTCATGCCAAGCGCGCGGGCAGTGGCGGTCATGCGCTGGGCGAATTTGGATTCGGAACCGGAGATGTGTTCGGCGATCACGCGGGCCATGTCATTGGCCGAGAGCGTGACGATGGCCTTGATGGCATCTTCGACGGTGATGGTCGAGCCGGCCTTGAGGCCGAGCTTGGTGGGAACGGCGGACGCGGCGTAGGACGATACCGTCATCTTGGTCGACAGCTTGATATTGCCGGCCGTCAGCTCCTGGAAGAGGATGTAGAGGGTCATCACCTTGGTGACCGAGGCGGGGTAGCGCGTGGCGTCGGCGGCCTCTTCGTAGAGGACCTTGCCTGTCTTGCCGTCCACCACGATACCGGCATAAATCCGGTAGTTCTTCTGGGCAGCGGCCTCAGCCTCGACGATGGTGGGGAACATCGTTGCCAACGCAACGACGATTGCCAGAACCAACCGCGCGATGGGTCCGCGCGACAAAAGGGATTCTACCCGCTGGGAAGCCACCCTGTACTCCAACTCTTACTCGGGGCTTGAACGCACCCCGTACTCAACTAGAACTGGCTCTTGCGTCCCCAAACACGCGAGCCGACGCGTCCCTACTCTGGGACACAATAGGATTGGCCCTCTTACCATTCCGTAAAATGAGATTACATTTGAGCGCAGTATCGTTAACGCGCCGGGTTTGGGGCTTGGCAATGGGTGGCTCACTAGCGATCCAATGCGGCGGGGGTTGGGCGTGCTTCGTTCAACTCCGGCGTGAGCACCTTCCTTGCCTCTTAACACCGACCAGATTTTGCCTACATAATGGTTCCACCATGCTGCTTCGTTTGAGTTCGTCCGGTAGCCAAGCAATGACCACGCTTCCCAATGCCCCCAAGGCGCCGGAAGTCGCGGATGCCGAAATCCCGGCCCGTAATGCCCTGCGTTCCGGACCTGACGATGACGGCAAAGGCGGCGACAACGGCTCCAAGTTCGAGAGCGGGACCGTCACCAAGACGCGGCCCCGCACAAAGCGCCCAAGCCTGTACAGGGTGCTCCTGCTCAACGACGACTACACTCCGATGGAGTTCGTGGTCCTCATTCTGCAGGAGGTCTTCAACAAGTCGCGCGAAGATGCGACGCGCATCATGCTGCACGTTCACCAACAGGGGGTGGGTGAGTGCGGCGTCTATCCATACGAGGTGGCCGAGACCAAGGTCACTCGCGTCATGGAAACTGCACGCAAGAACCAGCACCCGCTGCAATGCGTGATGGAAAAGCAATAGGAACCCGACCATGCCCTCATTTTCCCGCGGACTTGAAAAGGCACTGCACCAGGCCATGAACCTGGCCCGGGAGCGTGCACATGAGTTCGCGACTTTGGAGCACCTGCTCCTCGCATTGCTCGACGACCGCGACACCATCGCGGTGCTGAAGGGATGCGATGTCGATATCGACGCGCTGCGGGGCGATCTCGAGGACTTCGTGAACGAAGAACTCGACAGCCTCGTCGTGCCCAACGGTCAGGACGCTCGTCCGACCGCAGCTTTCCAGCGCGTGATTCAGCGCGCGGTGATCCACGTCCAGAGCTCGGGCCGCGAAGAAGTGACCGGCGCCAATGTCCTGGTCGCGATCTTTGCCGAGCGCGAAAGCCACGCGGCCTACTTCCTCGAACAGCAGGACATGAGCCGGCTGGACGCGGTCAACTTCATCTCCCACGGCATCACGAAGTCCGGCCCGAACGAGGACCGGCGCGCCCGCGGCCCTGAGGGCGGCGGTAGCCATGAGGAAGGCGAAGGCGGCGGCAATGGGCAGAAGAGCTCGGCGCTGGCCGATTTCTGCGTCAACCTCAACGAGAAGGCCCGTGCCGGCAAGATCGATCCGCTGATCGGCCGCGACGCCGAGTTGCGCCGCACGATCCAGGTGCTCTGCCGCCGGTCCAAGAACAACCCGATCTATGTGGGTGACGCGGGCGTGGGCAAGACGGCAATCGCCGAAGGTCTCGCGCGCAAGATCGTCGAGGGCGACGTCCCCGAAGTGCTGCAGGAAGCGGTCATCTACGCGCTCGACATGGGTGCGCTGCTGGCCGGTACCCGCTATCGCGGCGACTTCGAGGAGCGGCTCAAGGCCGTGATGAAGGAGCTCGAAAAGCTCCCGAACGCGGTGCTGTTCATCGACGAGATCCACACCGTGATCGGCGCCGGCGCCACTTCGGGCGGCGCGCTCGATGCTTCGAACCTCCTCAAGCCGGCTCTGGCTTCGGGCGGCATCCGCTGCATCGGTTCGACGACCTACAAGGAGTATCGCCAGTTCTTCGAGAAGGACCGGGCTCTCGTGCGTCGCTTCCAGAAGATCGACGTGGCCGAGCCGACCATTCCGGACGCCATCGAGATCGTGAAAGGCCTGCGGCCGTATTTCGAGGATTACCACAAGATCAAGTACACGGATGAAGCCCTCAAGGCCGCCGTGGAGCTGAGTGCGCGGTACATCAACGACCGCAAGCTGCCCGACAAGGCGATCGACGTGATCGACGAGACTGGGGCCAGCCAGATGCTGCTTGTCGCAGACCAGCGCAAGACCATCATCGACGTGCCCGAGATCGAGGCGACCATCGCCACCATCGCGCGCATTCCGCCCAAGTCGGTTTCCAAGTCGGATGCCGAACTGCTGGCGGGGCTCGAGAACAACCTCAAGACGGTTGTGTTCGGGCAGGATGCGGCGATCACGGCGCTGTCTTCGGCAATCAAGCTCGCCCGTGCGGGCCTGCGCGAACCGGAAAAGCCCATCGGCTCCTACCTCTTCACCGGCCCGACCGGCGTGGGCAAGACCGAAGTGGCCAAGCAGCTCGCCGATACGCTCGGCGTGGAGCTGCTGCGGTTCGACATGTCCGAGTACATGGAACGGCACACGGTGAGCCGCCTCATCGGCGCGCCTCCGGGCTACGTCGGGTTCGACCAGGGTGGCCTGCTCACCGATGGCGTGGACCAGCATCCGCATTGCGTCGTGCTGCTCGACGAAATCGAGAAGGCGCATCCGGACCTGTTCAACATCCTGTTGCAGGTGATGGACCACGGCAAGCTGACCGACCACAACGGCAAGCAGGTCGATTTCCGCAATGTTATCCTCATCATGACGTCCAATGTCGGCGCCATGGAACTGCAGAAGTCGCCGATCGGCTTTGGCCGCAAGCGCGAGCAGGGGGACGACGAGGAAGCGATCAACCGGATGTTCACGCCGGAATTCCGCAACCGGCTCGATGCGATCATCTCGTTCGCGCCGCTGCCGCCGAGCGTGGTCCGTCGTGTCGTCGAGAAGTTCGTCCTGCAGCTCGAAGGCCAGCTGGCCGAGCGCGGCGTGACGATCAACCTGACGCCGGAAGCCGCCGACTGGCTGGCCGAACGCGGTTATGACGAACGCATGGGTGCGCGCCCGCTGGGCCGCGTGATCCAGGAATACGTCAAGAAGCCGCTGGCCGAGCAGGTGCTGTTCGGTGAACTCGTCAACGGCGGCACGGTGACCGTGGCCGTGGTGGGCGAGGGCTCCGACGCCAAGCTGGAACTGGTGGCAGTGCCCCCGCGTCCGGCAAAGCCCAAGGCCATCAGCGCGCCCAAGAAGCGCAAGCCGAAGGCGGCCGAAGAGAAGAGCTAAGGCTCGCATTGAGAAAGTCGAAGGCCGGGGTAAGTCCCCGGCCTTTTTGTTTGCCTGAAGGAGGTCGCTTTATTGGCTTCCCCTCACTCGCCGCTACGAATGCCGGGTAAGGCAGGGGCGCTGCGGGACGCATTGCCAAGGCCGGGGATTTTCCTCGGATTTTTCGTTTGCGGAGGACGCGCTAGGCTGAAGCCCCCACTCGGAGGAGGCGGCTTTGGTTCTCAGCGCGATCGGCCCGACACTTCCCTATGCCCTCGCAGTCGCCTTCAGCCCGTTTCCGATTGTCGGAGCGATCCTGGTGGCGCGGTCGCCACATGGCATGCCGGCGCTTGTCTCCAACACGATCGGGTGGATCGTGGGTCTCGCCGCTGCGGCCATCGTGATGGCCGTGCTGGTAAACACAGTGGGCGGGGGCGATGACGGGCCCATTACCAACTGGGTGCGGATCGTCGTCGGATTGGCGCTGTTGTGGGCCGCGTGGCGCAAGTTCCATGGCCGACCACAGGCGGGCGAGGAGCCGAAGGTGCCCGGCTGGCTGGAAGCGTTCGGCAAGGCCAGCCCGATGCGTGCGTTCGTGCTCGGAGCGGCTCTGGCGGGAGCCAACCCCAAGAATCTGGCATTGGCCCTGGCCGCAATGTCGGCGCTCGATTATTCCGAGATCAGCAGGGGCGACGTGCTGGCGGGTATCGTGGCCTTCGTGATCGTGGGCTCGATTTCTGTTCTGGCAGTGTTGCTCGGGCGCGCCGTGGGCGGCTCGCGGCTGGACGGGACACTGGCGGCAGCGGAGGAGTTCATGATCCGCAACAACGCCGTGATCATGATGATGGTGTTTGCGCTGATCGGGATGAACGTGCTTGGGGCGGGATTGGCTGGACTGGATCGGTAGAGATCCGGGGCAGAGAGCGACTGTGGGTCGTTAGAAAGAAGGCCGGGTTGCCCCGGCCTCGTCACTCTCAGAAATCGAAGATGTCGCCCAGGAACGAGCTGCGTTTCTTCTTGCGGTAGCGGTCGTCGTCGTCCCGGTCCTTGTAGCGGTGATCGGGGCGATAGTCCTGGCGCGGTGGTTCGGGGTGTTGCGGCGGGGGCGCTGATGGGGACGGACCGGCTGAGCGCTCGATGATCTTGTCCAACTCGCCGCGGTCGAGCCAGACGCCGCGGCATTGGGGGCAATAGTCGATCTCGATACCCTCTCGCGAGGTCATGAGGAGGTCGGCATTGTCGATTGGACACTTCATGGGCTGGCCCTGTTCTCCATATGGTTGCGCCTGCTGGGTAGATGGTGAACGAGGCGCGGAGATCAAGAAGGCGACCTGGTGAGAGGTCGGACCGCGCGCGATCCGACCTCTGCAGCGTTTGTTTCTCAGGCCTTGGGGGGCAGGAACTCGATGCCGACGCGTTCTGCGGCAGCGCCGAGCCGGGGCAGGTCGGGGGCTCCGGCCGGCGGGAAGGCGCGGTTGCTGGGCACAATGTCGCCGGCTTCCTCGAAGAAGCCTTCGTGCAACCCGCCGGGCAGGTTGATGATCAGCATCCGGGCGGGTTCCGAACCCGGGTTGCTGAAAGCGTGCGGAACGCCCCTGGGTACGAAGACGAAGGTGCCCGGGCCGCCGCGGAATGTGTCGCCGCCACGCATAAACTCATATTCACCTTCCAGAACGTAGAAGGCTTCCTGGTCTTCGCGTTGCAGGTGCGGGGGCGTGCCGGCGCCGGGAGCGGTGCGGACGTCGACAAGGGAGAAGCTGCCTTCGGTGTGGGAGGCGCGGCCGCGGAAGGTAATCAGGTTGCCAAGCAGGTGAACAGTCTTGGCGGCATCAGATGCAAACGGATAGTTCATAACGATGGACCTTGTGTTGATGAGACATAAATCTCATGATGAGATTACGGTCTCATAAAAGGAGTGCGTTAATGAGTCAAGCGGGTGGTAGCCGAAGCATGCAGAAGGCGCGGACGCGCGGGGTCCTACTGGCGGCTGCACGGGAAATGCTAGCTTCGGGAGGCACGCCGAACGTGGCCGAGGTCGCCGACCGCGCGGGTATCTCGCGCGCGACCGCCTATCGGTACTATTCGTCGCCCGACGTGATGATGCACGAGGCTGTGCTGGATGGAATCATGGCCGAGCTGGATACGCTCAACCTCGAAACGGCGGAGGGGGCGGCGGTGGCCGTCCGGTTGGAGACCGTCGTGGACCGCGTTATCGAAATGGTGCTGCGCAACGAAGCGCTGTTCCGGACCTACCTGCGCTCGGCGCTGGCGGATGGGGAGAGCAGGGGCGCGCGGCGGACACGCTGGATCGGCAAGGCGATTGGAGACGATGCCCGGCGCATGGGCGAGAAGAACGCCAGGCGGCTGACCGCTGCGCTCTCGCTGCTGACGGGGATCGAAACGATCATCGTGCTCAAGGACGTCTGCCGCCTTGACGAGCCGCACATCAAGGAGGTGGTGCGGTGGACCGTCAAGGCACTGGTCGAAGCTTCCCTCAAGCCCGACGGATCAGCCTAGCTGGGCTGCGATGGCCTTTGCGAGGCCGGCGAGGTCTGCGTCGTCGGCCTTCTGGCCGGCGGCGTGGCGGGCCAGTTCCTGGCCCTCATAGACGGGCATGATGTGGAAATGCAGGTGGAAGACCGTCTGCCCGGCGGGCGCTTCGTTGAACTGGACGAGGCGGAAGCCATCGGCGCTGGTGGCCTTCATCACGGCCTGGGCCAGTTTCTGCACCTTGGGGATCACCGCCGAGAGCACCTCCGGTTCGGCGTCCAGCAGGTTGCGGCTGGCGATCTTGGGGATCACGAGCACGTGGCCGCGCGACTGGGGGAAGACGTCCATGATGGCGAGCACATCGCCGTCCTCATAGACCTTGTGGCTCGGAATGTCGCCGGCGAGGATCTTGGCGAAGATGTTGGAGGGATCATAGGCCGGCATGCTGCGTTCCTCGCAAAACGTGTTGGTTTGCCGTGGCTTACCCTGAGGGCCTTCCCACCTCAAGGGGGGCGCGGCGACTGGGCTATTCGGCGGCGCGCAGTTCCGCGGTTTCCGGCTTCTGGATGAAGCGGAAGCGGAAATAGTTCCAGACCGCCAGGGTGGTGTAGGTCACCGGCACGTAGGTGAAGCCGCGCTTGATGAAGAAGAGCGTGATGGCGACAGCCGTCCGGGCGCTCATGGCGCCTTTGCCCATGGCCGAGGTAAATGAGGCGGGGACAATGTGGCGGTAGACGAGGTTGCCCGAGGTGTAGAAGTCGCGCGCCCGGGCGGCGAAGGCGCGTTTGGAGGCGGCGTAGTCGCGCAGTTCGTCTATCCCCATGTCGCCATGGAGTTCGACTTCCGAACCCAGCCCCCAGACCTCTGGGGCGGTCAGCCTGTCCCTACCGATTTCGATGAAAAGTTCGGTGAGGTCGACAGGGGTGCGATAGTTGGCGTTCCAGCAATCTTCGCTCTTGGCGCCATGGGCGAGGATGAGCACATCGGCCCTCTCGAGCTTTTCGCGCATCTTCTCGTAGTTGCCCGCGGAGAAATCGAGGCCGGATTTCGCCGTCTCGACGATGCCGCCCTCGCGCTCGAGGCGTTCCTTCATCGCCGTGCCATAGGCGCCGCTGGCGCCGGTCAGCAGGAAGCGGCGGCCGGCGATTTGGTTGCCGGTGCCGAAGAGCAGATCGAACAGGTTGAAGAAGGAGGAAAAGAAGTTGTGCGGATGGACGTGGTGGAGCGCGTGGTAGGAGTTGTTGACCCACCAGAGCGGGCGCTGGCCGTCGACGCGGTCCATGGCCATGTGGTTGAAGTCCATGCCTTCCTCGCGGATGGTTCCGATCAGGAGCACGATGCGCAGGACCACGTTAGCGGCAACGGCGGGCCAGGGGAAGACGAAGAGAAAGAGCAGGGTCCCGATAAGGCCGGTCACGAATTCGGGGAGGATGTGGAACCAGAAGTTCTGCCGGACATAGCGGGGGTCGATGTCCAGGTTCATGTCGAGGAACTTGTGGTGCACCCAGTGCCAGGACGAGAAGGTGCGCAGGAGCTTGAAGCGGGAGTTTTCCCAGCGATGCAGCAGGTAGTGCAGGATGTCGAAGAGCAAAGTCGAAACGACAAAAATCATTGCCGACTGCAGCAGAAAAACCGTTATCGCCCAAAGGTCCATGGCGATCTCCTAACAAATCGATTCGAGTAGGTCCGCCCAGTTGCGGGCCGGCGCAATCGCAGCAAGCAAATTGATGAAACATGCCCCGAACGGGTAGTGCCACCTGCGGTGGGCTGCGTCAAAACCTTCACTGCTTCTTGAATGGGGTCATTTCGTCGAGCAGGTGCTGCTCGCGCAGGACGGCGGTGCGTTCCTGGGAGAGGTAGTCGGCGATGGCCTGGCGCAGTGCGGGATGCTCGATCCAGTGGATCGAGTGGGTTGGCGTAGGCACGTAGCCGCGGGCGAGCTTGTGTTCGCCCTGGGCTCCGGCCTCGACGGTCTTGAGCTTATGGGCGATGGCGAAATCGATGGCCTGGTAGTAGCAGAGCTCGAAATGGAGGAACGGCACGTCCTCGATTGCACCCCAGTAGCGGCCGTAGAGCGTATCGGAGCCGAGCAGGTTCAGCGTACCGGCGATGGCGCGGTCTCCGTCATAGGCGAACATCAGCACGACGCGATCGGCCATCGAAGCCGAGAGCAGCGAGAAGAAGCTGCGCGTCAGGTAGGGGCGCCCCCATTTGCGGCTGCCGGTGTCCTGGTAGAAGGCGAAGAACTCGTCCCAGTGGTGCTCCTGGATGTCCGCGCCGGTGATCCAGCGCACCGTAAGGCCGTCGGCGCCAAGGGCGTCGCGACGCTCGCGCCGCGTGATCTTGCGGTGGCGCGAGGAGAGGGTGCCCAGGAACTCCTCGAAGCTGGCGAAGCCCTCGTTGTGCCAATGGTACTGGGTGTCCACGCGATGCAGCCAGCCGGCGTCGCTGGCCAGGTCGGCCTCGGCTTCGGGCACGAAGGTGGCATGGACCGAGGAGGCGTGGCGCTGGCGCGCCAGGGTTTCAGCGGTGGTCAGCAAGGCGCGCTTGAGGGCAGGGTCTGCCGAGGGCACCAGCAACTTGGGCGCGGTAACGGGCGTAAAGGGCACTGAGGATTGCAGCTTGGGGTAGTAGTCGCCGCCAGCACGCTGGTAGGCGTCGGCCCAGGCGTAGTCGAAGACGTATTCTCCTTGCGAATGCGACTTGAGGTAGAGCGGCATCAGGGCGACCGGCGAGCCGTCGCGCTCGAGCACGATATGCTGGGGCTGCCAGCCCGTACGGGCCGTGGCGGAGCCGGACTGTTCCAGGGCCAGGAAAAAGGCATGGTCCAGGAACGGGTTGTCCGGCTTTCCGGAAATCGATGGGAGCAGCGCGTTCCAGGTCACGGCGGGTATTGAGGCCGTCGTGGGGTGGATGGTCGCGGTCAGTTCCGCTTCAGACACGGTCGGGGTCGAATCCTTCGAAGACGAGCTGGTCGGCCCGGCCGGCAACCTCGCGGGCTTCCGCCGGTGTGCGGATGGTCCAGGCGGTTACCGGCACCCCCATGGCGCGGAAGAAGCGAATGGCGGGCAGATCCAGCGATTTCTGGTAGCAGGAGATGAAGTCGAAGCGCGACCACGGCGCGTGGATCAGGTGGCGGAGCTGGAAGCGCTGGCTGCTGGTCAGGCGGCCGTCCTCGTCCGGCTCGTCATAGCTGTAGGTGATGATGCCCACCTGACCGGGGAACCCGGCGCGGCGGACGGCAGCAATGAGATGGGGATCGAAGGATTCGAAAACAAGCGGCCCCTTGTAGTCCTTGACCGCCTTGGCGGCGGCCTCGGCGAGGCGTGCGGTGTTCTCGTGGGTCTGGGTCTTGAGCTCGACCTGGAGCAGGACGCGTCCGGCGACCTGGGCGAGGAAATCATCGAACGTCTGCGGGCAGTCGCCGGTCGACGAGCCGAGCAGGGGCGTCGAGGTCATTTCCGCGACCGTGGCGTTTCGCACCATGCCGTCGACGCCCTGCAGGCGCTTGCGGTCGTCGTCATGGAAGATCACGGGGACGCCGTCGGAAGTGAGCTGCAGGTCGCACTCGATGGCAAAGCCGGCGGCAATGGCGGCATCGAAGGCGGAGCGCGAGTTCTCGATGACGCCCGCCTGGCGGTCGTGGAGGCCTCGATGGGCGATTGGGCGGTCGAAATTGAGCTTGGTCATAGATCAGACTTCGACGATGGCTTCGATTTCGACAGCCGCGCCCAGCGGCAGGCCGGCAACGCCGAAAGCGGCGCGGGCGTGCTTGCCCTTGTCGCCCAGGACGCCCACCAGGAGGTTGGAGGCGCCGTTGGCGACCAGGTGATGCTCGGTGAATTCGGCGGTGGAGGCGACCAGTACCGAGAGCTTGACCACGCGCTTGATGTCTTCGAGCGCGACACCGCCATTGTGAACGATCTGGGCGAGGATGTTGACGGCGGCCAGTTCGGCGGCGTTTCCACCCTGCACGACATTCATCGTGTCGCCGAGGCGTCCTTCGACCACGCCGTTTTCCCCCGTGGAGAGCTGGCCGGAGATGTAGAGGAGATTGCCGCTGCGGCATACCGGCAGGTAGCTCGCAACCGGCGGATTGGCGGAGGGAAGCTCGTAGCCGTATTCACGCAGTTTCTCGATCGCCTTGGTCATTTTTCGTCGGTTCTTTCCGTGTTCTCTGCCGTTTTGGGGCGGGTTTGCCGCCCGTAGAGTTTGCCGCGCACCACCGCATCGGTGCCGAAGCGCGACCGCACCCGGTCCATTGCCCGCTCGGCGGCCGCTTTCCTGGCGATCGCCGGCTCCAGCAGGTCGGTCGGATCGCTGCCCGAGGCAGGTTCCAGTCCAGTTACGCCGATACCGATGAGACGGAAAGCCGTGCCATCGATCTCGCGCGCCAGGAGCTGGACGCCGTGTTCGTATAGGACGTTGGCCAGTTGCGTAGGGATCATCAGGGCCCGCGCGCGGGTTCGCAAGCGAAATCCTGCCGACTTGAGCTTGAGATGCACAGTGTCGCCCACCAGCCCCTTGGCCTTGAGACGCTCTGAGAGGCGCTCGGATTGCGCCAGAAGCTCGGTCGAAAGGGCCTCGAAGTCGCTCAGGTCGGTGTTGAAGGTGGTTTCGCTCGAAACCGACTTCATCTCTCCGTCGATCGACACCGGCCGCGAATCCTCGCCGCGCGACAGCCGGGAGAGGCGCGCGCCGGAATCGCCGTATCGCCGGACGAGGTCCTTGAGGGGATGATTCTGGAGCTGGCGGATGGTCGTGAAGCCGTCCTTGCGTAGCGTCTCGGAGAATACCTTGCCCACCCCGTAGATGAGGCTGATGGGGCGCGGCGCCAGGAAGTCGACGGTCTCGGCCTTGCCGATCACCGCGATGCCCCTGGGCTTGTCGAGGTCGGATGCGATCTTGGCCAGGAACTTGTTGTGTGACAGTCCCACCGAGATGGTGATTCCGAGTTCCGTTTCCACCTGCTTGGCGAAGCGGGCAAGGACCACGGCGGGAGGAGCCTTGTGCA
Source organism: Youhaiella tibetensis (assembly GCF_008000755.1). NCBI lineage: Bacteria > Pseudomonadati > Pseudomonadota > Alphaproteobacteria > Hyphomicrobiales > Devosiaceae > Paradevosia > Paradevosia tibetensis. The sequence continues at coordinate 2,693,018 of NZ_CP041690.1, read as the reverse complement.
GGGCCTCGGTGCCGGACAGGTCGAGAAAGGCCTCATCGATCGAGAGTGGTTCGACCAAAGGCGTGAGGGCATCCATCAGGGCGCGCACCTGGCGCGAGACGCCGACATACTTGGCCATGTTGGGCCGGATGATCACGGCCTCGGGGCACAGCTTCTTGGCCGTGAACATGGGCATGGCCGAACGCACGCCGCTCTGGCGCGCGATGTAGCAGCAGGTGGAAACCACGCCTCGCGTGCCGCCCCCGATGATCAGCGGCCGGTCGACCAGCGAGGGATCGTCGCGCTTCTCGATCGAAGCGTAGAAGGCGTCGCAGTCCACATGGGCGATCGAGAGCGTGAAGAGTTCGGGGTGGGCGAGGATTCGCGGCGAGCCGCATAGGCGGCAGCGCGACGGCGGCGTCTCGGCCGCGCCCGTTGCCATGCAGTCCCTGCAAAGAAAGGGAACGGCGGCCATTCTACCCGACGGGATTGAGCTTTGCCCAGACCCGCATGAACGAGTCGGGGGCGATGTTCTGGTTGGCGCAGAAGGCCAGCAGCAACGGCTCGTTGGAGGCGAAATAATCGATAAGGCCGCGGCCCAGGGAATCGCTGCCGACCGAGGCGCGCAGGGAGGCGGGATCGAACCCGGCCATCGACATGAAATTTCCCAGCTCCTCGGGGTTTTCCGCGAGGTATCCAAGACACATATCAGCCAAAGACTTGGCATCGATCGGGGGCGGCTTCAGGCGGTCCACGTGCAGGTCCATTTCAGGATTTGTAACGAAGTTGATGTTAGCCGAGAGATGATGCAAAACGAAGAGCCGGCACCATCGAGGATGGGGCCAAGAGAGGGTGCATGGCCAAGACGGTAATGATCGTTGAGGACAACGAGCTCAACATGAAGCTCTTCAACGATCTGCTCGAATCGCGCGGCTACTCGGTCATCCAGACCCGCAACGGGATGGAGGCGCTCGATCTTGCGCGCGCGCATCACCCGGATCTCATCCTGATGGACATCCAGTTGCCCGAAGTTTCGGGCCTGGTGGTGACCAAGTGGCTCAAGGAAGACGACGACCTGGCATCGATCCCCGTGATCGCGGTGACGGCCTTCGCCATGAAGGGCGACGAGGAGCGGATTCTTCAGGGCGGATGTGAAGGCTATATCTCCAAGCCCATATCAGTGCCTCACTTTTTGGAAACCATTGCTCACTACATTGGTCCGGCCGTTTAGGCTCCCTGGGGCAGTTTTCATAGACATGAGGTTAGTCGGCCGGTGACAGCGCGTGTGCTGATCGTTGACGATATTCCTACGAACGTGCGTCTTCTGGAGGCGCGCCTGACGGCGGAATATTTTGAAGTGCTTACCGCCAGTTCCGGCCGGGAGGCGCTGTCGATCTGCGATCGCACCGAAGTCGATATCGTCCTTCTCGACGTCATGATGCCCGAGATGGACGGCTTCGAGGTGTGCCAGCGGCTCAAGTCGAGCACCCGGACCCAACACATTCCCGTCGTGATGGTCACCGCTCTTGACCAGCCGTCGGACCGGGTGAGGGGCCTTGAGGTGGGAGCTGATGACTTCCTCACCAAGCCTGTCGACGACGTTCAGCTCATGGCTCGGGTCAAGAGCCTGGTGCGCCTCAAGGCGTTAACCGACGAGTTGCGGGCACGCGCCCAGACCGGCCAGCAGATCGCGGCCGAAGACGCTCTCAGGGCAATGGATTCGATCACGACGGAAGGTGGCAGGATACTGCTCATCGATTCCGATGCTCGCCAGGGCGAGCGCATCGCCGGCTACCTGCGCGAACACCACGAAGTGGACGTGCTCATCAATCCGGGCGATGCCGTGCTCTCGTTGGCGACGGGTGGGTATGAGCTCGTGCTGGTTTCCATGTCGCTTGGCGAGTTCGATCCGCTGCGGATCTGCTCGCAGATGCGGACGCTCGAGCAGGGCAGGACCCTGCCCATCATCCTCATTGCCGAGGATGCCGATCGCAATCGCGTCGTGCGCGGGCTCGACCTGGGCGTCAATGATTTCATCATGCGTCCTGTCGAGCGCAACGAGCTGTCCGCGCGTGTCCGCACGCAGATTCGGCGCCAGCGCTACGCGGTGGAGCTACGCGAGAGCGTCAATCACACTCTGGCGCTCGCCGTGACGGACGAGCTCACGGGGCTCTACAACCGCCGCTACTTCGATCGCCACCTGGCGCTCCTCCTCGGCAAGGCCCAGGAGCAGAGCCGGGACATGGCGGTGATGCTGATCGACATGGATTACTTCAAGGCGGTCAACGACACTCACGGCCACGACATCGGCGACGCGGTGCTGCGCGAGTTCGCCTTGCGCCTGCGCCGCAATATTCGCGGCGTGGACCTGGCCTGCCGGTTCGGCGGGGAAGAGTTCGTGGTGCTCATGCCCGATACCGACTATCGCCAGGCTCAGGGGGTTGCCGAGCGCGTCCGCCAGGCCGTTGCCGAGCGCCCGTTCGAGGCCGGGGCGCAGCGCCCGCTCGAGGTCACCGTCTCGGTTGGCGTGGCCCTCAATGATTCAGGGGGCGATACCCCCGAAATGGTGCTTAAACGCGCCGATATCGCCCTATATCGCGCCAAACGCGAGGGCCGGAACCGCGTGATTTTCGACGCCGCGTGACCGAAAGACGCCTCAATTGGGCTATATCGATATAGCCCAATATACGTTAGGGTTAATGCTTCATTATTAATGCTCAAACCGGCTGTTCTGCGCCTAGAAACGCTTGAGTTTTTGGGGGCGCGGAGTAGGTTCCGGTCATCGGAAACGCCCACAGCGCTTCCACCGAGCTACCCTACGGTCTCTCTCAGGTCCGCCGCAACTCCTGGGTTCCGTAGGGCGGCTGGTCCGAACGGACAGAGTGGCCTCTTCGACATGCCGCTCGGACCAGCCAACCTATCTGAAGTACAACCCCGCATCACCGATGCGGGGTTTTTTTGTTGTTGCGCAGCCAGCCAAAACAAAACGCCCCGCATCGTGGATGCGGGGCGCTGGAAATCCTTGCGGATGCCAGGTCTTACTTGATCTTGGCTTCCTTGAACTCGACGTGCTTGCGCACGACGGGGTCATACTTCTTCATCGACATCTTCTCGGTCATCGTACGCGAGTTCTTCTTGGTCACGTAGTAGAAACCGGTATCGGCGGTCGAGACGAGCTTGATCTTTACGGAGGCGGCTTTTGCCATGGTGGTTGTCCTTGAAAAGGGCGAGCCGCGCGATCCGGCGCGTGGCGCTTGAAATTTGGCCGCAACCTACGGATTTTGCGCCTTATGTCAAGTGAGGCGGCATCCTGGGTCGCGGGGAAGGTCAGGAGCGGGTCGGGACCGCTCCACGCAGGAAAATCAGTAGGCGGCTTCGCGGTTGGCCGGGTCGAATCCGCCCATGCGATTGGCCCATTGCAGCGCCACCACGAATCCCTTGATCGAGGGCAGCATCAGCAGCGGCATGACGATGCCGAGCGGGACCATCGTATAGAGGTAGGTGACCGGCGCCACATGCCAGACCATTTCGAGGTGCAGCATGGCGAAGATGATGATGTGGCCCACGATCACGATGGCGATGTAGGGTGGGGCGTCGTCGGCGCGGTGGTGGTAGAGTTCCTCGCCGCAATTGGGGCAGACGTCGTTGACCTTGAGGTAGGCGCGGAACAGGTTACCCTTGCCGCATTTGGGGCACTTGCAGGCCATGCCGTTGCGCAGCGCAGGCCACATGGCGCGCTTGTCGAGAGTTTGGACTTCTACACCCATATCTACCTCCTGCGGCCCTTCGGGCCGTACGACCTAGTTGGGCGTTTCCCGCCGCGTTTGTAAGAGGACGGATTGACGCGGGGGCCTTCGGACAGCAACTCGAAGCGCAGCGCGCCGGCAACGGGGGCGGCCTCGAGCAGGCGCACTTCCACCGTATCGCCCAGGCGGAACATCTCGCCTGTGCGGTCGCCGATCATCGCCTGCTGTTCCTCGACATAACGATAATAGTCCTGGCCGAGCGTGGAAGCCGGAATGAAGCCATCCGCGCCGGTTTCGTTGAGGCGCACGAAGAGGCCGGACTTGGTCACGCCTGAAATGCGCCCCACGAATTGTGCGCCGATCTTGGTGGCCAGGAACCCAGCCAGCAGCCGGTCCGCCGTCTCGCGCTCGGCGGCCATGGCGCGCCGCTCGGTCGAGGAGATGTGCTGGGCGATACCCGGCAGCTTGACGATTTCGGATTGGCTGAGGCCGTCATTGCCCAGGTTGAGCGCCGTGATCAGCGCCCGGTGCACGATGAGGTCCGAGTAGCGCCGGATGGGCGAGGTGAAGTGGGCGTAGCGGTCGAGGTTGAGGCCGAAGTGGCCGTAGTTCTCGGCGGAGTACTCGGCCTGCGCCTGGCTGCGCAGCACCATTTCGCTCACCTGCTCGATCTTGCCGGCCTTGCGGGCGGTGGCGAGCACGCGGTTGAAGTTGGCCGGGCGCACGGCATCGGTCTTGTCGAACGAAAGGTCCAGCGAGGTCAGGAACTCGCGCAGGGCGGTGAGCTTCTCCCTGCTCGGCGTGTCGTGGACGCGGTAGAGCAGGGGCGTCTTGTGGCGCTCGAGCGTTTCGGCGGCCGCGACGTTGGCGGCGATCATCATTTCCTCGATCAGGCGATGGGCATCGAGCCGATCGGGAATGTAGATGCGGTCGACCATGCCCTGCTCGTTTAGCAGGATCTTGCGCTCGGGCAGGTCGAGATCGAGCGGGCCGCGCTTGTCGCGCGCCCTGGCCATGGCGGCGTAGGCCTTCCAGAGCGGCTTGAGGACAGGTTCGAGCAGCGGGCCGGTCTGGTCGTCCGGATTGCCGTCGATGGCGTCCTGGGCGCGCTGGTAGCTCAGCTTGGCGGCTGAGCGCATCATGATGCGGTGGAAGCTGTGGCTCTTCTTGATGCCCTCTGACGAGTAGACCATGCGCACCGCCATGGATGGCCGGTTCTCGCCTTCCTTGAGCGAACACAGGTCGTTCGAGATGCGCTCGGGCAACATCGGCACCACCCGGTCGGGGAAGTAGACCGAGTTGCCGCGCAGGTAAGCCTCGCGGTCGAGCGTCTCGCCGGGACGCACATAGGCGGCGACGTCGGCGATGGCCACGTAGATGATGTGTCCACCCGGATTTGCCGGGTCCTTGTCGGGCTCGGCGTAGACGGCGTCGTCGTGGTCCTTGGCGTCGGGCGGATCGATAGTGACGAGCGGGATTTGCCGCCAGTCCTCGCGGCCCTTGAGCGTGGCTTCGGTAGCGGCCTCGGCCGCCTTCTCCACCGAGGCGGGGAAGCGGTAGGGGATATCGAGGTTATGGATGGCGATGAGGCTCACGGCGCCTTCCGTGGCCGGGTTGCCGATGACTTCCACGACCTTGGCGCGCGGGATCATGAGGCGCCCGGAAAACTTGACCTCGACCTCGACCAGGTCGCCGTCGCGCGCCGCGCCCAGGTCGTCGCCGGTGATCCGCATTTCCTTTTGCTTGCGGTCCACGGGGATGAGGCGCGCCCCATCCTCGTCCACGCGCACGATGCCGATCTGGCCGCGCCGGGGCTTGTCCAGGATCTTCATGGCGCGGGCAGTGTAGTGCGGCAAGACATCCTCGCCCGGATCGATGCGCGCCAGGATGCGGTCGCCGGGGGCAGGGGCGACGCGCGCGTTCGGCGGCTGCACCACCTCGACGCGCGGGCGTTCGCCCTCTTCCTCGTTCCAGGTGGCCGGGAAGGCGTGCAGATTGTCCGGGTCGGCATCGGAAGGGATGTCGAGGACGGTTACGGCAGGGAGCGCCGAGGTGACCCGCAGCGTCTTGCGCGTACGCGTAACCAGGCCTTCGCCTTCCATCTCGCGCAGCAGCCGCTTGAAGGGCGTGCGCATGTCCCCGTGCACGCCCAGGACCTTGGCCAGGTCGCGCTTGCCCTTGATGTCGGGCAAGGTGGCCATGGCCTCCAGGATCTGCTCGCGGGTGGGCAGCTCGTCGGTATTCCGGCGTGGGCGCTTGGGGCCGGAGGATCTGCTCGGGCCGGCTTTGCCTGAGCGTGGCGTAGGGCGTTCGGCTGGCTTTTTGGCCATTACTCCGCTTTCGTCGCCGCCTTCTTGGCAGCAGGTTTCTTGGCCGCCGTCGCCTTCTTGGCTGGGGCCTTTTTGGTGGCTGCCGCCTTGGTCGCCGTTTTCTTGGCCGGGGCACGCTTGGTCTTGGTGCCGGTGGCTTCTGCGCGGGCGGCCAGAAGGGCGAGGGCCTGTTCGAGCGTCACATCCTCGGGCTTGGCGTCCTTGGGGATGGTAGCGTTGATCTTGCCCTGATTCACATAGGGTCCATAGCGCCCGGAGCGCACGGTGATGGGGCCGCCGTCGTGCTCGAAGGTCTTGATGGCGGCAACGGCAGCGCCGCCACGCTTGAAGCCTCCGGCCGCCTTGGCGGCGAGCAGGTCAACCGCTCGGTTCTGCCCGACGGTGAAGACTTCTTCGAAATCGGGCAGGTTGGCGTACTTGCCGTCATGGAGAATGAACGGTCCGTAGCGGCCCAGGGCAGCCGTGATCGGCAGGCCGGTCTCCGGATGGGCGCCCACGAGGCGCGGCAGTGACAGGAGCTGGAGTGCGCGATCGAGCGTCATCGAGTCGGGCGTCCAGCCCTTGGGGAGGGACGAGCGCTTGGCTTCCTTCTCGTCCCCGAGCTGCACATAAGGACCGAAACGGCCGGACTTGAGGTAGACGTTGTCGCCCGTCTCGGGATCGGCGCCGAGGATGCCGTCGCTCGGAGCGTTCTCCGAAAGGCCGCCGGCAGCGGCGTCAGAGAGCTGCATGGTGTGCTTGCACTCAGGGTAGTTCGAGCAGCCGATGAAGGCGCCGTACTTGCCCAGCTTGAGCGAGAGCGTCCCGGTGCCGCAGGTCGGGCAACGGCGCGGATCGGATCCGTCTTCCTTGGCCGGGAAGATGTGATCGGCGAGCAATTCGTTGAGGGCGTCGAGGACTTCGGAGACGCGCAGATCCTTGATCTCGGCGGTCGCCCTGGAGAAGTCCTCCCAGAACTCGCGGAGCACCTGCTTGTAGTCGAGCTTGCCGTCCGAGATTTCGTCCAGCTGCTCCTCGAGGGCGGCGGTGAAACCGTATTCGACGTAACGGGTGAAGAAGCTCTCGAGGAATGCCGTGACGATGCGGCCGCGATCCTCGGCGATGAGGGCGCGCTTTTCCAGCCGCACGTAGTTGCGCTCGATCAGGGTCGAGATGGTGGCCGCATAGGTCGAGGGGCGCCCGATGCCCAGCTCTTCCATCTTCTTGATGAGGCTGGCTTCGGTGTAGCGCGCCGGCGGCTGGGTGAAGTGCTGCTCGATATCGCAGGCATCGAGCTTGGGCGTGTCACCGACGGCCAGCGGCGGCAGTTCGCGGCTATCCTCGTCATCGTCGCCCTCGCGGTCCTCCTTGGCCTCGACGCCGTAGAGCGCCAGGAAGCCGGGGAAGGTGACGACCGAGCCGACGGCGCGCAGCGTGATGGCGCGATCGGTTGCGACGGCAATGTCGGCGGTGGTGCGTTCGATCTCGGCCGGGCGCATCTGGCTGGCCAGGGTGCGGCGCCAGATGAGGCCATAGAGCTTCTGCTGGTCGGCGTCGCCCTTGAGGCTTTCCGGCCGGCGGAACATGTCGGTGGGACGGATGGCTTCGTGCGCTTCCTGGGCGTTCTTGGCCTTGGTCTGGTAGATGCGCGGCGTGGCAGGCAGGTAGGCGGTGCCGAATTCCTTGTCGATGGCGCGGCGCGCCTGGTCGATGCCTTCGGGCGCCATCTGCACGGCGTCCGTACGCATGTAGGTGATGATGCCTTCCTCGTAGAGCCGCTGGGCGATCTGCATGGTGCGCGAGGGCGAGAAGCCGAGGCGCGAGGAGGCGTCCTGCTGCAGGCTCGAGGTGGTGAAGGGCGGGTAGGGGTTGCGCTTGGTCGGCTTCTTGTCGACGCTCTCGACCGTGAACCGGCCGGCGAGGATCGCCTTGCGGATGGCCTCGGCCTCATCGCCCGACTTGATATCGAGCTTGTCGGTCTTCTTGCCGTCCACCGAATAGAGACGGGCCTCGAACGTCTTGCCCTTTTCGATGAGCTTGGCCAGGACCGACCAGTATTCCTCGGGCTTGAACTTTTCGATCTCGTCTTCACGGTCGCAGACGAGGCGCAGGGCCACCGACTGCACGCGGCCGGCCGAGCGCGAGCCCGGCAGCTTGCGCCAGAGGATCGGTGAAAGGGTGAAGCCTACCAGATAGTCGAGAGCGCGGCGCGCCAGGTAGGCGTCGACCAGCGGCTCGTCGATGTCGCGCGAGTGCTTCATCGCCTCGGTAATCGCCGACTGCGTGATCGAATTGAACACCACCCGGCGGACCGGCAGGTCCTTGCGGATGGCGCGCTTCTGCTTGAGCACATCAAGCACGTGCCAGGAAATGGCCTCGCCTTCGCGATCCGGGTCGGTCGCGAGGATGAGTTCGTCAGATTCCTTTACGGCGCGCGCAATATCGGTGAGCCGCTTGTTGGATTTGCTGTCGACTTCCCATGACATGGCGAAGTCTTCGTCCGGACGAACGGAGCCGTCCTTGGCCGGAAGATCGCGAACATGGCCGAAGCTGGCCATGACTTCATAATCCTTGCCAAGGTATTTGTTGATCGTCTTGATCTTGTTCGGACTTTCAACAATGACGACTTTCATTCGCACTCTTTCGGAGGAGGGGCCACGAGGGGCGAGACGACCGGCGCGGCGCCGCATCAAACGTGGCGCAACATGGTGAAGGAGTTTAGCGGTGTCAACGGGGAGGCGAGGGGCGCCCCGGCGCTCCCCTTATAGGGGAGGAAAATGAGAGCCTTGGTGTGGCAAACTCGCCAGCCCGCTCTGGCTCGGGCCGGCGACAGCGCGCTCAGGCCCGTAGACGCTCGGCGGCGGCCTTGGCGACGGCTTCGCGCCGCTGCTGGAATTCGCTGGCGCGGTTCGTGAAGTCGGCGAGCAGTGTCGGGTCCGCCGATCGCGGCGAGCCGCCGACGAAGGGGGGACGGGGGTCGTATTCCATCCCTAGCTGAACCTGCCGGGCTCGATCCTCGCCGAACAGGCGGGCGCAGAGGGTCAGGGCGAAGTCGATGCCCGAGGTGACGCCAGCCCCGGTGATGCGATTGCCATCTTCGACCACGCGCTCCTGCACGGGGGTGGCGCCGAAGAAGGCGAGTTGATTGAGCGAGAGCCAGTGGCTGGTGGCGCGATAGCCCGTCAGCAGTCCCGCGGCGGCCAATACCAGCGATCCCGTGCAGACCGAGGTGACATAGGTGGCCCCTGACGCCTGGAGACGCAGGAAATCGAGGGTCTGGGCGTCATCCATGAGATCGATCTGCCCCGGTCCGCCGGGAACGAAGAGGATGTTCGGCTGCGGAGCGGACTGAAACGTCGCGGTGGGGAGCAGCCGCAGGCCGCTGCCGTCGGCCACAGGGTCGACCGTCTTGGCGACCAGGTGCAGCTTGAGTTCGGGAAAACGGGCGAGGACTTCAAACGGCCCGGTGAGGTCGAGTTGGGTCAGGCGCGGATAGAGGAGCATGATGACGTTCATGGGGGGCACCTCGAGGTTGCGAAGGGTGCCCAGGCGAACGGCTGCTACGCTCACGCTCCACGGTGGTTTTCCACCCGATCTCGCCAGTCACGTGAGGTCAGCGAGAATGTGCGAGGTCGGGGAATTTGACAAGCCTGCTCGCGTCAGCCGCGCAACGCTACCAATTGCCCGCCACTCCACTCGATCTGTCCGCCGAGATCGAGTTCGAGCAGGAGCGTCTGGACCGCCGAGACCGGAAGCCCCGTTTCCGCGATCAGGGTGTCGACGGCAACGGGCGTGACGCTGAGGGCCTGGAGCAGGCGACCGCGATCGCCCTCGGTGGGGGCTTCGGCCTCGAGGTCGAGTTCGGGTTCCCATTCGGGTTCGAAGGCGCGGCGGCGCGTCGGGATAGAGGCGGTGAGCGCTTCGATGATGTCGGGGACGCCGGTGACGAGATGGGCGCCCTCCTTGATCAGGTGGTTGCCGCCTTCGGCGCGCGGATCGAGCGGGGAGCCGGGAACCGCAAAGACTTCGCGGTTCTGCTCGAGGGCCATCCTGGCGGTGATCAGCGAGCCCGAGCGCTTGGCCGCTTCCACCACGACCACGCCCAGCGAGAGGCCGGAAACGAGGCGGTTGCGGCGGGGGAAGTCGCGGGCGCGCGGCTCCCAGCCCATCGGCATTTCGGTCAGGAGTGCGCCGCCCTGTTCGAGGATGGCTTCGGCGAGCGGAATGTTCTCGCTCGGATAGAGATGATCGAGCCCTCCGGCGAGGACGGCGACTGTGCCGGTCCGCAGGCTGGCGGCGTGGGCGGCGGTGTCGATGCCGCGGGCAAGGCCCGAGACGACGGTGTAACCCTCATCGCCGAGCTCGCGAGCCAGCAGGCCGGCCAGTTTCTGCCCGGCAGCCGATGCGTTGCGGGCGCCGACGATGCCGATGGTGAATTTCCAGGAAAGGTTCTCGCCCCCGGCAATGGTGACGAGCGGCGGGGCGTCCGGGATGTGGCGCAGGAGCGGGGGATAGCCCGGCTCGCCCGACGCGACCAGCCGGGCGCCGCGCCTCTCGATCTGCGCGATTTCGTCTTCCATCTCGGAAATGGAGGGAACGCGCGGCGGGTTGGCGGTGCCGCTGCGGCGCACCAGTCCGTGGAGCTGGTCGAGCGCGGCTTCGGCCGAGCCATAGCGATTGAGCAGTTGCCGGAAGGTCGTGGGGCCGACGTTTTCGGTGCGGATCAACCGCAACCAGGCGGTACGCTGCGGACGGGTGAGGGTTTGGCCTTCCGTCCGCGGCTGCATGCTAGGACGCCTTCTTTTCGCTGCCGATCTTGGGTTCGGTACCCCTGATCAGGCGTGAGATGTTGGTGGCGTGCCGGTAGAGCAATACGGCGGTGATCAGCACAGTCACCAGCACGAGGCGGAGGCTGCCTGTCACTACATAGGCGAAGATGGGGCTCGTCGAGGCCGCGGTGATGGCGGCCAGCGAGGAATAGCGCTGGGCGAAGGCGATCACCAGCCAGACGGCGCAGAAGATGAGGCCTACCGGCCAGGAGAGCGCCAGCAGCACGCCGATGAACGTCGCAACGCCCTTGCCGCCGTTGAAGTTGAGCCAGACCGGAAAGACGTGGCCGAGAAAAGCCGCCACCGCCGCCAGGTTGGCGGCGTCTTCGCCCAGGAAGTAGCGGGCGACGAGGACTGGCACCGCGCCCTTTGCCGCGTCGAGCAGCAGGGTCGCTGCCGCGATGGGCCGGTTGCCGGTGCGCAGTACGTTGGTGGCGCCGATATTGCCCGAGCCGATCGAGCGGATGTCGCCGAGCCCGGCGGCGCGGGTCAGCAAAAGGCCGAAGGGGATCGAGCCGCACAGATAGGCCAGGACGGCGGTGATGATGTAGGGAATCATGCGGCGGGCCCTTGCGCGTCTGGATGGGTGTATATTTCTGCCCCGGCCACGAACGTGCGCATGACGCGGCCCATGAGGCGTGCGCCTTCGAACGCGGTGTTCCGCGAGCGCGAAAGCAGCTTCTTTTCTTCGACCACCCAGGGGTAATCGAGGTCGAGCACGATGAAATCGGCCGGCGCGCCGGGCGTGAGCCGGCCGGAGGCGAGGCCCAGGATTTCCGCTGGTCGTGAGGTCATGGCGCGCAGAACCGTCAGGAGATCGACCTGGCCATTGTGCACGAGGCGCAGCGCCACCGCCAAGAGTGTTTCGAGACCCAGTGCACCATCGGACGCTTCAGCGAAGGGCTGCCGCTTGACCTCGGTATCCTGGGGGTCGTGGTCGGAATGGATGACGTCGATGGTGCCGTCGGCAAGGGCGGCGATCATCGCCTGCCGGTCGTCTTCCGAGCGCAGGGGCGGGGCGAGCTTGTAGAACGTGCGGTAGGAGCCGACATCGTTCTCGTTGAGCGACAGGTTGTTGATGGAGACGCCGCAGGAGATGCGCCGCGACTGCTTCTTGGCTTCGGCGACCAGGGGCACCGACTTGGCCGCCGAGATCTGGGCGGCGTGGTAGCGCACGCCCGTCAGCAAAGCGAGCTGGAGATCGCGCGAGAGCGGGATGGTCTCGGCTTCGGCGGGAATGCCCTTGAGGCCCAGGCCCGTGGCATAGAGCCCTTCGTTCATCACGCCTTCGCCGGTCAGCGACTTTTCAACCAGGTGATGCACGACGGGCATGTCGTAGTTGGCCGCATAGGTGAAGGCGGCGCGCAGCAGGCTGGCGTTCTGGATGGAATTGCGGCCGTCGGCAAAGCAGATGGCACCAGCTTCCCGGAGGAGGCCGAACTCGGTGATTTCCTTGCCTTCCAGGCCCTTGGTGATGGCAGCGGCGGGCAGCACGTTGACCTTTGCCGTGGCCTGCGCGCGCCGGACGAGGAAGTCGATCAGGGCGCCGTCGTCGATAACCGGCTGGGTGTCGGGCATGACGACGAAACTCGTGACGCCACCGGCGGCAGCTGCCTGGGAGGCGGAGGCCAGCGTCTCGCGGTATTCGCGGCCGGGCTCGCCGGTGAAGACGCGCATGTCGATGAGGCCGGGCGCGACGATCAGGCCCTCGGCGTCGATCCGCGTGGCATCGGCAGGGATGCCGGCTGTGGCGTTGGCGATCTTGCCGTCTACGACGAGCAGGGTCCCGCGTTCGTCACGGCCGGAAGCCGGATCGATGATGCGGGCGTTTTCGATGAGGAGGGATTTGCTCACTTGGTGCCTCCCGCCGGCAGCAGGGCATCGAGCACGGCCATGCGCACCGCCACGCCCATTTCCACCTGATCGGTAATGACCGAGCGCGGACCGTCGGCGATGGAGGGGTCGATTTCCACGCCCCGGTTCATGGGGCCGGGGTGCATCACAATGGCGTCCGGCCGGGCGACGGCGAGCTTTTCGGCGTCGAGGCCATAGAAGTGGTAGTACTCGCGCACCGAAGGGATCATGCGTCCGGCGAAGCGCTCGTGCTGGAGCCGCAGCATCATGACGACGTCGGCATCCTTGAGGCCCTCGTGCATGTCGGTGAAGACCTCGGCGGCCATGTCCTCGATTCCCTTGGGCAGCAGGGTCTTGGGTGCCACGACCCGGGTGCGGACGTTGAGGGCGTTGAGCAGCAGCAGGTTCGAGCGTGCCACGCGCGAATTGGCGATGTCGCCGCAGATGGCGACGGTGAGGCCCGAGATGCGGCCCTTGTGCTGGCGGATGGTGAGCGCGTCGAGCAGCGCCTGGGTCGGGTGCTCGTGGGCCCCGTCGCCGGCGTTGATCACCGAGCAGCCGACCTTCTGGCTGAGCAGCTCCACGGCGCCGGCGGCCGAGTGACGCACGACGAGCACGTCCGGCTGCATGGCGTTGAGCGTGGATGCCGTGTCGATCAGCGTCTCACCCTTGGTCACCGAAGAGGTGCGCACCGACATATTGACCACGAGCGCGCCCAGCCGCTTGCCGGCGATCTCGAACGAACCCTGCGTGCGGGTCGAAGGCTCGAAGAAAAGGTTGATCTGCGTCTTGCCCGAAAGGGTGGGCAGGGTTTTGCGCTCCTGGCGCGAAACCGGGATCATGCGCTCGGCGCGATCGAGCAGGTCGACGATTTCGTATTGATTGAGATCGGCGATGCCGAGAAGGTGGCGTTTGGAAAAAACGGGCGAGCTGCCGGAGCGTCCGGGTTGCTGTTCCGAGGTTTCAGGTGGCGATTTATGCGCCATTCGGCTCCGTCCCGTATCTGTTCGGGGCGGTCTAACCTAGGCCGATATGACGGGCAAGGTCTGCTGGGATTTTTTCCAATGTCACCCACGCCTGAGGCGATCGAGCGCACCCTGGAGGATGTAGGAGGCGGCGAGCTTGTCCACGACTTCGGCGCGCTTGTCGCGGCGGGTATCGGCCTCGATCAGCATACGCGTGACAGCGCTGGTCGAAAGCCGCTCGTCCCAGAACACGATGGGGATCGAGATGCGCGCCGCCAGATTGCGCGCGAACGCCCGCGTCGACTGCACGCGCGGCCCCTCCGAGCCATCCATGTTGAGAGGCAGGCCCAGAACTATACCGACGGCGTTGTGCTGCGCGATGAGGACGTCGAGCCGCTCGGCATCGAGCGTGAACTTCTGCCGCCTGATGGTCTCGAGCGGCGTCGCCGAATACCGCATGGCATCGGACACGGCCACACCGATGGTCTTGGTCCCCAGATCGAGACCCAGGATTTTCCCCGAAGCGGGCAGGGCAGCGAGCGGATTTTCGGGGAGGTCAATCATGGTGTTCGTCTATCGCAATGGCGGGTCGACGGCAAATACACTGCTAACTTGTGGAAATAGAGACTAGACATTGGAACAAATTGCGAACATATTGTGAACTATGTAATACATAGGTATTCTTCCTCACTATGGGTGTTTGACACCGTCGGTTTTCCTTCTCGGCATGCGGTGCAGTGTTTTGACGGCTGGGAGGAGAAAGCATGAAACGGTGCAGTCGTTTGAAGATAGGGGTTTGCGCTAGTGTGCCGGGCTTATGGCGCGCGCATATCGTTCTGGCCTTTGAGTGGTGGACTAGCCTTTTAGACGCGCAGCGAAGATCTGAGCTCGGCAGTATCTGGTCGAGCGGGCCGGGAAGGGAGAAGCGGAATCTTGCAACCCGATGTCGTACTCGTCGAGCGAAAGCCTGCACGGCTAAAAGACGTCGTTCCTCTTAGCGGCCGAACGCTTAAGTTGACCTGGGACGACGGTGTTGCAGAATTGCGGGATGTTTTTCCAATTCTTGCCAACCATAGGTCGCTTGTTCGTTTGCGACAGGATGATCATTTGTTCTCCACAGTGCGCGTCAAAACTGGCGGTTTTGCTTTGGAGTGGGAGGATGGGACAGAGGTCACGGCGCAAGCGATACGCTCGCTTCCGCGGACATCAATGGATAATAGGGAATTCCGCAATCTGATGGATGACCTGCATTTGTCGGTAGAAGCCATCAGCGTCACGCTGGGTCTTTCGCGGCGTCTGATTGCCGACTACCGACGCGATAAGCCCATTCCCAAGCATGTTGTGCTCGCTTTGCGCTATTTGGCCGAGCGTCGCGAGCGCGCCGTATTCTAGAGCGCCCGCCTCCCAGGTACCTTGCGAAGAGCGGGGCAGGGATTTATCTTTAATCATTCTGATTAGGAGTGATTATGAGCACTCGTGTCCTTACAGCCCATGTTCCTGAAGAGCTCGCTGAGCGGGTGGACCAACTGGCCGCGCGGCTGGAGCGGTCGAGGGGCTGGATCGTCAAACAGGCTTTGACCGATTGGGTGGCGCTCGAGGATGAGCGCAGGCACCTCACGCTCGAGGCGCTCGCCGATGTCGATGAGGGGCGCCTTGTCGAGCATGACAGCATGGTGTCATGGGCGGCGGGGCTCGGCGAGGGCCCCAATCGCTGATGCGTCTGCGGTGGACTTCTGCCGCTCAGGGTGACCTCGCTCGGCTCCACGAGTTTCTTAAGACTGACAGTCCCGGCGCTGCTGCAAGGGTGGTCCAAATGCTGGTGGCAGCACCCGAGCAGTTGCTCAAGGCACCGCGCCTCGGCCAACGTCTCGAGGAATTTTCACCCAGGGAGGTTCGCCGCATTATCGTTGGGCGCTATGAAATGCGCTACGAGGTCGCCGATCAAGCGGTCTTTATTCTGCGCATCTGGCACACACGGGAAGATCGATGAAACTCACCTGGTTCGGCGGAACGACGATCCGCATCTACATTGGCGGGCAGATTTTCGTGGCGGATCCGCAACTCGCCCCCAAGGGAATCGACCAGGCGGAGCTGGTTTCGGGGGCTGATCGGGTGCTGCGGCTGGCCGGTGCCGACGAGACGGTGGTGGACATGGATCCGGCCGAGTGGCGGCCGCGGCGGATACCGCGCGCGATCGACGAGGAGGGGCCGCCGCCGCCGGTCCATGCTTACAGGATCGCGCCCGGCGCGATGCTGGTCGATGCGGTGGGCGAACCACCCCTGGTGTTGTTGAGCGCGGAGGCCCCCAGCTTCGGGCGCTGGGCCGATGGCGCGGTAGTGGTGTTGCTTGGCGTCGGCGAAGCCATGAGTGCGCTGGCCGAAGGCCTGCTCGATGCGGCGCGGCCCAAGCTCATCGCGCTCGCCGGCGAGGAGATCGCCATAGACTACGCGGTGGCGGCGCTCCGGGAGAATCTGGGCGGCGCTGGGCTGGTGTCGATGGAAAAGGGCCTGGCCCTGGAAGTTTGATACCTGCCATAAGGCAAAATCGTTGTCTTTTCCGCGGCCGCGTTGCTAAAAGCGCGGAAACGAACCCATTCCTGCATTCAAGGAGCACTGCATGTCGGTCGACGCCGCAACCGTGAAGCGAATCGGGCGCCTGGCGCGCATCCGGATCGAGGAAAACGAGGTTGCTGCCTACCAGCAGGAGCTCAATGCCATCCTCGGCTTCGTCGAACAGCTCAACGAGGTCGACGTCACCGGCGTCGAGCCGATGACCTCCGTTACCCCGATGGCGCTGCGCCGCCGCGAGGACAAGGTCACCGATGGCGGCTATCCGGAGAAGGTCGTCTCCAACGCGCCGCTCTCGGAAGACAATTTCTTCATGGTTCCCAAGGTGGTGGAGTAATCCTCATGGCGGTTACGATCGCCATCGAGACCCCACTCCAGGACGATGTCCGCACCCTTGTGGAAGCGCTCAACGCGCATCTGCTGCCGCTCTCGCCGGTCGAGTTCCAGTTCAAGATGACTGTCGAGCAGATGTCGGGCGCCGATACCACGGTGTTCGTGGCGCGCGACGAGGCGGGCAGGGCCGTGGGCCTGGGGGCGCTCAAGGTGCATTCGGCCGAGCTCGGCGAGGTCAAGCGTATGTTCACGCTGCCCGAAGTCAGGGGCCAGCGCGTCGGCTCGGCCATCGTGGATGCCGTCGAGCAGTTGGCGCGGGAAAAGGGCCTGGCCCGGCTGATGCTCGAGACTGGCGTCGGCGAGGGTTTCGAGGGCGCGCACCGCCTCTACGTCCGCAGCGGCTTTACGCCGCGCGGTGCATTTCTCGACTATCCCGATAGCGGCCATTCAGCGTTCTTTGAGAAAGACCTCAGCGGTCGGGTCGCTGCCTGACCCACATGAAGGACACTTCGATGCGGTTGACGTTGAGCAGTGCATTCCTCGTTCTCCTGGCCGCCCCCGTGGTGGCGCAGGAGCCGCCGGCCATCGACCGCACCAAGGTCTATGTCAGCAAGCCCGAGGCTTGCGAGGCCTTGCAGTCGAAGGGCATCGATGCCTTCAACGACCTCGATTTCACCGTCATGACCTTTGCCGATGGCATCCAGGGCATGGAGTTCCATTGCGGATTCTATGACGTGAAGGACAAGCCCCATTCGAATGCGCTGCTTGTCGAGGCCATTTGCGAAGAGCCCGGTTTCATGTATCCCGATCTGATTGCCATCGGGCCATGGGACGACACGACCATCCAGGTCGCTTCGTCCCGCGCGCTCGAGAGCGCTGCCAATGCCGAGCTGAGCGGCGAAGGCATTGACGACAGCGAAAGCCAGGGCCAACCCCTTGGCGTGGCGCTTTATACCCGTTGCGATTCCCTAAGCGAGTTACCCCGTTGACCGATCTGACCAAGCTCACCCTCGCCGCAGCCCGCAAGGGCCTCAAGGCGAAGGAATTCACTTCGCTGGAACTGACCGAGGCCTATCTCAAGGCCATCGACGAGGCTAACCCCAAGCTCAACGCCTATGTCGCCGTTACCGCCGATCAGGCCCGGCAGATGGCCGTGGCGAGCGACGAGAAGCTGGCCAAGGGGCAGGGTGGTCCGCTCGAAGGCCTGCCGCTCGGCATCAAGGATCTTTTCGGCACCAAGGGTGTCCACACGCAGGCGGCGAGCCACATCCTCGACAGCTTCAAGCCGGAATACGAATCCACCGTCACCAGCAATCTCTGGCGCGATGGCGCCGTCATGCTGGGTAAGCTCAACATGGACGAATTCGCCATGGGCTCGTCCAACGAAACCTCTTATTACGGTCCGGTCATCAGCCCGTGGCGTGCTGAGGGCTCCAATCTCGATCTCGTGCCGGGCGGTTCCTCTGGCGGTTCGGCGGCCGCTGTTGCCGCTTGGCTCTGCGCCGGCGCCACGGCCACCGATACGGGCGGCTCCATCCGCCAGCCGGCCGCCTTCACCGGCACCGTGGGCATCAAGCCGACCTATGGGCGCTGCTCGCGCTGGGGCGTTGTTGCCTTCGCGTCCTCTCTCGACCAGGCCGGGCCGATCGCGCGTACGGTCGAAGACAATGCGCTCATGCTCCAGTCCATGGCGGGGTTCGACCCCAAGGATTCGACGAGCGTGGAGATGGCGGTTCCCGATTTCGCCGCTGCCGTCGAGCGCGGGGTCAAGGGTCTCGTCATTGGCGTGCCGCGCGAATACCGCATGGATGGAATGCCCGCCGAGATCGAAAAGCTCTGGCAGCAGGGGCTCGAGTGGCTCAAGGCTGAGGGCGCGACCGTGCGCGACATCTCGCTGCCGAACACCAAGTACGCGCTGCCGGCCTATTACATCGTGGCGCCCGCCGAGGCCTCCTCGAACCTGGCGCGCTACGATGGTGTCAAGTACGGGCTGCGCGAGACCGGCAAGGACATCACCGACCTCTACGAACTCAGCCGCGCCGCCGGCTTCGGTCGCGAGGTCAAGCGCCGCGTGATGATCGGCACCTACGTGCTTTCCGCCGGTTACTACGATGCCTATTACGTCCAGGCACAGAAGGTCCGCACGCTTATCAAGCGCGACTTCGAACTGGCGTTCCAGGCCGGCGTCGATGCCATCCTGACCCCGGCCACGCCGTCGGCGGCCTTCGGCATCGGCGATGAGGACATGAAGGCCGATCCGGTCAAGATGTACCTCAACGACGTCTTCACCGTGACCGTCAACATGGCCGGGCTCCCCGGCATCGCCGTTCCGGCCGGCAAGGACGGCAAGGGCCTCCCCCTCGGCCTCCAGCTCATCGGCAAGCCGTTCGACGAAGAGACGCTGTTTGCAGCGGCGCGGGTTATCGAGCGGAGCGCGGCGATGGACTTTTCGCCCAAGCGCTGGTGGTAACCGCGCTCGACAACGACGACTTCGTCGCGGCCTTTCGCCGGGGCGAAGCCATCGAAGGGCGCGACCTTTCAGGCATCGAGTGGAACGACCTGCCCGATGGCAGGCTGGTCGCGCGCGACTGCGTCTTCGAGGGCGCGCGTTTCGCAGAGGCGGCGCTGGAGGGCGCGGTGTTCGAGCGCTGCACCTTTACCGGCTGCAAGTTCGGCGTGGCTTCGCTCAGCCTTGCCCAGTTCAAGCATTGCACCTTCTTTGATACCGAAGAGCGAGAGGGCTGCGATTTCTTTGGCACCGAGCTGGGGGGAGCGCTGTTCGAGCGCTGCAATCTCTCGATGTGCAAGTTCGCCGGGGCGAGCCTTCACAACGCCAAGTTCGTTGGCTGCAAGGCACCGGGCGTCAGCTTCGAGGAGGCGCGGTTTGCCCGGAAGGTCGGCCGCCAGAGCATGACGGGCGGCGAGTTGACCGAATGCAACCTCGAGATGGCCTCGTTCCGTGGCGTCGATCTCGACGATTGCAGTTTTGAGGGCAGCAACCTGCGATCCGCCGATTTTTCGCGGGCGAGTCTGAAGGGGGCCAGCCTGCAGAGGGCCGACCTTTCCGAGGCCGTGGTGAGCGGCGCAAGCTTCGAGAACACCGATCTGCGGGGCGCATCGCTGAGCGGGTTCAACCTTCGCCAGGTCACGACCTACCAGGGGCTCAAGGTCAGTGAATCGGAGGCTGGAGCACTCGTTCGAGGGCTCGGCATCCGTGTCTTCCCGGGCTGATCACGGCATCGATCCTTGATTGCGCGGCGCTGGCGGTCTATCTGCCAGTGCATGACGAGAACTGGCCTAAGACTGGCGTGGCGCGGCGAGCCAGCGAACTACAGGGTGAAATCCATGCACGACGTGTTCACGACACTGGACTGGTCCGAGCCGCCCAAGACCCTTTCCCAGCCGCAAAAGGCTCTCTGGTGGCTCAAGAAGGGCGGATTGCGCGTCGGCCCCGAATGGGAACGCGCGCACCAGATTCTGGCCGCGGGCGAGGGCGTGCAGGCCTTCGACTGGGTCCACGCGCTGGCGCACTGGATCGAGGCGGACATGGGCAATGCCGACTTCTGGTATCGCCGGGCCGGCAAGAAGCGCGCAGCCCCGAGCGTGGCGGCCGAGTGGGAGCACATCGCCAAGGCCCTGACCGAAACGACCGTCAGCCACTGATTTTCCCGGTTGGGCGGGCGAGGGGCCGATCCCCGTCGCCCGCACGCGTCTACCGGTTGTCGGAGCGGCTGCGCACCAGTTCGAGCCCGCGCCGCGTAATGCGGTAGGGCTGCCCATTGGCCGAGGATATCGCGTCCTTGGCCTTGAGCTTCTTGAAGAGGCTCAGGTCGCATTGCGACAGCACCCAGCCCTCGCGATTGAAGCACTCGACTTCGATGATGGAGCCCTTGTCGTTCTTGATGGCAATGATCTTGCCGCCCTGGGCGAGGGCATGCAGCACGCGCTGCTCGGCTTTCGAAACGTTCATTGGGAGATGAAACCCGTAGATCCCGCGGCCTGGCCGCGACAAAACACGAGTACCCGACAGCATCACGCGTGGCGGGTACCTGGCTTGCTGGATCTGCCCCGTTCGTCGTGGAACGGGGCTTTAGAGGGTTTCAACTTTGCTAGACATGAACCGACACATAGACAAACGCCGCCTCCGGTTCCAGAGGCGGCGTGCAGGTTGTGTGGTGGTGTGGCCGTCCGGCCTCACTGCGGCATGACGGGTGGTGCGAAGACGATGTAGGGCGTCTTGGGCGTCTGGCCCGGCGGTACACGTTCGGGCGCGGGATCGCCGGGGTCGCCCAGCGATTTGATGTACTGGTAGAGGGACCGGCTCTCCGCTTCGGTGAAGACGTGCAGGTTGAACCAGGGCATCGGCGGTCCGGCCTGCAGGGTCTTGATGTAGGGCACCCATTCGTCCTCGGACTTGCTGGCGACGACGAGGCGCAGGTTCACCGCGTAGTTGGTGCCCCATGGTCCGCTATAGCCGACCGGGTTGCCCTTCAGTGCGGTGGCCGGATCAATCTTGCCGCCGGTTTCGGCATAGTTGGTCGAGTGGCAGTCGTGGCAACCGCCGATGATCGAAATACGCTCTCCGTTGGCGACCGAGACCTCTGCGTCTTGCGCAATGGCTCCCGTCGAAATCGTGGCCGCCGCGATAATCAAGGCTGTCTTGAACATAGTTCGTGTCCCCTGAGCCCGCCCTTCGCGGGCGCTGCATTCTGTCACAGCGCGCGGGCGCGGCAAGTTGCACCTTTGAGGGTGGGGCGGTTGAAATCGGGCGCGGCACGGTGCAAACCAAGCGGGACGATATTTTCGAACCCTTTTGAAGAGCTTGCCTCGTGACCACGTCTTCCAAGAAACCAGCCGAGTGCGCGACAAAAGATGACGTTCGCGCTGAAATCGACCGCATCGACCAGGCGCTGCTGAACCTTTTCGCCGAGCGCCACCGCTATGTGACGCGCATGGCGCAGATCAAGACCGACCCGCACGAGGCCTATGATCCGGTCCGTATCGAGGCCGTGATTTCCCGGGTTCGCGATCGCGCCGAGTCGATGGATCTGGACGAGGATCAGGCCGAATTGATTTGGCGGACGCTTATCGACTGGAATGTAAACTACGAAAAGGGCATTATTGTAGCTCGCCGCCGCGCGGAGTAAGGCCATGACCAGCGCCGTTTCGATCCGGAAAGCCGAACCCGATGACGCACGGCGCCTCGCCACGATCGGCTATCTCGCCTGGGAAACCAGCATCCTGCCGCTCCTGACCGAAACCCCGGGCATGCGGGCTTCCGAGCAGCGGCGCTTGGCCGCCGCTGTCCACGAAACGCTCGAACGCATCATCGTGGCCGAGGTAGATGGCGTGGTGGTGGGCTGGTGCTCGCGGGCCCGCGGCCGGTCCTACATTCCGTTCCTCTTCGTGGCGCCCGAATTCCAGAACCATGGCATCGGCAGGTTGCTGCTGGCGCGCATGGAGGCGATGCTCGAACTCGAGGGCGCCGACCGTGTGCACCTCGAAACGCCGGCCGACAATGTCCGCGCCGTGCGCTTCTACGAACATCAGGGCTATCGCATCCTGGCGCTGCGCCCCGACGGGCGGCCTGACCACCAGCCTTTCATGAGCGTGCGGCTCGAGAAGCTTTTGCACCCCTTCATGGGTCAGGTCACCGATACCGAATAGCCAGCGATTGCATCGCGGCGCGCCTGCCACTATGCGTAGGCCAGCACTGATTTACAGGTTAGTCTAATTGACCCTCATCGATACGCGCACACCCAACCCGAAGTACTTCATCCAGGGATCGACCGGCGATTGGGAAATCGTCATCGGCATGGAAGTGCACGCGCAGGTGACTTCCGAGAGCAAGCTGTTTTCCGGCTCCTCGACCAAGTTCGGCAGCCCGCCGAACGCCAATGTCAGCTTCGTGGATGCGGCCATGCCCGGCATGCTGCCGGTCATCAATGACGAGTGCGTGCGCCAGGCGGTGCGGACGGGGCTGGGTCTGAAGGCCAAGATCAACAAGCGCTCGATCTTCGACCGCAAGAACTACTTCTACCCGGACCTGCCGCAGGGCTATCAGATCAGCCAGTTCAAGGACCCGATCGTGGGCGAGGGCAAGATCTCGCTCGACATGGGCGCCGAGGGCAAGATCGAGATCGGCATCGAGCGGCTGCACCTGGAGCAGGACGCCGGCAAGTCGATTCACGACCAGCATCCGAGCATCACTTTCGTCGATCTCAATCGCTCCGGCGTGGCGCTGATGGAAATCGTCAGCAAGCCGGACCTGCGTTCGTCCGACGAGGCCAAGGCCTATCTTTCCAAACTCCGCGCCATCATGCGGTACCTGGGCACGTGCGACGGCAACATGGAGGAAGGTTCCCTCCGCGCCGACATCAACGTCTCCGTCCGTCGCCCGGGCGGCGCGTTCGGCACGCGCTGCGAGATCAAGAACGTCAACTCGATCCGCTTTGCCGGCCAGGCCATCGAATACGAGGCACGCCGCCAGATCGACATCCTGGAAGATGGTGGCGCCATCGACCAGGAAACGCGCCTCTTCGATCCCAAGACCGGCGAGACGCGCTCCATGCGTTCCAAGGAAGAAGCACACGACTATCGCTACTTCCCCGATCCCGACCTGCTGCCGCTCGAATTCGACGATGCCTTCATCGCCGAACTTGCCGCGCACCTGCCCGAGCTCCCCGACGAGAAGCAGAACCGCTTCATCGAGGAATACGGCATCACCCCATATGACGCGATGGTGCTTACGCTCGAGCGCGAGTCCGCCGACTTCTACGAGGAAGTGGCGCGCGGTCGTGACGGCAAGCTGGCCGCCAACTGGGTCATCAACGAGTTTTTTGCCCGCCTCAACAAGGAAGGGCTCGACGTGACTTCGAGCCCGGTGAGCGCGGCCCAGCTCGGCGGTATCGTCGATCTCATCGGCAAGGGCGACATTTCGGGCAAGATCGCCAAGGACCTGTTCGAGATCGTCTGGGCCGAAGGCGGCGATCCGGCGCAGATCGTCGAGGCCCGCGGCATGAAGCAGGTGACCGACCTGGGCGCGATCGAAAAGGTCGTCGACGAGATCATCGCCGCCAATCCCGATCAGGTGGCCAAGGTCCAGGCCAAGCCGACGATGATCGGCTGGTTCGTCGGCCAGGCCATGAAAGCCTCCGGCGGCAAGGCCAACCCGCAGGCGCTCAACGAGATCCTCAAGCAGAAGCTGGGGCTCTAGCGTTCAGCTGCGGCCGGACGCCGGTCGCAGTTCTCCCTACGCGACGACATCCGCTTCTTTCTCCCGGCCTTCGCCGGGAGGGATTGAAACGCCCGAAGCGTCGGGTGTCCGCGACGCCGCAGCCACTCAGGCCATTTCGCGCAGCGGCCTACCGACGGTCATCGCGCGCCGGAACACCTCGTCTTCATCAACGAAATAGCTTTCCGTCTGGGCGCCGAGGGCATCGAACAGCCGGCTCAGGAAACACCTGAACGACGCGCATGCCGCTATGTCGCTGATTTCCAGGTCGGAGAACCCGACTTCGCGCAATCCCTTGATATCCGCCTCGGTGACCTGCGAGGCGTTGCGGGCGACTTTCTGGGCGTAGGCCAGCATGGCCACGTCCTTGTCATCCAGCCCCGCGGAGCGAAAGTTGCGCTGAATGGCCAGCACCTTGTCCTTGCCGAACTCGGCGGCGAGCGCCTTGCTGTAGACATGGGAGCAATAGGTCGAGGGCACTTCCTTGGCTGCGACCAGGGTGATGAGGCGCCAGCCGCGCAGGCCAAGGGAGAAGTTGCCGCGCAGGGCAGCGATGAAGTTCTCGACCAGCGGCATGAGGTCCGGCCGGGTTGTCATGCAACGCGTCGCGTCCATGACGAACCCGTATTTGTCCAGTTCCTCGCGGTAGAACGTCGCGATTTCGCCGGTCGCATCTTCGGGGGCAATCGTCTTCAAAAACACGGGGGAGGCTCCCTGTTCGTGATCCTGAAGCGCGATCTTACTCCTGCCGTCCGGCGCCGCCTATGGTCTCGTCAGGCAGGGGCGCGCTGGAAGCGCCTGACGATGCGGCCATCGATCAGCAGAAGGCCGAGGAAGATCACCAGCATTCCAAAAAACTGAATCGGCAGAATCGTTTCGCCCAGAAAGATCACACCAAGGATGATGGCGAAGACCGGGGTGATGAAGGTGTTGACGGCGAAGTTCGTCACCCCGATGCGCGGAAGCATCCGGTACATGATCTGGAACGTGAAGGTGGAGGCGAGAAGGCCCAGGCCCAGCCACGCGCCCCAGGTCTCGATACGCGTGGCGTGCGGCACGCCTTCGAAGATGAAGGCGACGGGCAGGGCCGTCACAGCAGCGCCGGTCATGGCGATGGTCGCGATGGTGGTCGGGTCGATCTTGACGAAGGCGCGGGTGGTGTTGAGCGTCACCGCGTAGCAGAGCGTGGCGCAGAAGCAGACGAGAATGGCCCAGAGCTGGGTCGTCCCGCCCTGCTGGAGCGCCGGGAAAGCCAGGAGGCTGGCGCCGGCGAAGCCTGCCAGTACACCCATGGCCTTGTTGGCCGTCGCCTTTTCGCCGCCGGGCCAGAAGTGGGAGACGACCACGGTGGTGATCGGGGTCATGGCATTGATGATGGCGGTGAGACCTGATGCGATATGCGTCTGTCCCAGCGGGAACAGCGTGAAGGGCACGGCGTAGCTGAAGATGCCCAGGATCATCAGCTTGATCCAGAGGGAGAGATCGGTCGGCACCTTCTTGCCGAGCGCGAAGAAGAACGCCCAGCAGCCGATGGCGGCGATGGTGACGCGGCCTGCAGAGACCCAGATCGGGCCGACCTCACGCAGCAGCACGGCGTTGAAGAGGAACGAGCAGCCCCAGATGCTGCCGACCAGAATGACCCAGAACCAGTCACGAAGTTGCATTGGAAAGTCTCCGAATGCCGGAACCTATGCCGCCGCGCGGGGCGCGTCGAACCGATTTTGACGATAAGGGTATCAATTCCGGTGATGGGGCGGCGGATGCGCGCGAGCCCATGGACTCTGGGCATCTCCGCGAATTATGTTAGTGCTTACATAATTTCCGGAGACATGCTGATGAGCTATCTTTCCGACATGGGTCTGCTGTCGCTGGGCAGCCAGCTCAAGGCGATCAGCGACCAGCTCTACGCCATGGCCGACGATGTCTATGCGCCGCACGGCCTTGAGCTGCAGGCGCGCTGGTTTCCCATACTCAAGCTGCTGCACGATCGCGGGCCGATGACGGTGGGCGAGATGGCGACCGCCGTGGGGCAGACGCATTCCGCCATCAGCCAGGCGGCCTCGCGCCTGGTGCGCGACGGCTGGCTAAGCGCCTCCAGCGATGCCGGCGATCGGCGAACGCGGCGGCTGGCGTTGACGCCAAAGGCAGTCGAGGCCGTGCGGATCGCCAAGCCGCTGTGGCGGGCCATGCGCGAGGGCCTCGAGGAACGTGCGCACAGCCTCGGAATCGATGAGGCGACCCTTGATGCCCTGGCGCGGGTTCCGGGGCCCGACCTGGCCGAAGCGATTGGCGAGCGCATGCGGGAGGGGCGCAGGAGGGCGCTTTCGATCGTGCCCTTCCGGTCGGAGTTCCGCGAGGATTTCTACCGGCTCAACGCCGATTGGCTCGAACGGTATTTCGAGCTGGAATCCTACGATATCGAAGTCCTGTCGAACCCCGAGGGCGCGATCCTGGCGACGGGCGGCGAAATCCTGTTCGCACTGCTCGACGGGCAGGTCGTGGGCACCTGTGCGCTGATGCAGGTGAAACCGGGTGAATACGAGCTGACCAAGATGGCGGTTGACCCGTCGGTCCAGGGCCTGGGGCTGGGCCGTGCCCTGATCGAGGCTGCCATCGCCGCCTTCCAGCGTCTCGGAGGCAGCGAGCTCTTTCTGGAGACCAATACGAAGCTCGCCACCGCGATCCGGCTCTACGAGAGTTCGGGGTTCGAGCACCAGCCGTCGGTCAAGCAGGACTCCCACTACAGCCGCGCCAATGTCTACATGATCTGGCGGCCACAGGCCGAGTGTTCGGCCGCCGAGTAGTTCAGTAGAGCGGCCAGGCGAAGGGGGCCGGCGGGGTGCCTGCCGCGCCCTTGTGCACGACCTTGCCGTCCTCGAGCGCAATCCGGCCCTCGGCGAGCGCCGCCAATGCGCGTGGATAGATGGCGTGTTCGGCCACCAACACCCGGGCCGCGAGGTCGTCGGGGGTGTCGCCCGGGAGCACCGGCACGGCTGCCTGGGCGATCGCAGGGCCCTCGTCCATGCCCGGGGTCACGAAGTGCACGGTGCATCCATGCAGCGGCACGCCGGCGGCAAGCGCCTGCTCGTGCGTGTGCAGGCCCTTGAACGAGGGCAGGAGGGCGGGGTGGATGTTGATCATCCGTCCCAGCCACTTCTCGGTGAACTCGGGCGTCAGCAGGCGCATGAAGCCGGCGAGGGCGACGAAATCGGCCTCCCAGCCGCGCAGCACGGCATCGAGCTCGGCATCGAAGGCTTCCCTCGAGGCGTAATCGCGGTGCGAGCGGACGGCGGTGGCGATGCCGCTCGCGGCCGCCGTTTCAAGGCCCTTGGCGTCAGCCTTGTTGGAGAGCACCCCGACAATCTCGGCCGGAAAGTCCGGCGCCTTGGCGGCCTCTATCAGGGCCGTCATGTTCGAGCCCCGGCCCGAAATGAGGATGGCGACGCGCTTGCGGACTTTCACGAGGAGCGAACCTTTGCTGGAGGATCGTAGAGCGCCAGTTCTTCGGCGTTCGGGACTTCAAAGGACCTGGAGCTCTTTTCGAGCATGTCGAGCGTGATTGGCGGGTTTTCCCTGCCACGCTTGCGGGTGCGTTCAAGAAGCACCTCGAGCGGGGCTTCGAGATGAATCAGTTCCGCTGCGGCGCCAAGGGCGCGGGCGCCCAGTCGCAGCCGGTCGCGTTCGGAGCGAGCCCAGGTTCCCCATTCGATGATGGCGGTGCCGCCAAGCGCAAGGACCTGCTGGGCGGCCTGCCACTGCAACTGCTCTATGCCGTCGCGCTTATCCTCGTCCCAGAGGTTGATGCCCAGGGCGTCCATCCAGTCGTCGGGCGAATAGCGCACCGCGCCGGGTTCGGCGGCGAGTTCGAGGGCAAGGGGGGTCTTGCCGGACCCCGGCAAGCCGCAGACGATGATCAGCCGCCCCTTGCCGCCCGCCATCCTAGAGGGCCAGCGCGCCTTCGAAGGTCACGGGTTCGCCCGTCCGCTCGGTCAGCGTGCCGATCACGGAGGCCGTTTCGCCGGCTGCGGTGAGCTGGGCGACAAGCGCTTCGGCATCGGCAGCCTCGACGGCCACCAGCATGCCGACGCCGCAATTGAAGGTGCGCAGCATCTCGCGCTCCTCGATGCCGCCGACCTTGGCCAGCCAGCCGAAGACCTTCGGCACGGTGATGGCGGAGAGGTTGATGTGCGCCGCCAGCGTCTCGGGCAGCACGCGCGGGATATTGTCGATGAAGCCGCCGCCGGTGATGTGGGCCAGCGCCTTGATCCCGAGGCCCGCCTTGAGGGCGGCCAGGATCGGCTTAACGTAGATGCGGGTGGGCGTGAGCAGGGCCTCGGAGAGTTCCTGTCCCTCGGCAAACGGAGCGGGCATGTACCAGTCGAGACCCGAAATATCGACGATCCGCCGCACGAGCGAATAGCCGTTCGAGTGCACACCCGAGGAGGCGATGGCCACCAGCGTGTCGCCGGCCTTGATGTCGTTGCGGGGCAGCAGCGTGCCGCGTTCGGCCGCGCCCACCGCGAAGCCCGCCAGGTCGTAGTCGTGGCCCTGGTACATGCCGGGCATTTCGGCGGTCTCGCCGCCGATCAGCGCGCAGCCGGCGATGCGGCAACCCTCGGCGATGCCTTCAACGATGGCCGTACCGGCCGTCACGTCGAGCTTGCCGGTGGCGAAGTAGTCGAGGAAGAACAGCGGCTCGGCGCCCTGCACGACGATATCGTTGACGCACATGGCCACCAGGTCGATGCCGATGGTCGAGTGCTTGCCGGTATCGATGGCGATCTTGAGCTTGGTGCCCACGCCGTCATTGGCGGCGACGAGGATCGGGTCGTTGAAGCCGGCGGCCTTGAGGTCGAAGAGGCCGCCGAAGCCGCCGATCTCGCCGTCGGCGCCGGGCCGGCGCGTCGAGCGCACCGCTGGCTTGATGGCTTCGACCAAGGCGTTCCCGGCGTCGATATCGACACCCGCCTGCTTGTAGGACAGCCCGTTTGATGGCAGGTTTTGCTGGTCGGACATTGGCCTCGATGCCGGTTTGGTTGGCATTTGGGTCGAGACCAAAACAGTTGAAATTGCCGGTCCCGGCCGTTAACAGCGCTGATAAACGCTCCACCGATACGACGCAAGGGTTGCCCGATTTATGTCGCTGCGAAATCAGGTCCTCGTCTGGGTGGGTTTTCTGGTCGCCCTGGCGCTATCCATCTGGTTCTTCCGGGGCATCCTGCTGCCCTTCGTGATCGGCCTGGCGCTGGCCTACCTGCTCAACCCGGTTGTCGCCCAGCTTGAAAAGCTGCGGCTAAACCGCGGCTGGGCCACGGCTATCGTACTCGTGGTCGTGCTGTCGGTCATCGCCTGGGGCATGTTCCTGCTGGTGCCGCTTGTGGTTTCGCAGGTGATCGGCCTCGGTCAACGCCTGCCCGGATATGTGTCGGACCTCCAGGCCCTGGCCAATCGCGCCGTTCCGGCCCTAAACGAGTGGCTCGGCCCCGAGCGCACCCTGCAGCTCGAACATAGCCTTACCGAGTGGTTCAACAGCCTCAACCTGCCGGGCATCACCGCCTGGGTCACCGGCCAGATCTACCAGAGCAGCGCCTCGTTCATCGGTACGCTGGGCCTCGCCATCGTCGCGCCGGTGGTGGCCTTCTACCTGCTGCTCGATTGGGACGGCATGGTCAAAGGGCTCGATAACCTCCTCCCGCGCGCCTATCGCGAGGAAATCCAGGGTGTCCTGGCCGATATCGACAGGTCCATGGCAGGCGTTATCCGTGGGCAGGGCAGCGTGGTGCTGATCCTGTGCGTCTATTACGCCACGGGCCTGACACTGGGCGGGCTCAGTTTCGGCCTCGTGCTGGGCCTCATCACCGGGCTTCTCAGCTTCATTCCCTATGTCGGGTTCGTCATCGGCTTCGGGCTGTCGGTCGGCATCGCCATCGTGCAGTTCTGGCCGGACTGGTTCCGGATCATCATCATCGGCATTGTCTTCGGTGTCGGGCAGTTCCTGGAAGGGAACGTGCTCTATCCCAAGCTCGTGGGCTCCAGCATCGGCATCAACCCGGTCTGGCTGATGCTGGCGCTGCTGGCCTTTGCCCAGCTCTTCGGTTTCCTCGGCCTGCTGCTGGCAGTGCCGCTTTCGGCCATCGCTGCGGTGCTGCTGCGCTACAGCGTGCGCAAGTACAAGGCGAGCCCGCTCTATCTCGGGCCGAACGGGGGCGGCGGTGACAAGCCCGACGCGGCCGCCTAAGGCGGGCGAAGGTGCTCTCCCGAGTGTGCAACTGGCGCTCGAACTCGGCCACACGCCTTCGCATGCAGAAGCTGATTTCCTGGTCGGGGAGGGGAACGAGTTGGCGCTCGCGCACCTGCTCGCCTATCCCAACTGGCCCGGGCCGCTGACGCTGGTCACCGGACCGGCGAGCGCGGGCAAGTCGCATCTGGCCCGTATCTGGGCCGATCGCACCGGTGCCCGCACGGCCAGGCCCGAGGAGCTCGAAGAGCTCTCGCGCCAGGGTGGCACGGCGCCGCTCGTCATCGAGGATGTGGATCGGGCCGGCTATGAGGAGGCGGCGCTCTTCCACCTGCTCAACCAGTCCATGCGCGACAGACGGCCGCTGTTGATGACGGCGCGCGAGCCGGTTTCAAGCTGGCCCTATGTGACGGACGATGTAAAATCGCGTGCGCGGCTGGCCGCATCGTTTACCATCGAGCAGACCGACGACATTCAATTGTCACAGATTTTCGTGAAGTTGTTCGGAGATCGCCAGGTGGCGGTCGATCCCCGGATCATTTCCTATCTGGTGGCGCGGATGGAGCGGTCGCCCGAGGAGGCGACGGCGCTGGTGGACCTGTTGGATCGGCTTGCGCTCGAGCGCGGGAGCAGGATCACACGGGCGCTGGCGGCCGAAGCGCTGGCGATGCGCCGGGGGGAAAGCGGCGAAGGGGCCGCGGACAGCGAGCTGGAAAGCGACCAAGAGGATGAATGAGATAACCGAGATTGCCGAAGCCGAAGGGGCGGTTCCGGACGTGGCCGAACTGCGCAACAGCCCGGCGCGGTTCGTGAACCGCGAGGTCTCCTGGCTCCAGTTCAACATGCGCGTGCTCGAGGAGGCGGGGAACGTTCATCACCCGCTGCTCGAGCGGCTGCGGTTCGTCTCGATCTCCGCGAACAATCTCGACGAGTTCTTCATGGTGCGCGTGGCGGGCCTGAAGGGCCAGTTGCGCGCCGGGCTCACCAAGCCGTCCGATGACGGCCTGACGCCCAAGGAACAGCTCGACGACATCATCACGCTCACCCAGCATCTCCAGCTCGAGCAGCAGGATTACTGGCAGTCGATCCGCGAGGAACTGTTCGCCGCTAACGTGGTGATCCACGAGGCGGACGACCTGACCTCCGAGCAGTTGCGCTATCTCGAACGGCTGTTCCGGGAGGAAATCTTCCCGGTCCTGACGCCGATCGCCATCGATCCGGCCCATCCTTTCCCGTTCATTCCCAATCTCGGCTTTGCGCTGGCTTTCCAGCTCCAGCGCCCCAATTCGTCCCAGCAACTGACCGCGCTGGTGCGCATTCCGGCAAATCTCGAGCGTTTCATTTCGTTGCCGGCCGGGCTGGTGTCGGAGGGGCGGATCGAGGTCGTGGCCATCGAGACGCTGATCAAGATCTTCTTTCACAAGATGTTCCCCGGCTACGAGGTCATCGGGTCAGGCGCGTTCCGCGTAATCCGTGACAGCGAAATCGAAATCGACGACGAAGCGGCCGACCTCGTGGTCGAGTTCGAATCCGCCCTGCGCCAGCGCCGGCGCGGGCAGGTGATCCGCCTCGAAATCGAAAAGTCCGCACCCATGGCGCTGCGCAAGCAGATCAGCGAGCAGATCCATGCGAGCCCGGAAGACATCTTCCAGGTCGAGGGTTTCCTCGGTTTGGCGGATGCGCGCAAGATTTGCGACATCGAGCGGCCCGACCTCAAGTTCGCCGCCTATCACGCCCGCTTTCCCGAGCGGATCCGCGACTACAGCGGAGACGTGTTCGCGGCGGTGCGGCAGAAGGATATCCTTGTCCACCATCCGTTCGAGAGCTTCGACGTCGTGGCCCAGTTCCTGCTGCAGGCGGCACGCGACCCCGATGTGGTGGCCATCAAGCAGACGCTCTACCGCACCTCGGCGGACTCCCCGATCGTCAAGGCGCTGGTGATGGCGGCCGAGGCCGGCAAGTCGGTGACGGCGCTGGTCGAGCTCAAGGCGCGGTTCGACGAAGAGGCCAATATCCGCTGGGCCCGCGATCTCGAGCGGGCAGGGGCGCAGGTGGTCTTCGGCTTCATCGAGCTCAAGACCCACGCCAAGATGAGCCAGGTGGTGCGGCGCGAGCACGGCAAGCTCGTTTCCTACTGCCACCTGGGCACCGGCAACTACCACCCGATCACCGCCAAGATCTACACGGACCTGAGCTATTTCACCTGCAACCCCGCCATCACGCGGGACGTGGCGCGGGTCTTCAATTTCATCACCGGCTATGCGCGTCCGACCGAACTCGAAGTCATTGCGGCCTCGCCGGTCAACCTGCGCCAGACCCTGCTCGACAACATCGCCCGCGAGGTTGAGTTCGCCCGCAACGGCCAGCCGGCCACCATCTGGCTCAAGATGAACGCGCTGGTCGATCCGCAGATCATCGACGCCCTTTACGATGCCAGCCAGGCCGGGGTTAAGGTCGAGCTGATCGTGCGCGGCATCTGCTGCCTGCGGCCCGGGATCCCGGGCTTCTCGGACAATATCCGGGTCAAGTCGGTGGTCGGGCGCTTCCTCGAGCACTCGCGCATCTACTGCTTCGGCAACGGTGCCCCGCTGCCTTCGCGCCAGGCCAAGGTCTATATGTCCTCGGCCGACCTCATGCAGCGCAATCTCGACTGGCGCGTCGAGGTGATGGTGCCCATTCTCAACAAGACCGTGCATAAGCAGATTGTTGACCGCATCCTGGTTGCGTATCTTCGGGACAACCAGCAGAGCTGGGAAGTGCTGCCCGACGGCAGCTCGCATCGTGTGCGGATCGAAGAGGGGGAAGAGCCCTTCAACGCGCACGACTACTTCATGACCAACCCCAGTCTTTCCGGGCGGGGCAGTGCCATTGCGCACGATAGCGACGAGGGCGACGATTGAACCAATACTGGGGCGTTGATGCCGACCCGACTGCGCAGGGGCGAATCAAAGGGGCCCGGCCGGTCGCGGTTCTGGACATTGGCTCCAATTCCGTTCGACTCGTCGTCTACGAACGTCACGCCCGGGCGCTGACCGCGCTCTACAACGAAAAGTCGTCCTGCGCCCTCGGGCGCGGGATTGCCACCACCGGCAAGCTGGCCGAGGAAAACATGACGCGCGCGCTGACCGCCATCCAGCGGTTCGCGCTCGTGGCGCGCCTGATGAAGGCCGGCACCGTCCATGTCCTGGCGACCTCCGCGGTTCGCGATGCCAGCAACCGCGCCGAGTTCGTCTCGGCGGTGGAGCGCATCATGGGCGTGCCGGTCAAGGTGCTCAGCGGGGAGCAGGAAGCCCATTTCGCCTCGCTCGGCGTGGTTGCGGGCATCCCGGGCTTCACCGGCCTCGTGGGCGATCTCGGAGGCGGCAGCCTCGAACTTTCCAGCATCGCCGATGGCCTCGACGCGGTGGGGGAAACCCACGAACTCGGCGTCATCCGTCTTCAGGACGATAGCGAGGTCTCGCCGGTCAAGGCCGCGGCGCTGGTGCGGGCGCGTCTCAAGGACTCCCAGCTCATCAAGACGCCGGCCACGGCCTTCTGCGCCATCGGCGGCACCTGGCGGTCCTTGGCCAAGGTGCATCAGGTCCAGCGGCGTTACCCGCTCCATATGGTCCAGCACTACACAGCCAAGGGGCCTGACCTGGTCAAGCTTTGCGACGACATCGTGGAGGCCGCGGAGGCGGGCAAGCCCTATCCTGGCATGGATACCGCCTCGTCCTCGCGCCGGGACCTCGTGCCCTATGGCGCGGCGGTGCTGGGCGAAGTGATCAAGGCGGGCAATTTCAAGACCGTGGTGTTCTCCGCCCTCGGGGTGCGCGAGGGCTACCTCTACAGCCTGCTCGAAGCCGGGGAGCAGGACGTCGATCCGCTGGTGCAGGCGGCCGAGGAAGTCTCGGTACTGCGTTCGCGCTCGCCGCTTCATGCCATCGATCTGGTGGGGTTCACCGACAATTTCCTCGGCGCCATCGGCTTTTCCGAGACCGAGGAAGAGAAGCGCCTGCGGCGCGTTGCCTGCCTCATCTCCGATATCGGCTGGCGCGGGCATCCGGACTATCGCGGCGAGCAGAGTATCGACATGGTCGCCTATGGCTCGATGACCGGCATCGACCATCCGGGCCGCGCCTTCCTCGCCGAGGTCCTGGCCGTGCGCTACATGGGCCTCAAGCAGAAGAGCGTAAGCCGCGCGATCCTGAGCCTTTCCGGGCCCATCTACAGCACCCGGGCGCGCCTGCTGGGTGCGCTGTTCCGCGTAGCCTATCCGATGTCGGCTGCCATGCCCGGCGTCCTGCCGCGGACCAGCTTCTCGCTCGACGGGGAGACGCTGGTGCTCAATCTCGCCAAGGACCTGGCGTTCCTTGCAGGCGAGCACCTGCAAGGACGGCTCGATCAGTTGGCGTCCGTGGCCGATCTCAAAGGCGCGGTGATCAGGATTCCTTGATCGGGATCTCGATGATTCCCTTGCGGGTCGCGGCCAGCCCGACCCGGCCGTGCTTGACCGCCAGCGCCTTGTCTCCGAAGAGCTTGCGCCGCCATCCCTTGAGGGCAGGGACGTCCGCCTCGTCATCGAGCACGATGGCGTCGATGTCGTCGGACGTGGCGATGATACGGGTGGCGACGCCGTGCTGTTCGGAGACCGCCTTGAGCAGCACGCGCAGCAGGTCGCCGACGGCGCCCTTGGGCGAGGGGCCGCGATAGCGCTCGGGCATCGGCGGCAGCTGCGCCTTGGTCAGCGCTTCGACGCTCTTGAGCAGGTTCATGATCTCGCCGGCCGCGCTCGAGCGCCCGAAGCCGCGCGGCACGGCGCGCAGCTTTTCGAAGTCTTCCGGCGAGAGCGGGCGCTGCTGGGCGAGTTCGTAAAGCGCGTCGTCCTTGAGAATGCGGCTGCGCGGCTGGTCGGTG
The DNA here is from genome assembly GCF_008000755.1 of Youhaiella tibetensis. NCBI lineage: Bacteria > Pseudomonadati > Pseudomonadota > Alphaproteobacteria > Hyphomicrobiales > Devosiaceae > Paradevosia > Paradevosia tibetensis. Next base: position 2,658,067 of record NZ_CP041690.1, on the reverse strand, counting down.
TCCTGCGCGCGCTTCTCGCGCCAGCCGGCCAGCACTTTGAGGGCGGCCAGGTCGCGCGGGCGATTGATCTTGAGCTTGAGTCGCTCCCAGGCCGTATCCGGCTGGACGACATAGGTATCGATGCTGCGCAGCACCGACATTTCGTCCTCCACCCAGGCACCGCGCCCGGTATCCTCGATCTGCTTGCGCAGGGCCTTGTAGATGTCGCGCAGGTGGGTGACGTCCGCCAGCGCGTAGAGTTTCTGCTTGTCGGTCAGCGGGCGGGCCGACCAGTCGGTGAAACGCGAACTCTTGTCGAGATCGACATTGGTGATCGAGCGCACCAGGTTGTCGTAAGAGACGCTGTCGCCAAAACCGCAAACGCTTGCGGCGACCTGGGTATCGAAGATGTTCTGGGGGACCTGGCCGGTCAGCTTGACGAAGATTTCGATATCCTGGCGCGCGGCGTGGAAGACCTTAACCACGGCGGGATTGTTCATCAGTTCGAGGAACGGGGCGAGGTCGAGGCCGGGCGCCAGCGGGTCGATAAGTACAGCTTCATCATCCGTTGCGGCCTGTATGAGGCACAGCTTCGGCCAATAGGTTGTTTCGCGAAGAAATTCGGTATCAACCGTAACAAAATCATACCCCGCCGCCCTGGCGCTGAACTCGGCCAAGACAGCGGTGGAGGTAACTAGATCCATTATTCGCCCACCAAACACAATTAACGAATTCCTAACAGGTGTGGCCGGATCACTCCAGAACCGATTTGCCGCGCTCGCGGAAACGTTGGCCTAAGGTAAATGGAAAGGGCGGCTCGCCTTGACAAAGCGGCCCTTGCATGCGCTTTTCCCGGCGCAGAATCCGCCGGTTTTTTCCCGCAAGAGTATCAAGATGCATCGCTACCGTTCGCACACATGCGCACAACTCACCGTCCAGGAGGTAGGGCAGACCGTCCGCCTTGCCGGCTGGGTCAATCGTATCCGCGATCACGGCGGGCTGTTGTTCCTGGACCTGCGCGACCATTATGGCCTCACCCAGTGCGTGATCGACCCGGATTCCCCGGCCTTCGCGCTCGCCGAGACGCTGCGCGCCGAATGGGTCGTGCGGATCGACGGCGAGGTCAAGCTGCGCACGCCCGAGACGGTGAACCCGAACCTGCCGACCGGCTCGGTCGAAGTGTTCATCCGCGAAATCGAAGTGCTCGGCGCCGCCAAGGAATTGCCGCTGCCGGTGTTCGGCGAGCCGGACTACCCGGAAGACGTGCGCCTGCGCTACCGCTTCCTCGACCTGCGCCGCGAAACGCTGCACGCCAATATCGTCAAGCGCACCAAGGTCATCTCCTCGATGCGCCAGCGCATGGGCGAGATCGGCTTTGCCGAGTATTCGACTCCCATCCTGACGGCGTCCTCGCCGGAAGGCGCGCGCGACTTCCTGGTGCCCAGCCGCATCCATCCGGGCAAGTTCTTCGCCCTGCCGCAGGCGCCCCAGCAGTACAAGCAGCTCCTGATGGTGGCGGGCTTTGACCGCTACTTCCAGATCGCGCCGTGCTTCCGTGACGAAGATCCGCGCGCCGACCGCCTGCCGGGCGAGTTCTACCAGCTCGACCTGGAGATGAGCTTTGTGACCCAGGAAGACGTCTGGGACACGATGAGCCCGGTCATCACCGGCCTCTTCGAGGAATTCGCCGAGGGCAAGCCTGTCACCAAGGAATGGCCGCGTATTCCCTATGACACCGCGATCCGCAAGTACGGCTCGGACAAGCCGGACCTGCGCAATCCGATCGAGATGCAGGCCGTGACCGAGCATTTCGCCGGTTCGGGCTTCAAGGTCTTCGCCAACCTCATCGCTTCCGATTCCAAGACTGAAGTGTGGGCCATTCCGGCCAAGACCGGCGGTTCGCGCGCGTTCTGCGATCGCATGAACGCCTGGGCGCAGGGCGAGGGCCAGCCGGGCCTGGGCTATATCTTCTGGCGCAAGGAAGGCGACGTCATCGAGGGCGCTGGCCCGATCGCCAAGAACATCGGGCCCGAGCGCACCGAGGCCATCCGCAACCAGCTGGGCCTGGGTGACGGGGACGCCGCCTTCTTCGTGGCAGGCGATCCGGCCAAGTTCTACAAGTTCGCTGGCGAGGCCCGCACCAAGGCCGGCACGGACCTGAACCTGGTCGATACCGAGCGGTTCGAGCTCTGCTGGATCGTGGACTTCCCGTTCTACGAGTGGAGCGAGGAAGAAAAGAAGCTGGACTTCGCGCACAACCCGTTCTCGATGCCGCAGGGGGGGCTGGACGCCCTGCACAACCAGGATCCGCTCAAGATCAAGGCCTACCAGTACGACGCCGTCTGCAACGGCTTCGAAATCGCCTCGGGCTCGATCCGTAACCAGGAACCGGAGACGATGGTGGAGGCGTTCGAAAAGGTCGGCCTGACCCGCCAGGACGTCGAGGAGCGCTTCGGTGGCCTCTACCGCGCCTTCCAGTACGGTGCACCCCCGCACGGCGGCGCCGCATTCGGCATCGATCGCATCGTGATGCTGATCTGCGGCGCGCAGAACCTGCGCGAGATCACGCTGTTCCCGATGAACCAGCAGGCCGAAGACCTGCTGATGGGCGCGCCGTCGCCGGCTTCGCCCAAGCAGTTGCGCGAACTGCACGTGCGCCTGAACGTCAAGGAATAGGGCTCACGCCCCATCAAGCCAAACATCTGAAAAGGCGGCACTTGTGCCGCCTTTTGCCTGTTGCGCGTTTAACGCCAATTTAAGCGGCCCTTGCTAGCGGTAATAGGGATCCGTGTCCTTGGAACCGCGCAGCGTGAAATCCCGGTACTCACACATCGTCGTGCTGCTGACGGCCCTCATAGCCTTCGTGCCGGTCCTGGGCGTGGACTATCTCCTCGACAACTACGTGCGGGTGCGCGAGCAGGGGGTGCTGCAGGCCGGCATCGAGCACGTCACCGAAAAGATCCAGGCCACCGCCAATGCCGGCATTGCCGGTCTGCGGACCATCGTGGCCGAGAGTCCGTCGTTGTGCACGCCGACCTTCGTCGGCAACGTGCTCAAGGAGATGGAATCCAACCTCTACCTGCGCCAGATCCTGGTCGAGAACACCGATGGGGCCCAGTTCTGCGACGCCTTCGGGCGCGAGGTGAAATATACCCGTCTGTCCGACGACCTGGGCATCCCGGGCCGCACCGAGACGATTGCAGTGGTGCGCCTGGCGGACCTGGACGTGCCGGCCTTCAAGATCACGCAGAGCTACAGCACGACCCGCCGGATCTCGGCCTTCGTGCCCGTGCTGCCGTTCCCGCCCGAGACCGTCGCGCAGGACCTGACGACCGGCGGCATGGCGCAGGTCTCGCTGACCAACGGTACCCCGATCAGCACTTCGGGCGATCCCACGCCCTATGAGCGCCGCTCGAGCGATGCCGAGTTCATTACCGCCCAGGCCTTCGCAGGCGAGCTGCCGCTGCGCGTCGACGCAGCCCTGCCGTTCGCGCTGGTGCGCTCCACCTATTCCGATCTCGATCTGAGCTTCACTGTCATCGCGGCAGCCATGAGCGGGGCGTTCTTGCTGCTCATGCTTCAGTATGTGCGCCGTTCCCAGTTGCCCGCCTTCGATCTCGAGCGCGCCATCCAGGCCGGCGAGATCAAGCCCTACTACCAACCGGTGGTGAACCTGGCGACGGGCAAGATCGCCGGCTGCGAGGTGCTCTGCCGCTGGGAGAAGCGCAACGGCCAGATCGTGCCGCCCGGCTCGTTCATCGACTATGCCGAGGTCACGGGCCTGGCCGTGCCGATGACGCTCAGCCTCATGGAACAGGTGAGGGTGGATATGTCCGATCTCGCCCGCGAGATCCCGGACCTCAAGATTTCCATCAACCTCTTCGAGGGCCATTTCCGCGACTCGACGATCGTGGAGGACGTGCAGGCCATCTTCGGGGATTCCCCCATCGGCTTCCGCCAGCTGTGCTTCGAAATCACCGAACGGCGACCCATCGGCAATTCGACGGCCGCCAACAGCGTCATCGCGGGCCTGCATGCCCTGGGCTGCAAGCTGGCCATGGACGATGTGGGCACCGGCCACTCGAACCTTGCCTACATGCAGACGCTGGGCGTCGATATCATCAAGATCGACCGGGTGTTCGTGGATATGGTCAAGGCCGATACCACCACCGTCCCGGTGCTCGATGGCCTGGTGGCCATGGCGCGGGATCTCGGTACAGAGGTCATCGCCGAAGGCGTCGAGACGCAGGAGCAGGCCATCTACCTGCGCAACCACGGCGTGCTCATGGCCCAGGGCTTCCTCTTTGCGCCCGCGCTCAAGGTTGCCCAGTTCCGCGAGCTCGCGCGCGGGCTCAACGTTCCCTCCAAGGGCGGCGTCACCTCGGGCGGAAAGCTCAAGCCGGCAGCGGCGTAAACCCGTTTTTGCGCCTTTCATTTGTCTCGGTTTAGTGGCAGGACAACCCCACGAAAATAGCAGGGGGCCAGCATGTCGTCGGACATGAGCGAGCAGAAAAAAGCGTTGCGCGAAGCGGCGCTGCATTTCCATGAGTTTCCCAAGCCCGGCAAGCTTGAAATCCAGCCGACCAAGCCGCTGGGCAACCAGCGCGACCTGGCGCTCGCCTATTCCCCCGGTGTAGCCGCTCCGTGCGAGGAAATCGCCGCCAATCCGGACGCCGTCACCCGCTACACGTCGCGCGGCAACCTCGTGGCCGTCATTTCCAACGGCACCGCCGTTCTCGGCCTGGGCTCCATCGGCGCGCTGGCCAGCAAGCCGGTCATGGAAGGCAAGGCGGTCCTCTTCAAGAAGTTTGCAGGCATCGACGTCTTCGACATCGAGATCGACGAACTCGACCCCAAGAAGTTCATCGAGGTCGTGGCCCCGCTCGAGCCGACCTTCGGCGGTATCAACCTTGAGGACATCAAGGCGCCCGACTGCTTCGAGATCGAGGAAGCGCTGCGGGCGCGCATGAACATTCCGGTGTTCCATGACGACCAGCACGGCACGGCCATCATCGTGGGCGCGGCGGTGCTCAACGGTCTCGAACTGGCCGGCAAGAAGATCGAGGACGTCAAGATCTGCACGTCTGGCGCCGGCGCGGCGGCCATTGCGTGCCTCAACATCCTCGTGGCGCTCGGCGCGAAGATCGAGAATATCTGGGTCGGCGACAAGGACGGGCTCGTCACGCACAAGCGTACCGACGTGCTCGATAAATGGCGCTCCAAGTTCGCCCAGACCAGCGAAGCGACGACGCTTGCCGAAGTCATTGATGGCGCTGACATTTTCCTTGGCCTGTCGGCCGCAGGCGCGCTTTCGCCCGAAATGCTCTCGCGCATGGGTCCCAAGCCGCTGGTCATGGCGCTTGCCAACCCCAATCCCGAGATCATGCCGGAAGTCGCCAAGGCCACGCGCCCGGACGCCATGGTGTGCACCGGCCGGTCTGACTACCCAAACCAGGTCAACAACGTTCTGTGCTTCCCCTTCATCTTCCGCGGCGCGCTCGACGTGGGCGCAACCGCGATCAACGAGGAGATGAAGCTGGCCGCGGTCAAGGCCATCGCCAAGCTCGCCCATGAGCCGGGCCTGGAAGTCTCGCCCTCGGGCGCTCCGGCCATCTACGGCCCCGAGCACATCATCCCGAACCCGTTCGACCAGCGCCTGATTCTTCGCATCGCGCCGGCCGTGGCGCGCGCGGCGATGGACTCAGGCGTGGCCAAGCGGCCGATCGAGGATTTCGTCGCCTACAACGACAGCCTCAACCGCTTCGTGTTCCGCTCGGGCCTGGTCATGAAGCCGATCATCGATCGCGCCCATGGCCAGAACAAGCGGATCGCCTTTGCCGATGGCGAGGACGAGCGCGTTCTGCGCGCCGCCCAGGTGCTGCTCGAAGAGCAGATCGCCCGCCCGATCCTCATCGGCCGCCCGAGCGTCATCGAGGCCCGCATCGCGCGCTTTGGCCTCTCGCTCGACCTTTCGCGCGACCTCGAGGTCATCAATCCCGAGGACGATCCGCGCTATCGCGACTATGTGGCTCTCTTCCATTCCCTGGTGGGCCGGAGCGGGGTGACCCCCGATACCGCGCGCACCATCGTGCGCACCAACACCACGGTCATCGGCGCGCTGGCGGTCAAGCGCGGGGAGGCCGACGCGCTGCTCTGCGGCCTTCAGGGCCGCTACATCAAGCACGTGCGCGACATCCGTTCCGTGATTGGGCTCCAGGATGGGGTGAAGGACGTTTCGGCGCTCTCGATGCTCATTATGCCGCGCGGCGCGTTCTTCCTGGCCGACACCTATGTCAACCAGGACCCCACCGCCGACGAGATCGTGGCGATCGCGCTCCAGGCGCGCGACCATCTCAAGCGCTTCAACATCGAAGCCAAGGTGGCGCTGCTGAGCTATTCCAACTTTGGTTCACGCGATGGCGACAGCGCCTTCAAGATGCGCGAGGCCTACCAGAAGCTCAAGGCGGTGGCGCCCGACCTCATCGCCGAGGGCGAAATGCAGGGCGACCTTGCCCTCAATCCCGACCTGCGCGAGCGCTATATTCCCGATACCGTGCTCAAGGGCGAAGCCAATCTGCTGATCTTCCCGAACCTGGATTCAGCGAATCTTTCCATGACCTTGCTCAAGGAAATGAACAACGCACTTGCAGTCGGCCCCATCCTGATGGGCACCCGCGCGCCCGCGCACATCCTGGCCCCATCGGTCACCAGCCGCGGCATCGTCAACATGGCCTCCATCGCCGCCACGGAATCGATCTCCGCGGAGCTGTGAGGTTCGCTGGGCGTGGAATGAAGAGGGGGCTGCGGCCCCCTTTGCTTTTGGTGTGCTTAAGCCACGACTGTCGCGCTTAACCACTGGTGCGCTTGACCACAACACTCGCCACTCCCACTGACCTTCCCGTACTTATCCGGCAACTGTAATTCACGCTGCGAAGTTGGACCGGACCTCATCATGGCGTTGAGGGTGAGAAGGAACCGCCTAGCCAGGGCAGCGAGCGCAAGCAGGTGAGCACGATCGCGCCAGCAGGTCTCCCTCCCCCTTGTGGGGAGGGAACAAGGGTGGGGGAGAAGCGAGCTCGGAGTCTTTAGGCTGCTCCCCACCCTCAATCCCTCCCCACAAGGGGGAGGGAAGCGAGCCGTCCCGGTCTGTCACGCCCGCAATCTAACCATAACGCAAATGCAAAGGGGCCCATTGCACCCCTCCGCCCGAGTGGAGCCTTACGTGGGCCCCGGCTCTGCGGCCGGGGAAGATCGGGGTGAAGGAAGATCGGGTGACGGGCTCTACTGGAACGCCGTCTCCGCAAAGCTGCGCAGCTTGCGCGAGTGCAGCCGTTCCGGCGGTTGGTCGCGCAGGATTTCCATGGCGCGCAGCCCGATGAGCAGGTGCTGGCTCACCTGGGTGCGGTAGAAGTCCGAAGCCATGCCCGGCAGTTTCAGCTCGCCATGCAGCGGCTTGTCCGAGACGCAGAGCAGGGTGCCGTAGGGCACGCGGAACCGGAAGCCGTTGGCGGCGATCGTGGCGCTTTCCATGTCGAGCGCCACCGCGCGCGACTGGCTCAGGCGCTTGACGATCTCGCGCTGGTCGAGCAGTTCCCAGTTGCGGTTGTCGAAGCTCGCTACCGTGCCCGTGCGCATGATGCGCTTGGTTTCGAGCCCCTCGAGCTTGGTGACCTCGGCCACCGCCTGTTCGAGCGAAACCTGGATTTCGGCCAGCGCCGGCACCGGCACCGTGAGCGGCAGGTCGGCGTCGAGCACGTGGTCCTCGCGCACATAGGCGTGGGCCAGCACGTAATCGCCCAGCTCCTGGGAATTGCGCAGCCCCGCACAGTGGCCCAGCATGATCCAGGCGTGCGGGCGCAGTACGGCGATGTGGTCGGTGATGGTCTTGGCGTTGGAGGGGCCGACCCCGATGTTGACCATCGTGATGCCCCGGCCGCGCTCGCCGACCAGGTGATAGGCCGGCATCTGCGGCACGCGGGTCGAGGGCGTGCCTTCGGTGCCGCCGCCATGGCGCTTGTTGATGGTGATGGCGTTGCCGGGCTCGACGAAGGCGTCGTAATAGCCGTGGCCGCTCTCCATGTGGTCGCGCGCGATGCGGCAGAACTCGTCGATATAGAACTGATAGTTCGTGAAGATCACGAAATTCTGGAAATGCTCGGCATCGGTGCCCGTGTAATGGGTGAGCCGGTGCAGGGAATAGTCGATGCGCGGGGCGGTGAAGGCCGAGAGCGGGTAGGGGCCGCCCTGGGGCGGCACGAAGGTGCCGTTGGCGATCTCGTCGTCGGCATGGGCGAGGTCCGGCGCATCGAAAATGTCGCGCAGCGGAATGCCCAGGGCGTTGAGCGCTTCGCCGTTGACGCGCTCGGTCGGCTGCACCGCGAAATGGAGTGGAATTGGGGTTGCGGATTCGCCCACTTCGATGGTGCCGCCGTGATTCTTGAGGAGCACGGCGAACTGCTCGATCAGGTAGTTCTTGAACAGGTCCGTCGCCGTGATCGTCGTGCGGTAGACGCCCGGCGTGTGCAGGTATCCGTAGGGCAGTGTGGAGTCGGTCTTGCCGTAGCTCTTGGAGGTCACCTGCACGGAAGGATAATAGGCCCGCACCTTGCCCGCCGGCACAACGCCGCGCGCCAGCGCGTCCAGGTGCATGCGGATGAAGCCCGTGTTTCTCTTATAGATTTCGTCGATGTAAGCCCAGGCTTCCTGCGGGTCGGTGAAGCCCTTCAGGGGCATGGATTCGGGGCTGATCGTGGGCATTGTTCGCTCTCTTCGCGTAACCTTTTCGAGGCAGCGCTCTAGCGCAAAGCCATGACAGCTTCGTCGCGTTTGGGCAACCGTGAGCGCATTGCTAACAACGGGTTCACCATTGAGTGAAGCGCACTTTTTCTGCCGCAAATGCACCCCATCTAGTGAGGCAGTTCACTGGACCCTGCAAACGACCCATGCACCGGTGAGCGAGAGAGGCGCGAACGCCGCTGTCCCCCAAGCCCTCAACAGTGCGGCGGGCACGTTTCTCCAAAGGCCTCGATCATCAGAGATGGTGATCGGGGCCTTTTCTATTCACACCACGCAATTGCTGGCTTCGAGCTGCATCAGGCTCACGCTCGAGCGGGTTTCCTTGTAGGTGCCGTCGCGCTGCCGCACGGCGCCCGGTCCGTGGTACTTGCCGTCCGTGCCGACGAACGAGCCCTTGATGTGATAGGCGCCGTCCCGGCCGAGGAAGGAGCCGGGCAGGTGATACTTGCGGTCGCGTCCGAGCGTGGAGCCCTGCACGTGATACAGCCCGTCATTGCCCACGAACGCACCCTTGGGGTGGTACTTGCCGTCGCGGCCCTTGAACGAGCCGTTCATGTGCATCTTGCCGTCCGTGCCGCGGAAATAGCCGTTCTCCGTCATCTGCGTGAGCTGGCTGTAGTTGCTCGCGGCAGTGTTGAGGCTGAAGAAGCTGGCGGCGGAAGCGGGCAATCGAGGGATCCCTGGCTAGTGAAGCATCCAGACCCTAGCGGAACGGATTTAAGGTTTCGTTATCCATAAATAAGGCGGCCCGGCTTGGGGATGCAGGCGCTCCCTGCTAGGCTCCGCGCCAAATCAGGGAGACCGGACCCATGGCCGAACAAGTCGATGCAATCGTGATCGGAGGCGGCCAGGCGGGACCGTTCCTGGCCGTCAGGCTCGCTCAGGCGGGGATGAAGACCGTCATCATCGAGCGCAGCCACATGGGCGGCACCTGCGTCAACAACGGCTGCATGCCCACCAAGACCATGGTCGCCAGCGCCAGGGTCGCGCACATGGCCCGCAGGGCCTCCGAGTACGGCGTCTCGGTCGGGGGGGCGGTGAGCGTGGACATGAAGGCGGTCAAGGCGCGCAAGGACAAGATCGTCGAGACGTCGGCCAAGGGCCTCGTCGACTGGATCGAGGGCACGGAAAACCTCGAACTGGTCTGGGAGACTGCCCGGTTCTCCGGTCCGCGCGAGATCACGGCGGGCGATCGCGTGTTCGCCGCGCCGCGTATCTTCATCAATACCGGCGGACGGCCGGTGGTGCCGGATTGGCCGGGGCTGGCCGGCATTCCCTACCTCACCAACGAATCCATCATGGACCTCGATGTCCTGCCCGAGCACCTGATCATCGTCGGCGGCAGCTATATCGGGCTGGAATTCGCGCAGATGTTCGCGCGCTTCGGCTCGCGCGTCACCGTCATCGAGCATGGCGACCGCCTCATCGGGCGGGAGGATCCTGACGTCTCCGACACCATCCGCCAGGTTCTCGAGGGGGAGGGGATCGCCATCCATCTCAACGCGCGGGACATAGCGGTGTCGGCCATGGAGGGCGGCGGGGTCAAGCTCAATGCCAATGCTGGGGGCATGAGCATGACGGCGGAAGGCTCCCACCTGCTGCTGGCGATCGGGCGGGTCCCCAATGTCGAAGCTCTCGACCTGCCGTCGGAGGTGGTCACCAACGAGCGCGGCTACATCAAGGTCGATGACCAGTTGCGCACCAGTGCCGAGGGCATCTGGGCCATGGGGGACGTCACCGGGCATGGCGCGTTCACCCACACCTCCTACAACGACTTCGAAGTGGTGGCCGGCAATCTCCTCGACAACGACCCGCGGCGCGTGAGCGATCGCATCGATACCTATGCCCTCTTCGTCGATCCGCCGCTGGGCCGGGTGGGAATGAGCGAGGCGGAGGCGCGCAAGAGCGGCCGGCGGGTTCTGGCCGGCAAGATGCCGATGACCCGGGTCGGACGCGCCAAGGAAAAGGGCGAGACGCAGGGCTTCATGAAGGTGCTGGTCGATGCCGACAGCGAGCAGTTCCTGGGCGCGGCTTTCCTCTGCACGGAAGGCGACGAGATCGTCCACACGATCCTCGATGCCATGGCGGGCAAGGTGCCCTACACCGTGATCAAGCGGGCGATGCACATTCACCCGACCGTCAGCGAGCTCATTCCGACGATGCTGCAGGAGCTCAAGCCGCTCGAATAGATCAGGAATAGCGCTCCTCGAGCCAGGGATCGGCGTGGTTGTGGTAGCCGCGCACCTCCCAGAAGCCAAGCTGGTCGCGCGGCACGAACTCGATCTTGCGGATCCACTTGGCGCTCTTCCAGAAGTAGAGATGGGGCACCACGACGCGCACCGGGCCGCCATGTTCGAGCGGCAGCGGCTCGCCCTGCCAGGAGTGGACAAGCATGGCGTCCGGGCTGGCGAAATCCTCGATCGCCATGTTGGTGGTGTAGCCGTCATTGCTGGTGAAGAGCACGAAGGCGGCGTCTTCCCTGGGCATCACGACATCGAGCAGGTGATGGGTCGAGATGCCTTCCCAGGCATTGTCGTAGCGCGACCAGGAGGTGACGCAGTGGATATCGGTGGTCTTTTGCACCTGCGGCTGGGCGGCAAACGTGCTCCAGTCCCAGGAAACCGTATTCTCGACCGACCCGCCGACATCGAGCCGCCAGCGTTCCCTGGGCACGTTTGGCGTCTGGCCGAGATCCAGGATCGGCCAATTGTTGACCAGGTGCTGGCCCGGCGGAAGGCGGTCGGTTTCGGGGCGGGTGGTGTGGCCGGTGAGGAATTTCCCCGTCTGGGCCCAAAGCTGCTTGGTGCGGGTTAGCTTGCTCTCGTCGGCCATGGCACACTCCTTGTCGGGCGATTATGCGCCCGCAACGGGCGTTTTCACCATAAATATGAAAGAGAAATGAACGCCGTCGAACGACATATTTGCGTCTTCGTGCCCGCCTGTGCCATTGGAAGCGGCGCCGCACGGCTTTTTGACGCGGCTGGAGGTAGTCTTGGCGAAACTGGCTTTTGTGATCCCGGCCTATAACGAGCAGGCTCTAATCGGCCAGTGCGTCGAATCCGTGCTCAAGGAAGTCGCGCGCTCGGGTGCCGATGTGGAGATCGTGGTCGTGAACAACGCCTCGACCGACCGCACCAGGGAAATCGCGCAGAGCTATGAAGGTGTCGTCGTGGTCGATGAGACCAAGAAGGGCCTGGTCCATGCACGGGCGGCAGGCTTTGAGGCCACCACGGCCGAACTCGTCGCCAACATCGATTCCGACACCATGGTTCCCGAGGGCTGGGTCACCACGGTTCTCGACGAGTTCGCGAAGAACCCCAAGCTCGTCGCTCTGAGCGGCCCCTATATCTACTACGACCTCTCGACCTGGAACCGGTTCCTGGTGCGGCTCTTCTACTACGTCTCCTACTTCGTCTACCTTGTCGCCAAGCTCTTCCGCGTCGGCGCGATGATCCAGGGCGGCAATTTCGTGCTCAAGCGCGATGCGTGGATCAAGGCGGGCGGGTACGACACCACCATCTCGTTCTATGGCGAGGATACGGACGTGGCCGTGCGCATGAGCAAGGTCGGGCCGGTCAAATGGACTTTCGGGCTGCCCATGCTCACCTCGGGCCGGCGCCTGGAGAAGGAAGGCGTCTTCCGCACCGGGGCCACCTATGTGCTCAATTTCTTCTGGGTCACCTTCGTCGGGCGTCCCAAGACCAAGGATTACACGGACATCCGTCCGCACTGATCCTACCAGCCGCAGGCCTCGCGGATCGGCGTGACCGCCTTGGTGAGCCCGGCCAGGTCGAACTCGGCGGAGAATTTCGGGCCGGAGCTCGGCGTTGCCGACACCTTGACCTTGTTCGCCGCCATCAGCTGCTTGATCACCGGAATGGATTTCGGGCCGCTCAGGCTCATCTGGCTGTCATAGCCGCCCACATCGTACTTTTCCGTCTTGCCGCCGTCGTAGCTCGCTTCGAGCACGCGGTTGTCGCTGCTCATGTAGCGGCCGGGGAACCAGAAGCTCAGGCTCGAATTGGTGCCGGCGCAACTGATGGTCAGCTTGGCGGACTGGTCGCTGTCCGTCATCGGCTCGGGTGAGATGTTGGTCAAGGTCATGAAAGTGCCCTTGCCGGTGGGCGAGGGGGCGGTGGTGAGCGGCCAGCCTTCCACGAGCGTATCGTCCAGGGTCGCCGCCTTCTGAGGCGGCGGCGCGGAAGGATCGACGCCGGGCACGCCGGTGCGGAACACCAGATCGTAGCACAACAGGCGCTTGGCCTCGTCGTCGATGCGCGCGCAGCTCTGCCCCGTCGCGACCGGCTGGGCCTGCGCCGCACCGCCCGTGGCAGTCAAAATCGGAACCAGCGCCAGAAGGGCCAAAGTCCTCTTCACTCATTTGCCCCCGTTGGTCGCGCCCGCGCCGTGGCGCAAAGGCAAGGGTTTCCCCTAAGCGGCAAATTTGTCCGATTTTGTGGCCGCTGTCGCCCCCTAACACCGCGAACAATCGGCGCAGCCACTATTGCCCGCGCTTTGTGCCGTTCCCATGTGTGGGTCAGTTCTCAAGGAGGAACCCAATGCTGAGCAGGGAAGACCGAAACGCTATCGAGGGCCTTTTCGACCGGCTGGCGCGCGTCGAGCGCGACGGGGCGCACCGCGACCCGGAAGCCGAGGCGCTCATCGCCGAGGAGATCGCCCGCGCGCCCCATTCGACCTATTACATGGCCCAGACGATCGTGGTTCAGGAGCAGGCGCTCACGCAGGCCGAGCGGCGCATAGCCGAACTCGAGGCGCGTTTGCCGAGCCAGCAGCAGCCGCAGCGCCGCAGCCCCTGGGATCGCGGCGACGAGCCGGCCTATGACCGCCAGCGTCCCCAGCAGCAGGGCTGGGGCGGCGCCGGTGGCGGCGGATTCATGGCCGGTGCGCTCCAGACCGCTTTGGGCGTCGCCGGCGGCGTCATGCTCGGAAACATGATCGGCGGGCTGTTCTCGGCGGGTTCGGCACATGCCGGTGAAAGCGATTCTGGCCAGGATTCGGGATCCGATCAGGATCAGGACGCCGGTGGCCAGGACGACGACGACATGTTCGGCGGCGGCGACTTCGACACCGGCGGGGACTTCTAGCCCCAACCCAAAGCGCCAGTTGACTCAACGGCTCTATGCGCGTTCGCTCGCGTCAGGGCTGGAGGTAGTCATATGGCGTTGGTCGCGGTGCACGAAGCGAGGAGCAGGGCAGAGGCGGCGCTGCTGTGCGCGGGTGCGACGCCCGCCAACGCGGCGCTTCAGGCGGACCTGCTCATCGAAGCGGAGTTGCGGGGCATTCCCTCGCACGGCCTGCTGCGACTAGAGCGGCTGATCGTCCGCATCGGCAACGGCGTCATCGACCCCAGGGCCACCGGCCGTCACGAATGGCGCGGTGAAGGCTTCCTCCACGTCGACGGGCAGAACGGGCTTGGCCCTGTCGTGGCAGACGCGGCCCTCGCGGCGATCTGCGAGCGGGCGCAGCGGCTGGGGGTGAGCGTTGCCGCCATTTCGGCCAGCAATCACATCGGCATGTTGTCCTACTACGCCGAGGCGGTCGCCGGGCGCGGCCAGGTGGCCATCGCGCTCACGACCAGCGAGGCGCTCGTCCATCCGTTCGGCGGGCGCACGGCGCTGCTGGGCACCAACCCCATCGCCATCGGCGTTCCGACCGCGAACGACCCCTTCGTCATCGACCTGGCGACCAGCCTCGTCTCGATGGGCGAGATCCATGACCGCGCCCATCGCGGGCAGCCGATTCCGCCTGGCTGGGCGCTCGATGCCCACGGCGAAGCCACGACCGATCCCGAGAAGGCCAAGGCCGGCGCCATCGCGCCATTCGGCGGGGCAAAGGGCTATGCGCTGGGTCTGGCTTTCGAATTGATGGTATCCTCGCTGGCGGGGGCGGCCTTGGGGCGCGACGTGAGGGGGACGCTCGATGACACCGCCTATTGCAACAAGGGCGACCTCTTCATCGTCATCGAAGGCAATAGCGGGCAGGGCGAGGCGCTGTCGCGCTATCTCGATCTTGTCCGCGATACGCCGCCCGAGGCCGGGTTCGACCGTGTGCTCATTCCCAACGAGCGGGCACGGGCTCTGCGCGAGGAACGGCTCGAGGCGGGCCTGCCTCTGGCCGAGGCGGTGTGGGACAAGGTGTTGCGCTTGAGCGAGGAGGGCAAGAGATGAATCTGTTCGCCGCGGCCAGGACGCCGCGCCACGTGGTCTTCGGGCGAGGGCAGCGGGCCACCGCCGCCGGCTATGCGCGCGAGCTGGGCAATCGCGCCTTCATCTGCACGGACGAACGTCTCGGCGGCAGCCGGGAGCTTGCGGAACTCGTCGATGCCCTTGCTGTGGCGGGTGTGGACGCCATCGTCTTCGATCGCACCATGCCCGAGGTGCCGCTGGCCTCGATCGAGCGCAGCGTTGCCCTGGGCAAGCCTTTCGGGCCGGACATGGTGATCGGGCTCGGGGGCGGCTCGTGCCTCGACATGGCCAAGGTCACCGCGCTCATGCTTACCCATGGCGGCTCCATCCGCGACTATTTCGGCGAGTTCAAGGTGCCCGGGCCCGCGCTGCCCGTCATCGCCATTCCCACGACCGCAGGAACGGGCTCGGAGGCGACGCCGGTGGCGGTGGTGGCCGACAGCGAGCGCACGCTCAAGGTAGGCATCGCCAGCCCCTATCTCATTCCCCACGCTGCAATCTGCGATCCCGAGTTGACCTATTCCGCCCCGCCGGGCCTGACGGCGGTCGCGGGCGCCGACGCGCTGGTCCACGCCATCGAGGCCTATACGGCGGCGCGGCGCGATCCCGCGCCGGGGCTGAGCCAGGAACACGTGTTTCTGGGCAAGAACGCCATGAGCGACAGCTATGCGCTCCTGGCCATCGCCCATCTCGGCCAGAGCCTCGAGCGGGCGGTCAAGGACGGTAGCGACCACGATGCCCGTGATGGCGTCATGTTCGGGGCGCTGGTCGCGGGCATGGCTTTCGGCACGGCGGGGACGTCTGCCGCCCATGCCATCCAGTATCCGGTCGGGGCCGCGACCCACACCGCACACGGCGCCGGGGTGGCCTGCGTTCTGCCCTATGCGATGGAGTTCAACCTGCCCGCGGCCGTCCACGAGATGGCGCGGGTGGGCGACGCCATGGGGCTGCCGCCCACCGAGGGTGGCGATCGCGAGCGCGCCTATGCGGCAATCGATGCGGTGGCGCGCCTCTTCGGCTCCATCGGAATCCCCAAGAACCTGCGCATCCTGGGCCTGCATGAGGACAAGGTCGACTGGACCGCCGAGCAGTCCCTGGGTGCAGCCAGGCTCGTCAAGAACAACCCGCGGCCGCTCGACCTGGCCGCGATGCAGACTATCGTTTCGGCCGCCTTTTCGGGCGACCGGCTGGCGCTGCGGCGCCAGGTTGCACAAGAGGCGTAAGAGATGCTCGACCTTCCAAAGGCGTTTCCCGACAACGGGTTGGCTGCGGCCGTCAAGACGGACCTTCTGATCGGCGGGGACTGGCGGCCGGGAGCCGGGGGGAAGCGGATCGACGTTCTCGATCCCTCCACGGGCAAGGTCATCACCACCGTGGCCGATGCCACGGTCGATGACGGTCTGGCCGCTGTCGCGGCGGCTCACGAGGCGGGCGCGAAGTGGGCGGCGGTGCCGCCGCGCCAGCGCGGGGAAATCCTGCGCCGTTGCTTCACCCTCATGACCGAGCGGGCCGAACTTTTCGCGCGCCTCATCAGCCTCGAGAACGGCAAGGCCATGCCCGACGCGCGCGGCGAAGTCGCCTATGCGGCCGAGTTCTTCCGCTGGTTCTCCGAGGAGGCGGTGCGGCTGGTGGGCGAGATGAGCGTGGCGCCGGGCGGGGCCTATCGCATTCTGGTCGAGCATCAGCCCATCGGCGTCTCCGTGCTGGTGACGCCCTGGAACTTTCCGGCGGCGATGGCGACGCGCAAGCTCGCCCCGGCGCTTGCCGCGGGCTGCGCCTGCATCCTCAAGCCGGCCTCCGAAACGCCGCTCACCGCCTATGCCATGGCCGCGCTCATGGAAGAGGCGGGGGTGCCGCCTGGCGTCGTCAACGTTCTCACCACCTCGCGGTCCGGCCCTGTGGTCAGCGCCATGCTGCATGACCCGCGGGTGCGAAAACTCTCGTTCACCGGCTCGACCCAGGTGGGGCGCACGCTGCTCAAGGAGGCGGCGGACTGCGTGGTGTCCTGCTCGATGGAACTGGGCGGCAACGCCCCGTTCGTGGTGTTCGACGATGCCGATCTCGAAAAGGCGCTGGATGGCGCCATGGTCGCCAAGATGCGCAATGGCGGGGAGGCGTGCACCGCGGCCAACCGCTTCCTCGTCCAGAAGGGCATTGCCGACGATTTCGCCAAGGGCCTCGCCAGCCGCATGCGGGCGCTGGCCATGGGGCCGGGCTATGACGATCGCTCCCAGGTGGGACCGATGATCAACAAGGCGGCCGTCGAGCGGCTCGATGGCTGGGTCAAGGAAGCGGCGGCCGAGGGCGCCCAGATCCTGACGGGCGGGGAGGCAGACCTGTCGTCCGGCTTCTACTATGCGCCCACCGTCATTTCGGGCGTGCGCGAGACGGCGCGGCTACTCAACGACGAGATCTTCGGGCCGGTGGCGCCCATCGCGGTGTTCGAGACGGTGGACGAGGCCGTGGCCATGGCCAACCGCACCGAATATGGACTCATTGCATATGTTTACACCGAAGACTTGAAGAAGGGCTTGCAGGTCTCCGAACGGATCGAGGCCGGCATGGTCGGGCTCAATCGGGGGCTCGTTTCCGATCCGGCGGCACCGTTCGGCGGGGTCAAGCAAAGCGGGCTCGGGCGCGAGGGCGGACACCACGGCATCATGGAATTCTGCGAGATCAAGTACATCGCGACCACCTGGTGAGCGCCATGTCCTGGTGGCGCAGCCTGGATGCGGCCGAACGTTGGATGCTGGCGGGCCTTGCCGGGGTGGCGGTGCTCGTCGTGCTCTTCCTGCAGCTCGCCGACGAAGTCGCCGAAGGCGCGACCAAGGCGTTCGACAACGCGGTGCTGCTGGCCTTTCGCGTGCCGGGCAACCCCGCCGATCCCATCGGCCCGGCCTGGGTCGAGGAGATGGCGCGCGACGTGACCTCGCTGGGCAGCTTTGCGGTGCTGGGCCTGCTGGTGGCGGGCGTGGTGCTCTACCTGCTGCTCGATCGCCGGCGGGGCACGGCGCTCTTCGTGATGGTCTGCGTACTCGGCGGCACGGCGATCTCGACCGTGCTCAAGATGAGCTATGACCGTCCGCGCCCGCAACTGACCGAGGTCGCCCGGGTCTTCACCCCCAGTTTTCCCTCGGGGCACTCGATGCTTTCGGCGGTGACCTACCTCACGCTGGGCGCGCTGCTGGCCGAAGCGGTGGCCGGAAGGCGGCTCAAGGGCTACTTCATCGGGGTGGCGGTGGTGCTCACGGTACTGGTGGGCATCAGCCGCATCTACCTTGGCGTTCATTACCCCACGGACGTTCTGGCGGGCTGGGCGATGGGCTCGGCCTGGGCGGCATTCTGCCTGGTTGTGGCAAGCTGGCTGCGCCGGCGCGGGAAATACGCGCAAACGCCCTAAAAGGCTTGCGATTCAGGGCACAAGACGTACCGTCGATTCCGGCCGCGACATGCGGTTGTCATCTCGTTCTGATCCTTTTCGGCCCTCAAAAACCTGGATTATGCCCATGCCTGCCGACCGCCTCGGACCCAATGCTTCACCCATGCTCGCGGAAATGGCGCGTATCGCCATGGCAGCGGGCGGCATCGCCCGCAATTCGCTGCGGCGCTACGCGGCCGGCGAGATGGTCCACAAGAAGCCGCGCGACTTCCAGACCGAGGCGGACGTGGCCGTCGAAGGGTTCATCGTGGGCGAGCTCAAGAAGGCGTTTCCCGACCACGGCATCTGGGGCGAAGAGCAGGTGGGCAATACCGAGGATGCCGCCGGCGCGCCGCGCTTCCTCATCGACCCCATCGACGGCACCACCAATTTCGCCTGGGGCATTCCGCATTTCGGCATCGTGATCTCGCGCGAAACCGGCGGCGTGATCGACAAGGGCGTCGTCTACGACTGCATGCAGGACGAACTGTTTTCGGCCGAGGAGGGGCAGGGCGCCTTCCTCAACGGCCGCGCCATCAGGGCCACGGGCAACAGCGATCCGGTCAATGCCGTGGTTGGCGCTGGCCTGCCGGTGCCGGGCCAGGTCAAATCGGTGCCGGTCGAGACCTATCACCATGCCTTGCGCCGGCTGATGGATACGACCTCGGGCGTGCGGCGCCTGGGCTCGGCCGCCATGTCGCTGGCCTATGTCGCCTGCGGGCGCCTTGACGGTTTCTTCGAGGACGGATTGTCGCCGCTCGACTACGGCGCCTCGGTGCTGATCGTGCGCGAAGCGGGCGGTATCGTCACGGGCTTCAACGGCGCCCCGATCCCCGAGAGCGGCGCGATCCTCGCCGGCGGCGCCGCCATCCACCCCTGGCTGGTCGAAGGCTTCCGGTACTAAGGCGGGCCAGGGGCCCAGCACCTTTCGAGGGGGGCAGTATCCCACGACGTTGCGCCACCCGGATCTTCGCCCGGGGAAGTGCCGTGGGGGGAGAGCAGTGGGGAGGTGCAGCACCGCCTCCCTCCCCCTTGAATGACAGTTGCCGGATCGGCCGCGGAAAGGCGGTGGAGGGGATGGATTGGAGGCGAGGATAGAGGTGTGCGGAACCCGCCGCCCCTCGCTCTAGATCTCGGCTTCGTCCGCGTCGATCTTCGTGATCAGCCGGCCCAGGCCTACGGGATCGTCGGTGGTGATCTGGTCGACCTTGAGGTCGAGCAGCCGTTCGACGGTGTCGGCGGATTCCTCGCCTGCCGACTGGATCGTATAGGCGTCGATCCGGCGGCCGCCGTCGTGGAAGGCCTTGACGATATCGAAGCCGTTGTCGTCGGCGAACAGCACCAGCGCGTAGTTGAGATAGATCATCTCGGCGCGCGGCGAGTCCTCCAGGGCTGATTCAACGAAGTCGGCGAAGTCCTTGCTTTCCATCAGCTCTTCGAGCTTGCCATCGTGGCAGGGGTCGTAGCCGACATGGAGCCGCGGAAGAGCCCGGGCGAGTGCGTCGACGGCCTCGGCGTCGCCCGAGGAGAGGATCATGTGTTCCTGCACCGGTGCCACCGCCTGGGTGAAGCCGGCGAGGTTGTCCGGGGTGAGGTCGGCCAGGGTTTGCTTGAAATCGAGCTGGAGCAGGGCGTCCGGGTGCAGGCCGCCCTTGGCCAGCAGGGCCGTCAGGTCCTCGAGGATCATCACCGGGTGCGCGGTCGGCTGGCCGTCATTGTCGCGCAGCCGCAATTGCCGGATGACGTCGGCCGAGGCCTCGGCAACCGGGCCGTGTCCGGTGGTTTCGCGATCGAGCGTTTCGTCGTGGAGCACGGCGAAGCCGTTCGAGGCATGGCGGACGAGGTCCACCTCCACGCTCGCGCCCAGCCGCATGCCTTCGATGATCCGCTGGCCGGTGAACACCGGGTCGGTGATCGTGCGCCGCCCGCGGTGCCACTTGAAGAAGGTGCGATGCCCGTCGCGCAGGCAGAAAATGTCACTGGGCATGGCGGGCGGTCTGGATCGCTGACGGCTGGGAACGGTAGAGCACTGCGTTGTCGCGGAAGAGCGCGAAGCGCTCCGGCTTGAGCAAGACGCGGTCGGCGCCCTTCCATTCGTGGTCGGGCGAGACCATGGCCTTGGCCCGCACCTCGTCCGGCAGGTCGAGGTCGATGATGGCGTGGGTGCCGAAATCGACGACGCGATGCACCGTGGCCGCGTCCGGGGCCAGGGCACCCGAGAGCGAAAGCGCTTCGGGGCGCACGGCGAGGGTAGCCGGGCCCTCGGCGACCGGCGCGCCCATGGTCATGCCGCCACCGGTGAACATGCCGTTCCGCACCTGGCCTTCCACGAAATTCATGGTGCCGATGAAGCCGGCCACGAACGGGGTCTGCGGCTCGCGGTAGAGCACGTCGGGCCGGTCGATCTGCTCGATATGGCCGTCGCGCATCACCACGATCCGGTCGGCAAGCGCCAGGGCTTCGTCCTGTCCGTGGGTCACGAAGAGCGCGGTGATCTTGAGGCGCTGCTGGATGTCGCGCACTTCCTCGCGCAGGCGCTCGCGCAAATGCTGGTCGAGGCTGGCGAAGGGTTCGTCGAGCAGCAGGATCTTGGGTTCGAGCACCAGCGAGCGGGCCAGGGCCACGCGCTGCTGCTGGCCGCCCGAAAGCTGGTTGGTCTGCCGTTTGCCGTAACCGGCCAGGCCCACCAGTTCGAGCACCTGGTCGACCTTCTCGGCGATCTGTTTCTTGGGCAGGCGGCGCAGCTTGAGGCCGAAGCCGATATTGCCGGCCACAGTCATGTGGCTCCAGAGCGCGTGGCTCTGGAACACCATGGTGGTCGGGCGCTTTTCGGGCGGCAGGCGCGCCACCTCTTCGCCGTCGATGCGGATCGAGCCGCCCGTGGGCGTCTCGAAGCCGCCGATCATGCGCAGGACGGTCGACTTGCCCGAGCCCGAGGGGCCCAGCAGGCAGACCAGTTCCCCGTCACCGACATCGAGCGAAAAGGTGTCGACAGCCGTGGTCGTCCCGAATTTCTTGGTGACGCCGTTGATTTCCAAGCGAGCCATGGATCAGCTCCAATCCGTAAGTGTCATTGTCACGCACCCAGGCCGCGGGCGAAAGCCCCCTGGCCGATGATGCGGCGCACGAAGAGCAGGGCGATGAACGAGGGCACCCACAGGAGCACCGAGAGCACCGCGCCGTACTGCACGACCATCTGGTTGTTGATGAACGAGATCATGAGCACGGGCATCGTGCGGATGGCCGGTGCGCCGATGAGCCAGGCGCCTTCCGTTTCGTAGAAGGTGCCCACGAACGAGAGCAGCACGGCCGCGAAGATCGTCGGCGCCGCCTGCGGCAGGGTGATCGACCAGAAGACGCGGGCCGGGGAGGCGCCCACGTCGCGCGCCGCTTCCTCCATGCGCCGGTCGACGCCTTGGAAGGCGGCGACGGGGATCCAGATCATGAACATCAGCGTGCCCACGAGCTGGATCAGCACCACGCCCCAGAAATTGCCGATGAGGTTCATGGTGAGGAAGATCGCGGCGATGGCGACGAGCAGGCCGAACTTGGGGAAGGCGTGGCCGGCCAGGAACGAGAAGAACAGCACGTTGCGCGCCGGGAACTTCATGCGGGCGAAGGCATAGGCCGCCGGCAGGCAGATCACGGCGGAGAGGAACGTCACCATCGTGGTCAGGCGGATGCTGAGCCAGAGCGAATCCCAGACGTCGGTGCGGCTGAGGGTGGCGTTCCAGAAGCGCAGGCCGAACTTCTGCGGGACGACCGCCGGATAGCGCCAAACTTCGGTGAAGGCCCAGGTGCCCACCACCACGAGCGGCAATACGATGACGAGGGTCAGAACCACCGCCATGAAGATGCCTGCCCAGTCGATGCGGGTACGGGAAAGGCTGAGGGTAGCCATCAGCGGGCGCCTCCGCGGTTCTTGGCGACGGAGCGCACGTAGAAGATGCCGAAGACGATACAGAAGCCGAAGGCGATGACCGCCTGGGTGGTCGCAGCCAGGGGATCGCCCACGTCGCGGAAGGTGCGCTGCATGAACGGGCCCATCATTTCAGGCGCGGCCGGGCCGAGCACATAGGGCAGGGTGAAGGCCGAGAAGATGCCGAGCACGGCAAAGGAGAGGGCCACCAGGATCGAATTGCCGATGCGCGGCAGGAGGATGTACCAGAACACCTCGAGCCGGCCGGCGCCGACGTCGCGGGCGGCGTCGACCGATTGGGTGGAAACGCTCCCCAGGCCCGAAAGCAGGATCAGCACGGTCAGTGGAATGTGGTCCCAGACGAGGCCGATCACCGGCCCCCAGGGCGTGAGGTAGGGCGAGCGGATCTTGGGCAGGCCCACAGCGTTGAGCATGATGTCGACGGTGCCGTTGGGGCCGATGGTGCGGATGAACGCATAGGCCAGGATGATCGAGGGCACGAACATCGGGAAAATGGCAAGGCCCTGCACATAGGCCGGCAGCGCTCCCTTGGCGAAGCGCAGATAGATGGCGATGGGCAGGCAGATGGCGAGCAGCAGCACGGCCGTGACCACGGTCGTCCAGAGCGTGATGTAGAGATTGTCCAGGCTATACTGGTCGGTGAAGAAGAAGGCGTAGCTTTCGATCGACAGGCGATGGCTGCCGTCGGCGCCCTCGATCCAGAAAGTGCCAATGATGGCCGAAATGATCGGCCACATGATCAGCCAGACCATCAGCAGAACCGGCGCGGCGACGAGGAGGAGGCCCAAGAGCCCCCTCCCGTTGCGCGTTGTGGACGGCGCCTCCGTCCTTTCGACGACGGTGGTCACGCGTTGCGATCGATATTGGGAGCGACGTTGCGGTACCAGCCATCGTTGATGGCCTTTTCCCAGTCGCCGCCCGGGAAGGTCGGGATGGTCTTGGGAACGATATCGGCGAACTTGTTGCGCAGATCCTCGGAGATGTAATCCCAGGAAACGCCGGGGAAGCCGCCGAGTTCGGTCAGGATCGCGGACTGCACTTCCTCGGTGAGGAGGTAGTCGGCGAGCTTGAGGGCCGCGTCGTGGTTGGCGGCGTTGACCGGGATGGTCGAGCGCGAGAAGCCGCCGCACAGCGCTAGGTCGGTGAGCTGGACGAGACCGGTGGTCTCCGGCAGCACGGCCTGGTCGATGGCCTGCAGGATCTGGTCGGACCAGACCGGAACCATGGTGACCACGCTCTGGGCCAGAAGCTGGATCGACTGGGTGTTGCCCGAGGTGTAGGCGCCCTTTTCATAGAGCGAGGGGCCAGGTCGTTCAGGATCGCCCAGGCCGGGGTCAGGGTCTGCTCGCCGAATTCGGGCGTGTAGTTCGAGGTGGTGAACTTGGACGGATCCTTGCCGTTCGCCTGGTGGATGACGCGGCGGACGAAGTTGCCGCCCGAACCGCCCTTGTCGGGACGGTTGTAGATGAACTGGCCCGGGTTGGCCTTGATCCAGGCGACGAGGTCTTCCCAGGTCTTGGGAGCCTGGTCGGCGGGGAGCTTGGTGGTGTCGAAGGCCAGCAGCACCTGGGAGCCGCGATAGGGAAGGTCGAAGCCGGTCTGGATGGCCAGCGGGTTGACCCTGGAATAGTTCGAGAGCCCGGCCTTGCTGATGTCGGTCCACAGGCCAGCCTCGAGGCCGCCCTTGGGCAGGTTCGGGTCATACGATTCGAAATAGTCGGCCTGCGGGTCCTTCTTGGTCTGGAAGGCGGCGAGCGTGCGGTCGCCGATGGCGTTCAGGCCTGCGCCGTCGCCGGCGTCCACCCAGTTGACCGTCAGGCCGGGATTGGCCTTCTGGAAACCGGGGATGATGGTGTTGGCCCAGAAGTCGGTGATGTTGGCATCCGAGCTGGTGTAGACGTCGATCCGATTGGCCTCGGCGAAGGCGACGCGCGGCAGCAGGGTCGCGCCGGCGGCGGCAGCACCTGCCAGGAGCAGTTCGCGGCGTTTCATGGGTGTTTCTCCTCTTGTGACGACTAGATGTTCGTGTGCGGCTGGGCCGCGGACGCTTTAGGCAACGCGAGGCATACGGGGTGATTGAAACCGTCCCATGACACTCATGTGACGCTTGCATATCAGCCATGTGACAATTGAATGAACACGTGATCATGTGTGTTGGTCAAGGGGAGATTGGCGGACTGTCACAACCTCGATATGAAGGCGGGCGAGGATAGAGGCCGATTGAACACGCTGGCAGAGCGGAGAAAAAATTGAGCGAGGACGGCGTCGAGGCCGAACGGACACGCGAGCAGGGGGCGGGGCCAACGGCGCTGGATGTGGCCCGCGCTGCAAGGGTTTCGCGCATCATGGTCTCGCGCGCCTTCAACCCCGAAGCATCCGTGCGTGCCGACAAGCGCCAGCACATTCTCGATGTTGCGGCGGGTCTGGGTTACCACCCGGACATGGCGGCGCGCGCCATGGTCACGCGCCGTTCAAATCTGGTCGCCGTGGTGGTCAGCACGCTCGCCAACCCGTGGGAAGCGCAGGAGATCGATGCGCTCACCGCCGTGCTCCAGGAGGATGGCCTAGCGGTGCTGGTGTTCCGCATGGAGCACAAGAGCCGGTTCCAGTTCAATTTCGCCCATATCCGCGCCTACCGCCCGGCGGCGGTCATCGCCTACATGGATGATCTCAAGCCCCAGCAGTTGCGGCGCGCGTTCGGCAATTCCCCGGCCATCTACCCGGTCTACGGCATCCACCCGCCCCACGAGCATGACGAACACATGGTGGATCGCCTCCATGTCGAGCAGCACGAGGGCATCGCCAATGCCGTGCGGCTCCTGGCCGGCACCGGGCGCAAGCGCCTGCTCTACGTGCGCGGAGAGGGCGCCGCCTCCGATATCGACCGGATGATGGCGCTCGAGGAGGCGCTGGCCGAATACCGCATCGATTTCGAGGGCGCGATCGAGGGCAATTTCGACTACGCCACCACGCGGGCCGCCGTGAACAATTACTGGCGGCGCGAGCGCCAGCCCGACGCGATCTTTGCCGCCAACGATACCAGCGCTTTTGGCGCCATCGATGCCCTGCGCTTCGACCTGGGCGTTTCGGTGCCCCAGCAATGCGCGGTGATCGGGTTCGACAACATCCGCGAAGCGGCCTGGCAGGCCTATAACCTCACCACCATCGGGGTCGACCTGCAGGAGCGGGTGCAGGCGCTGCGCCGGATCGTGGCGGCACGCGCCGCCGATTCGCAGGCGCGCTCGATGGTGGAGACCATCCGCGCCCGGCTGGTGGTCCGCGGCACCGCCTGAGGCCGTCGCACACATTGACGACCCCAATTCACCGTGCCAGCCTTCGGGGAATCTGCGGATGGGGGTGCGCGAATGCGTCTGTTGGCTTTGGGGGTAGTCGCCCTGGCGGGAATTCTCTCGACGGGAGCGGGGTTTGCGGATGAAACCCGGATGACGCTCGAGCGCGGGATCGACGCGACCCTCAACGTTCCCGATGGTGCGGTCGGCGCGCCGGCGGTGCTCATGCTCCACGGCTTCGGCAGCTCCAAGGACGAGGTGGGGAACATGTATGCGCGCGAGGCCGCGGCGCTGGCGGAAAAGGGCGTCGCCTCCCTGCGCATCTCGTTCGAGGGTTTCGGCAAGAGCGATGGCGATACGGGGGAGACCACGGTCGACCAGCAGCTGGCCGACGCGCTCATCGCCGCCGATTACCTGGCCAGCATTCCCCAGATCGACCGCAACAAGCTTGGCATCCTCGGCTTCAGCCTGGGCGGCGGTATCGCGATCCTGGCCACGGCCGAGCGGCCGGATTTCTTCAAGTCCCGCGTGACCTGGTCTTCGGTGGGCGATTTCGCCGAGGACATGAAGGGCTCGGTGGGGCAGGTGGCCTTCGACAAGGCGGCCGCCGACGGCATTGTCGGGTTGGACCTGGGCTTCCGCACCATCGCGCTCAAGAAAGCGTTCTTCGACAGCCTCTCTATGCACCCGCTCAAGGATGCGCTGGCGGCCTATGACGGCGCCTATCTCGCCATCGCGGGCAGCGAGGACTTTTCGGCCAAGTACGCGCAGGCCTTCGTCGATGCCGCGCCGGGCATGCCCAAGGAAGCCATGATCGTGGAGGGTGCGGACCACATCTTCGGCGTCCTTAGCCAGGATCAGACCAACGCGGACAAGGTGATCACCAAGACCGCCGAGTGGTTCGCTTCGACCCTGCAGTAGCGCCCGAGGAAACGGCGGGGCATTGACGCTCAGGTCTATCTACCATACCAGAATGGTGGAATCCTGGAGTTGTCCATGCACCGCCTTACGCCCCAATCCCTTGCCGAGGCCCGTCCGGGCGTCCGCCCCTTCTCCTATGACCGCAGCGCAGTAACGCCGGGCATCGTGCATCTGGGGATCGGCGCGTTCCATCGCGCGCACCAGGCTGTCTATGTCGATGATCTGCTGTCGCAATTTCCCGATTGGGGAATCGTTGGCGCCAGCCTGCGCCGGCCCGACACCAAGGACGCTCTCGATCCCCAGTCGGGGCTCTACTCCGTTCTCGTCCGCGATGCCGGCGGCAGCACCTGCCGCGTCATCGGCTCGGTCCTCGAAATCATCGATGCCACCCGCGAGGGCGAGCGCCTGCTCGATCTCATGGCGAGCCCTGCCATCCGCATCGTCTCGCTGACGGTGACCGAGAAGGGCTATTGCCACGATCCGGCGACCGGGCGGCTGGATAGGTCTCACCCCGATATCGTCCACGACCTCGCAAATCCCGCCAATCCGCGCAGCGCCCCCGGTTTCATCGTCGAGGCGCTGGATCGCCGCCGCCGGGCAGGGCTTGCGCCCTTTACGGTCATGAGTTGCGACAACCTGCCCAGCAACGGTCATACGGCCAGCCGGATCATCTCGGAATTCGCCGCCGCGCGCGGCAGCGAACTGGCGGCCTATGTCGCGACCGCCGCCTTTCCCAGCACGATGGTCGATCGCATCGTGCCCGCCACCACCGATGCCGACCGGCAGGCGGTGGGCGAGGCGCTGGGGCTTGAAGACGCCTGGCCGGTCGTCACCGAGCCCTTCACCCAATGGGTCATCGAGGATCGCTTCAGCGCCGGCCGGCCGGCTTTCGAGACGGTCGGGGCGCAGATGGTGCGCGACGTCGAGCCGTTCGAGCGCATGAAGTTGCGCATGCTCAACGGCTCGCACTCGACCCTGGCCTATCTGGGCTATCTGGCGGGCCATCAATACGTCGCCGACGCCATCGGCGATCCGGCCTTCCGCAAGCTGATCTTCGGGCTGATGACCGAAGAGGTCATTCCCACCCTCGATATGCCGGAGGCCGATCTGCACGGTTATCGCGACGACCTGCTGGAGCGCTTCGCCAATCCGGCGCTCAAGCACCGCACCTGGCAGATCGCCATGGACGGGAGCCAGAAGCTGCCGCAGCGTTTCCTGGGCACCATCCGCGATAGGATCGCCGCCGGGCAAGGCTACCAGCGCCTGGCGCTGGGAGTAGCCGGCTGGATGCGCTATGCCGCGGGCGTCGATGAGCAGGGCAATACCATCGACGTGCGCGACCCCATGGTCGAGCGCTTCCGCGCTGTCGCCGCGGCGTCGGGCCAGGATCCGAAAAAGCTCGCCGAAGGCTTGCTGGCCATCCGCGAGATCTTCGGAAGCGACCTTGCTGGCGACGACCGGTTCAGGAGCGAGGTGACGCGCCTTTTGGCGGCGCTCTACGAAAACGGCGCGGCGGCGGTTGTCGCCCAGGTGGGTGAATAGCGCGGGTCGTGATCCGGACCCGATGTTCTGATTCGTATTCTGGGGACTTCGGCATGAGAAGAGGCCGCTCCCACGGGTGTGGAAGCGGCCTTTTTCGATTCAAATTTTACCGATTCAGAGCTTGGCGCGGATCATCTGGTAGGAGTGGGGAGGCAGCGAAACGCTGAGCTTTCCGCTCTTGATCGAGGCTCCAGTGCCCTTTGCCGGGACGACTTCGTCCGGGTTCTTGGCAGTGTTGACCGCCTCCAGGTTGGCGTGGGTCATCACCTGGTGGTCGATGATGGTGGCGTCGCCGAACCCTTCGAGCGCGATCTCGAGGTCGAGGGCTTCCTTGCCGTTGCGGTTGACCGCGAAGAAGGTGAGCGTGCCCTCGTCTTCGTTATGGACGCCGGTCACGTCGGCGAAGGGAACTCCCTTAACGTTATCAGCGTCGTAGGTCGGGGAATTCACAACCAGATTCAGGGCGGTGCCGCGCCCGTAGATCGAGGCGAAGTAGTAGGGGTAGTAGATCGTCTGCCGCCAGGCTGCGCCCTTGGGATCGGTCATGATCGGGGCGATCACGTTCACGAGCTGGGCGATGCAGGCGATCTTGACGACGTCGGCGCGGCGGATGAACGCGTTGAGGATAAGGCCGACCTGCAGCACGTCCTCGAAGTTGTAGACGTCTTCGAGCAGCGCCGGGGCATGAGGCCAGCCGTCATTGCCTTCCAGGATCTTACGGTCCTGCTGGTTGGAGTGATACCAGACGTTCCATTCGTCAAAGGAGATATAGACGTCCTTCTTGGAGCGCTTCTTGGCCTTGATGAACTGGATCACGCCGGCGACGGAGTTGATGTAGTTCTCCAGCTCGACCGAGAGCGCCAGGTAGTTGGGCGTGTTCTTCTCGCGGTTGGCGAAATACATGTGCAGCGAGATGTAGTCGATCGCATCATAGGTGTGATCGAGCACCGTCGCTTCCCATTGCGGGTAGGACGGCATCTTGGCGTTGGACGAGCCGCACACGATCAGTTCGAGCGATTTGTCGAAGGCGCGCAGGGCCTTGGCGGTTTCGTTGGCCAGGTGCCCATACTCGTCGGCGCTCTTGTGGCCGACCTGCCAGGGGCCGTCCATCTCGTTGCCCAGGCACCAGAGTTTCACGTCCCACGGGTCCTTGCGGCCGTTCTTGATGCGCTGGTCGCTCCAGTAGGAACCGCCGGGGTGATTGACGTATTCGACGAAGTTGCGGGCGGCGTCGAGGCCGCGCGAGCCGAGGTTGACGGCCAGCATCATCTGGGTGCCGACGGTGTCGCACCAGTCGGCGAATTCGTGGATGCCCACGGCATTGGACTCGGAGGTATGCCAGGCCAGGTCCAGGCGAACCGGGCGCTCTTCGCGCGGGCCGATGCCGTCTTCCCAGTTATAGGCCGAGACGAAGTTACCCCCGGGGTAGCGGACCATGGGTACATTGAGGTCCTTGACCAGCTTGGCGACGTCACCACGCATGCCGTTCTTGTCGGCGGTGGGGTGGTCAGGCTCGTAGATGCCGGTATAGATCGCGCGCCCAAGGTGCTCGAGGAACGCGCCGTAGACGCGGTCGTCGATCCTGGAAATTGCGTAGTCCTTGTGCGCGGTTACCGTCGCCTTCATGGGGGCCTCCTCCCTTTAGTAATCCCGATCTTCTGATTTATATCGTCGGGACCGGTACATAAGATGGGAGAGGCGACGAAAGTCAAGCGCCTTGAGCGCCTTTCAGCACGTTTCGCTGCGAGGGTGAAGAGGGGACGGAAGCCGGAGCCGCTATGGGCTCCGGCGAAGGGTCAGACGACCAGCTTGCGATAGAGGTGCCAGGTCGCGTGGCCGAGCACCGGCACGACGATTGCCAGGCCCACGAAGAAGGGGATCGAGCCGATGACGAGCAGGGCCGCGACGATCAGGCCCCAGGCCAGGACCGGGATCGGATTGGCGAAGAAGGCCCGCATCGAGGTTTCGACCGCCGCGAAGGCTCCGACGTCGCGGTCCACCATCAGCGGGAAGGCGATGAAGGTGGTGGCGAGGGTGAAGAGTGCGAAGAGGAAGCCGATGCCGCACCCCCACATGATCAGGTGCCAGCCGCGGTCGGTGGTCAGCACCTCCTGGACGAATGCGGTGATCGAGGTCGGCGGGGCGAGGCCGAAGATGGATTGATAGATGCTCTCGGCTGCCGTCAGCCAGAGATAGAAGATGGCGAAGATGAAGATGCCCACCGCGATGATCGAGGGCAGGGCG
Organism: Youhaiella tibetensis; assembly: GCF_008000755.1. NCBI lineage: Bacteria > Pseudomonadati > Pseudomonadota > Alphaproteobacteria > Hyphomicrobiales > Devosiaceae > Paradevosia > Paradevosia tibetensis. The sequence goes on along the minus strand of NZ_CP041690.1, from coordinate 2,627,731 downwards.
GGCGAGCGGATGACCTCGACGGCGTGCTGCCAGGAGGTGTCTGCTCCCTGTTCCTTGCGTCGGCTGATCTCATAGAGCCCCACGGCCGCGAGCGGCCCGAGCAGGGCGAAGCCGGAGGCCAGTGGGAAGATGATCGGCAGGGCGTTGGCGCCCGAAGACCAGACCGCCAGCGCGATACCGACGACGGCATAGATCAGGCCCAGGAAGGCGTAGTGGGAAGGCTTGTCCCAGAAGTCGGAAAAGCCTGCGCGCAGGACGTCCGACAGGTCCGATACCTGGATCTTGCGGATTTGCGGATGCGCCAGGGTCTTGGTGGCGCCTCCGATCACATGAAAGTCTGCCATTGCTCGTCTCCTCTCGAAGACAGGAACAACGGGTCGTGCGAAGAGCACACCGGAGCGGCTGGTCACACGATACCGCGTGCCTGCACCAACCATACTAGCGGAAACGCCCCGGCCTGTCCCTAGGCGGTTGGTCGAGCCTGCTTCAGCTTGTCGTGAGGGGTTTCGATTGGCGTCCGGGAGGCGCGGGGGTACAATCGCGGCTCTGGGGGCGGATTGTCCAGCAGGAGGTTGTCATGCTGACCGACCATCGTGCCTATGCCACCATTCCCTCGGCCAACCTGTCCAAGGCCAAGACCTGGTACAAGGAAAAGCTGGGGCTTTCGCCGGTAAGCGAAGACGAGAACGGCGCCATCTATCATGTGGGGGGCGGGACCGGCTTCCTGCTCTATCCGACGCCCAACGCGGGCAAGGCGCCCAATACGCTCATGTCGTTCGGCTCGACCGATGTGGTTGCCGACGTCAAGGATCTCAAGAAGCACGGCGTCGTCTTCGAGGAGTACGACATGCCGGGCCTCAAGACCGTGAATTCGATCGCGAGCATGGGCCGGTTCCACGCCGCCTGGTTCCGCGATGCGGACGGGAACATCCTCGCCATCGGCGACGAGCCGAACTGAGGCCGGCGACCCCTCCCGGCGCGAGGTCAGTCGCGCCGGAAGACCAGGGCCGCGAGCAGGGCGACGGCGGTCAGCGCCGCGGCGGTCTGCAGCGGATTTTCCCGCACGATATGGCCTGCCGAGTTGGCCTGATGGCCGACATAGCGCGCGGCGGCGCGGGCGCGATGGGCGACCTCGTCGCGGATTTCGTGGGTGTTCATGGATTCGCGCATTTCCTCTAGTGAGGAGGAAACGGCGGCGAGCTGGCGGCGCAGCGCCGCGATCTGGCCGCTCATGTGCTCGGACATGTCTTCGACGACATGCTCGGCCTGGCGGATCGGCTTGATGTTGGACGTGGCCATGGTTCAACCCTCCTAGGTCTAGGCACCCGACTAACTCGGGGAACCGAGCTTGGTTCCTTAGGGGCGTTCGTCGTTGCGTCGCCTGCGGGTCGACGACTGGCGGTCGAACAGGTCCTTTAGGGCCGCCGGGCGATAGAGTGGCCAGTCGGCGGCCTCCGCCCGCCCGATGCGGGCCTTGCTGCTTGCCCCCAGTTCGGCCCGGGTGTGCGGCCCCTTGCGGGGCCCTCGCCGATAGATGAATTCGGTCCAGCTGCGCGGCGCGGTCATGTTGTGCAAGGGGGCGAAGTCGTCGCGCTGGTCGGCAAAGGCCCTGAGGGCCTCGCGGTCGAAGGCCAGGCCCTGGCTCCGGGCGCCGTCCATAATCCAGGCCAGTGGGGAAGACGAGAGGCCGGTGATGTCTCCGCCGCCGCCCACCGAGCCGTGATCGCCGGGGAACCAGAGCTGGCGATATTTGCCCGAACGCCCCTCGATGCGGTTGAGGTCGGGCACGTTGTCCCAAAGCGCAGGCTCGAAGCTCAAACGGTCCTCGTCGATGGCGACCGCGTGGCGCGCTGCCGCGACGATGCTCGAAAGCGAGGCGTCGTGGAACTGGTATTTCTGGGCGGTCCGGAAGAGCTTTTCGAGCAGAAGGTATTTGGGCATGCCCAGCGCCCCGACCGTATCCCAGACCCCCAGGTAGCGCAGCGTGAAGAGAGGTTGGCTGGTCAACTCGGCGGGGATACCGAGCGACTGGCGGAATGACCGATCCTCGGGCTTCATGATGGTGTCCTGCGCGTTTTCCAGGCGGAACTGCTGGGCGCGCTCCTTGTCCGGATGCGCCTCGGGCGAGTTGTCCTTGTAGAACCTGAAGGCCTCCTCGACCTTGTCGAGGCGGTCGCGCGTGACGATGCCGCATTTGCGGATGAGGCCGGCCAGCGAGCGGGCGGTGAAGGCGCCGCGTGAAAAGCCGAAGATGTAGATCTCGTCGCCCGGATCATAGTTGAAAACGAGAAAACGATAGGCCGCCGCGATCTTGTCGAAGAGCCCCAGCCCGAAGGCGCCGGCGAGCATGCGCTCGATGGTCTCGTTGATGAGGAAGGTCGTGCCGACCCCTTCGTCGTAATAGGTCACCTGCGGCACGCCGTCGGTCCCGTAGGGCAGCACCGAGCGCGCCGCCAGCACCACGTTCGTCGGATGCTTGGCCGATAGGCGGTTCCAGGTGCCGTCGCAGAAGATTGCCAGCCGCTTCATGGGCGTCCCTCAACGTCCTTGCGGCACTATGGCAGAGTTCGGCGGCGGCAGGGAGGGGGACAATCCTGCTCGTATCTTGGCCGGAAAGCCGCTGATTTCGGCAGGGTTCTGCTCAAACTTTAGTCCCACTAAAATCGACTTGACAGCTTCGATTGGCGGGCTTCAAAGTTTAGTCACACTAAACAGAGGGCGGTATGAGCGACGAATTCGCCAGCCAGGTCGAGAGCGAAACCTACCCGATGGGCCATCGTCTGCGGGAGCGGCGCATCGCCATCGGGCTGACGCTCAAGCAGGTCGCGGACGGGGCCGGATTGTCGGTCGGCTTCATCTCCCAGATTGAGCGCGGCATCACCATGCCCTCGCTCTCTTCGCTCGTTTCGATCTGCAAGGTGCTCAAGACCGACGTGGGCACCTATCTCCAGCAGCCGCGCAATACCAACCGGCTGTCGCGGCATGGCGAGCGCCAAGTCTATTCGTTGGTGGGGGCGCCTTCGCGCAACGGCGCGCAGCCGATCACCTATGAGCGGGTGTCGAGCAACTTTCCCGGCCGGCACATGCACTCGGTGCTCATGAACATTCCGGCCGGCTACAAGTCCGAGGTGATCGCCCATGACGGGGAGGAGATGCTCTACGTGCTCTCCGGCGAAGTCACGAGCATCGTCAACGACAACCACGCCATTCTGCAGGCAGGGGATGCCGAGCATTTCCCCTCAACACATCCCCATTCGGTCTGGAACCACACGCAATCTATGGCGATCGCGCTGTGGGTCGGGACCCAGGAATTGTTCGGCGAGGAATCGCCGGACGAATAACGAAACCGCCGGCCCGGAGAGGCAAGGCGGACAGGAAGCGTCTCAAGGAAGGAAACCATGAAGAAGATCAATCGGGCGATTGCCGCGGCGGCCCTTGCCGCAACCGGACTGACAGCGTTGGCATCGGTTGCCCATGCCGAGACTGTGCTGCGTCTGGACGAAGTGCCGGTGGGCGAGCTGGATCCGGCCAAGGCGTCGGACTATGCCGACTCCATCCTGATGTTCAACGTCTACGACACGCTGGTTTTCGCCGGCCAGGGCGCGCCCGGCATGGTGCCGGATCTTGCCGCCAGCTGGGAGACAGACGGCTCGACTTTCACGTTCAAGCTGCGCGACGACGTCAAGTTCCAGAGCGGCAACCCGTTCACCTCGGCAGACGTGGTGTATTCCTTCGAGCGCATGAAGGCGCTGGGGCAGGGCCTTTCCTACCTCTTCACCGACGTGACCTCGGCAGAGGCCGTCGATGAGCACACGGTCAAGTTCACCCTTGCCAAGCCCTATGCTCCGTTCCTGGCAGCGCTCGTGCGCCTGCCGATCGTGGACAAGAAGCTGGTCGAGGAAAACACCACCGGCGACGACTGGGGCCAGGCGTATCTCTCGACCCACTCGGCCGGCACCGGCGCCTATTCGGTGACCTCGCACAATCCGCAGTCCGAAACCGTGATGGCCAAGAACCCATCCTACTTCCAGGAGATGGATGCGGCCGCTCCCGATACCGTGCGCCTGCGCTATGGCCTCGAAGCGGCCACCGTGCGTACGCTGGTTTCGCAGGGCGAACACGACATTACCTCGCAGTGGCTGCCGCCGGAAGTGCTGGCCTCGCTGGCCAAGGACGGCAACCAGCTCCTCACCGAGCACGGCAACGGCGCGTTCTACATCAAGCTGAACACGGCCAAGGCTCCGTTCGACGACGTCAATTGCCGTCTGGCCGTGTCCAACGCCTTTGACTACCAGTCGGCGCTCAAGCTGATTGCGGTGACCCCGGAAGTGTCGCAGGGCAAGGTGCCGACCGGCGCCATTCCGGCCCAGATGCTCGGCGGCAACCCCAATGGCGAGCCGCTCAAGCAGGATCTGGCCAAGGCCAAGGAATTCCTGTCGCAGTGCAAGTACAACCCGGCCGACACCGAGGTCGAAATCTCCTGGATCGCCGAAGTGCCGATCGAGGAGCGCTTCGCCCTCCTGCTGCAGGCCAACATGCAGCAGCTTGGCTTCAAGTCCAAGATCACCAAGATGCCGTGGGCGCTGTTCGTGGACGCCGTGACCAAGCCGGAGACCACTCCGAACGTGTCGCAGGTCAACGTGGCCTCGGTGACCGGTGATCCGGACACCCTGCTTTACGGGATGTACCACTCCTCGGCCGCAGGCACCTGGCAGTCGCCGGAATATCTCAAGGACGAAGAAGTCGACAAGCTCCTCGACCAGGGCCGCGCGGCCACGAGCGAAGAAGAGCGTGCGGCCGCCTACACGGCGCTCAACAAGCGCCTGATGGAGATCGCGCCCTCGATCTACGCCTATGACTCGCAGGCCGTGTTCGCTGCATCCAACAAGGTCAAGGTTCCGGCCCTGAGCGATGACAGCAAGCGCATCTCGCTCGACAGCGCCGGCTTCCAGTTCCGCCTGATGGAAATGCAGCCGTAACGGTTCCAACCTCTTCGGATCGGCCCCGGCGGGGCCGGTCCGGGTCTTTGAAAGCGCAGCATGTCACCCGTCATCCGTGTTCTGCTCCAGCGCATCGGGACATCGATCCTGGTGTTGTTCGGAGTGTCGATCCTGATCTTTGCCATCGCGCGGGTCATTCCCGGCGATCCGGCGCGTATCGCGCTCGGCCCCAATGCGACTGCCGAAGCGGTCGCGAACCTGCGCGAGCAATTGCACCTCAATGACAACATCGTGGTGCAGTACGGCTATTTCCTCGCCGATCTCCTGCGCGGCAATCTGGGCATTTCTCTTTACACCAACCGTCCGGTGACCACCGATCTCGCGCAGTTCCTGCCGGCGACGTTCGAGCTCATCATCGTGGCGGGCATCATGATGATCGGCCTCGGCCTGCCGCTGGGCATCCTGGGCGCGCGCTACCGCAATACGTTCGTTGACGGGTTGCTGCGGGTGGTTTCGCTGCTGGGCGTCTCGGCGCCGAGCTTCGTGTGGGCCGTGGTGCTCATGCTGCTCTTCGCCTATTTCCTGCCGCTGTTCCCGATCGCCGGGCGGCTCAATGATGCCTTCGTCATTCCGCAGGTCACCGGCTTCATGCTGGTCGATACGCTGCTGGCCGGGAACATCCCGGCATTCCTCGACGCCCTGCGCCACATCATCCTGCCGGCCTTCGCGCTCGCCCTGAGCGGCATCGGGCAGGCGGCGCGGCTGACGCGCGCCAACATGATCGAGACCTACGACAAGCCCTATATCGAGATGGCCGAGGCCTTCGGCTTCCCGAGCGCGAGGATCGCCAAGAGGTATGCGTTCAAGCCCTCGCTCATTCCGTCGCTGACGATCATCGGGCTCGATTTCGCCTCGATGCTGGGCAGCGCTTTCCTCGTCGAGGCGGTGTTCGCCTGGCCGGGCCTGTCGCGCTACGGCGTACAGGTGATCCTGCGGAAGGACCTCAACGCCATCGTGGGAACGGTGCTGGTGATCTCGCTCGTGTTCCTCATCGTCAACATCATCGTGGACCTGCTGATCGCGTTCATCAATCCGCGCATCCGCCTGTCGCAGAGGTCGCAGTGAGCCGCACGCTTTACATTCTCATGCGCAATCCGCTTTCGCTGGTGGGCATCGTGCTCATTGGCCTGGTGGTCTTTGCCGCAATCTTCGCCGATTTCATCACGCCGTTCCCCGAGCATGTCGGGGCGGTGGTGGACTTCACCAATTTCAACCAGCCTCCGCATTGGCCGAACATTTTCGGCACTGACCTGGTCGGGCGCGATCTCTTCACGCGCGTGATCTTCGCCTTCCGCACCTCGCTGCTGCTGGCGGTGGTGGTGCTGACGATCGCGGTGCCGATCGGCGTCGTGATCGGGCTCATCGCCGGCTACACGGGCGGCTGGGTCGACTACGTCCTGATGCGCATCACCGACGTTTTCCTCTCGATCCCGCCGCTGGTGCTGGCCATGTCGATCATGGGCCTGCTCGAGCCGTCGCTGACCAACGGCATGCTGGCGGTCACGGCCATGTGGTGGCCGTGGTACACGCGCCTCGTCTACAACATCGTGCGGTCCGAGCGTGAAGAGGGCTATGTGCTCGCCGCCGAAGTCGTCGGTGCCTCGCGCTGGCACATCATGTTCCGCGAAATCCTGCCGAACTGCGTGCCGGCGATCATCACCAAGATGACGCTCGATTGCGGCTTCGTCATACTCATCGCGTCATCGCTGTCCTTCCTCGGCCTCGGCGTGCAGCCGCCGACCCCGGACCTGGGTTCGATGGTCGCCGAAGGCGCCAATTACCTGCCGGATAGCTGGTGGCTGACGGTATTCCCGGGGCTGGCCATCCTCATCGCGGTGTTCGGCTTCAACCTGCTCGGCGATGCCCTGCGCGACATCCTGGGGAGCGAATCCTGATGGACAAGACGCTCGCGATCTCCGACCTCAAGCTGGCCTTCAAGTCCTATTCCGGGCTCTCCGAAGTGCTGCACGGCATTTCGCTCGACATCGCGCCGGGCGAGACCGTGGCGCTGGTGGGCGAGTCCGGTTCGGGCAAGTCGGTGACGGCCCGCATCATCCTTGGTCTCCTGCAGCGGCTGCCGAACGCCCGGATCTCGGGACAGGTCATGTTCGATGGCCGCGATCTCGAAAAGCTCAGCGAAGCCGAGCGCTACGCGCTGCGCGGCACCGCCATGTCGATGATCTTCCAGGACCCGACATCGGCGCTCAATCCGGTCTTCACCATCGACGTGCTGTTCCACGAGGTGCTCAAGCGCCGCGATCCTTCGATCTCGGCGCACGAGGCGCGGGTCAAGGCGCGGGCGGCGCTGGAGGAGGTGGCGATCACCGAGCCCGAGCGCGTGCTGCAAAGCTACAGCTTCCAGCTCTCGGGCGGCATGAACCAGCGCGTGATGATTGCAATGGCCCTGGCCAACGAGCCCAAGCTCCTGCTCGCCGACGAGCCCGGCACTGCGCTCGACGTGACAGTCCAGGCGCAGACGCTCAAACTGATGGCGGACCTTGTCGAACGGCATGGCACCTCGGTGCTGTTCATCTCGCACAATCTCGGCGTCGTTCGCGAATTCGCCGACCGTGTCTATGTGATCTACAAGGGCCGGATCGTCGAGACCGGGCCGACCGCGGCCCTCTTCGACAATCCGGAACATCCCTACACCAGGGCGCTGCTGCGGGCGGTGCCTCGCATCACCGGCGGCGGCATTCCCGACATTTCAGAAGACACGGGCGACTTCTTCGCGCCGATGGTGGTGCACTCATGAGCGAGCCCATCCTTTCCATCCGGAACCTGACCAAGACCTTCGACGTCAACGGCCAAGAGGTGAAGGCCGTCGCCGATGTGTCGTTCGACGTCATGCCGGGCGAGTGCCTGGCGGTGGTGGGCGAGTCCGGTTCGGGCAAGTCCACAATAGCCAACATGGTGCTCGGCATCTACGGGCCGACTGCCGGCTCGATGATATTCGAGGGCACTGAGCTTCCCGCGAAGCGCGACCTGCCGCATCGGCGGGCGATCCAGCTCGTGCAGCAGAACCCGCTCTCGGCGCTCAACCCGCGCCGGACCGTCGGCGCCTCGCTGCGGCTGGCGCTCGATGTCCACAATATCGGCGAGCGCTCCGGGCGCAGCAGGCGCGTCGGCGAGCTGCTCGAGGAGGTCGGCCTGCCGGCCGATTTCGCCAAGCGGCGTCCGGCCAGCCTTTCGGGCGGGCAACGGCAGCGCGTGGCCATCGCCCGGGCGCTGGCCTGCCAATCGCGGCTGGTCGTGCTCGACGAGCCGACCTCGGCGCTCGACGTCCTGGTGCAGGCGCGCGTCCTGAAACTCCTCGACGATCTGAGGAAGGCGAGGGGGCTCACCTACATCTTCATCACGCATGACCTTTCGGTCGTCCGCAACATTGCAGACCGCATGGCCGTGTTCGAACGGGGCCGGCTGGTGGAGCTGGGCGACACCGCCCGGATCTTCAGCGCGCCGGAGCACCCCTATACCCGCAAGCTCATCGGGGCTGTCCCCGTGGTCACCACCGACGAGCTCGAACTGAGAGACAGACTGATCCATGACTAATCCGACCAATCCGCACGCCGCTTTCGCCGCCGAACTGGCAAAGGTCAGCGGCCAGCCGCAGGTCGCCTACAAGGCCCTGCACGAGCTTACCAACCGGGTGATCGGAACCAGGCTCTTCACCATCCTCGGCCTAGACTACGACGCCGGCGTGATGCGTCGCCAGTACTCGGACAATCTCGATCTCTACCCGGTGCCGGGCGCAGACCCCATCGGCGATACGATCTGGGAGCAGACCATCATCGGCAAGCGCGAGCCGCTGGTGCTCAACTCGGCCGCCGAGCTGGCCGCCGTTCTGCCCGAATATCCCAAGCTCGAAGCTTTGGGCTGCAAGTCCATGCTCAACCTGCCCATCGTCGTCTTCGGGACCTCGATCGGCACGCTCAACATGCTCAACGTTGAAGGCCACTTCACTGCCGAACGCGTGGCCGAGGCCTATGCCCTGACGGCTGCCGCCGCCACGTGCCTGCTGATGTCGAAAGAGAATGCCAATGGCTAAGACAATCCGCGTTGCCACCGACGTCGGTGGCACCTTCACCGACCTCGTCGTCTTCGAGACGGACCAGGAAACCGGCAAGTCGGTGGTCAAGACCGCCAAGTCCGACACCACGCCCCCGAACTTCGAGAAGGGCGTGCTCAACGTCCTCGCCAAGGGCGGCGTCGATGTGTCCGAGATCGATTTCCTCGCTCACGGCACCACAGTCGTCATCAATGCGCTCACCGAGCGCAAGGGCGTCAAGGTCGGCCTCATCACCACGGAAGGTTTTCGCGATACGCTCGAAATCGCGCGCGGCAATCGCCCGGATTTCTTCAACCTGCACTACGCCAAGCCCGAGCCCTTCGTGCCGCGCTTCCTGCGCCGCGAGGTTGCCGGACGCATGAGCTACAAGGGCGAGGAAATGGTCAAGCTCGACCTCTCGGGCCTGCCGGCGATCCTCGATATCTTCAAGGCCGAGGGCGTCGAAGCGGTGGCGATCAGCTTCCTCCACTCCTATGCCAATCCCAGCCATGAGCAGGCGGCCCTGGCTGAGGTGCAGAAGCTCTGGCCGGAAGTGTCGGCCGTGGCCTCCCACCAGATCACCCGCGAATGGCGCGAATACGAGCGCACCAATACCGCGGTGCTGTCGGCTTACGTGCAGCCGGCGGCCGAGCGCTATCTCGGGCGCCTCGCCGACGGCCTCAAGCAGTCGGGCTTCGATGGCGACGCCTACATCATGCAGTCGAACTGCGGCGTGGACTCCATCGAAGCGGTGTCGCGCATTCCGATCACCATGGTCGAATCCGGCCCGGCCTCGGGCTTCTGGGGCGCGGCCGAGCTCGGCAAGCTGATCGGCGAGAACAACGTGCTGGCGCTCGACATCGGCGGCACCACGGCCAAGTGCTCCCTGATCGAGGGCGGGCACGTGAAGATCATGACCGATTACTGGATCGAGCGCGACCGCAAGTCGGCCGGCTACCCGATCATGGTGCCGGTAGTGGACCTTGTCGAAATCGGCAATGGCGGCGGTTCCATCGCCTGGGTCGATGAGCACGAAAAGCTCCATGTCGGCCCGCAATCGGCCGGCGCCAGCCCGGGTCCGGCGGCGTATGGACGTGGCGGCGACAAGGCGACGACGACTGACGCCAACCTCTGGCTCGGCCGCATCAACCGCGACTATTTCTGCGGTGGCGAAGTGGTGGCCGACATGGCGGCGACCGAGAAGGCGCTGACCGCCGTCGGCGACAAGCTCGGCATCGGCCCGGACGAAGCCGCGCGCGGCATCATCCGCATCGCCAACAACAACATGGTCAACGCGCTCAAGCTCGTCTCGCTCAATCGCGGCCACGACCCGCGCGACTTCACGCTCGTCGCCTTTGGCGGCGGCGGCGCCATGCACGCGCTGGCGCTGGGCATGGAACTGGGCGTCAAGAAGGTGGTGATCCCCACCGGCGCTTCGGTGTTCTCGGCCTGGGGCATGATGATGAGCGACCTGCGTCGCGACTATTTCGTCACCCGCCTCGGCGACCTGCGCCCCGGCGCCGCGGACGGCATCGAGAAGACCTTTGCCGAAGGCGAAGCCCATGCGCGCGCGCAGTTCGCGGCGGAAGGCATCGACCCGTCCAAGGTCAAGGTGCTCCGTTTCGGCAAGTTCCGCTACCAGAACCAGGAGCACACGACCGAAGTCCTGATCGACGGTCCGGTGACCGAGGAGCGGCTGGCCGCAATCGAGGCGGATTTCCACCAGACCTATGAGCGCGAATACACCTATCGCCTCAAGGCTCCGGTCGAGATCGTTGGCATCCACCTGGTGGCATCGGCGGAAGTCGGCAAGCTCACCATGGAGAAGCGCCCGGCGACGGGCACGCCGGCGTCGGCGGCCCTCAAGGGCGAGCGCGATGTCGACTATGCCCTCGAAGGCGTTCACAAGGCCGCCATCTATGACGGCACCAGGCTCGAGCCGGGCATGACCTTCACCGGCCCCGCCATCATCGAGGACCCCGGCACCACTGTCGTCATCCATCCGGGCAACCAGGTGGAAGTCGACGGCTTCGGCAATATCCAGATCAAGCTTGCGGCGTGAGGCATCGACATGACTGACACCATCAACGATCCGATCACCCTGGAAATCATCCAGAACTCGCTGCAGGCGACGGCCGACGAAATGTTCGCGGCCATGCGCAAGACGGCGATGAGCTCGGTCATCTACGAAGTGCTCGATATGGGCACGGGCATTGTCGACGCCGAGGGCCGGCTGGCTTCCTCGGGCGCGGGCATTCCCTCGTTCGTGGGCGTGCTCGACAAGGCCGTGCAGGTGATCGTGGCCAAGTTCAACAAGCCGGGCGATATCCAGCCGGGCGACGTGTTCACCACCAACGATCCCTATTACGGCGGCGTGACCCACCTCAACGACATCGTCGTGGCCATGCCCGTGTTTGCCGACGGCAAGCTCATCGCCTGGACCGCCAATATCGCGCACAACGCTGATATCGGCGGCAAGTCGCCGGGTTCGCTCTCGGCGGACGCGACGGAAATTTTCCAGGAGGGCCTGCGCCTGCCGGCCATCAAGCTGGTGTCGAAGGGCGAGCCCATCGCGGCGGTATTCGACATCATCACCGTCAATTCGCGCACACCCGATTTCCTCGAGGGCGACATCTGGGCGGCCATCGCCTCGGTGCGTATCGGCGCCAGGCGCCTTACCGATCTCGCCAACAAGTACGGCGTCGCCACCTTCGAGAAGGCGATGGGCTCGTTCATGGATTTCGGCGAGAAGGTGTCGCTGCGCGAGCTGGCCAAGCTCCCGCACGGTACGTTCGAACTCACCGAAGAGCAGGACGACGGGCGCTTCTACAACGTCAAGGTCACGATCTCGGATACCGAGTTCATCGTCGACCTGCGCGACAACCCCGACCAGGATGTCGGCCCGACCAATACCAGCCGCGACGGCGCGATCATCTGCGCGCAGATCATCTTCAAGTCGCTGACGGACCCGGAATCCCCGGCCAATGAAGGCTCGTTCCGCCCGATCAAGGTGCTGACCCGCGAAGGCTCGGTGTTCCACGCCAAGGAGCCGTCGCCGATCGGGTTCTATTTCGAGACCGAGGTTCGGGTCTACGACCTCATCTGGCGGTGTCTGGCCAACGTCATCCCAGAGCGGCTGCCGGCAGGGCATTTCTCGTCCATCTGCGGCACCTTCATCGGTGGCCCGCATCCGGATACCGGCCGGCATTACACCATCGTCGAGCCGGAACTCGGCGGCTGGGGCGCCAGCCGCGGCAAGGACGGCAACTCGGCCATCTTCTCGGGTTTCCACGGCGAGACCTACAATTGCCCGGCGGAAATCTCGGAGGCCCGCAACGGACTTTTCGTCGACCGCATGGAGCTCAATACCGAGCCCGGCGGCGAGGGGCAGTGGGTCGGCGGCCATGGCATCGTCATGGATTACCGCGTGCGCGCGGACGGCTCGTTCCTGACCGCCGGCTACACGCGCTCCAGGATCCTTCCGTGGGCGCTGGACGGCGGCAACGAGGGCTCGCCCAACTATGTCCGCGTCTTCCGCAAGGATGGCAGCTCGGAGCGCTATGCGTTCGTCTCGAACCTGACGGTCAACAAGGACGACGTGATTCGCATCGTCACCGGCACCGGCGGCGGCCTCGGCGATCCCAGGCTGCGCGACAAGTCGGCAGTGGCAGAGGATCTCAAGAACGGGTTTATCACCCCCGAGCGGGCCAGGGAGGTCTACGGGGTCTAGGCAAACAGAAAGGGCCGGAGCGATGCTCCGGCCCTTCCTCATTGCTTCCGCTTAGCGGAAGCGAATTGCCTGTGTCGTCAGGTGGCGCGACGGATGACGCGGATGATCAGCAGGAGGATGACCGCGCCAATAATCGAGGCGATGATCGAGCCCACGATCCCGCCGAAACTGATGCCCAGCAACGGAAGCAGCCAACCGGCAAGGATACCGCCCACGATACCGATCACGATGTCACCGATGATGCCGAACCCGGAACCCTTGACGATCAGACCGGCTACCCAGCCGGCGATGCCACCCACGACCAGCACGATAAGAAGTGAAGTCAAATCCATTTTCTTGCCCCTTTCGCAAGTTTGCGACCCTAAGTGAGGTAGTCGGGACAAATAACGCGCGACGGCGATTTTGGTTCAATTTGAACCGCTTGGAGCGCGTCTCAGTTATTTTGGCATGACAGGAGAGGAGGGAGAGATGTTCTCCATCAAACACGCAGTTGCCATGATTCCAGCATCCGACCTCGGCCGGGCCATGGCCTGGTATGAGGAAAAGCTGGGGCTCAGGCCCGAGCGAAAGGAAGACTACGGCGCCTCCTACACGATCGGAGGATTGGACGTGTTCCTCTACGTGACCGACTACGCAGGGACGGCGCAGCACACCATTCTATCGTTCACGAGCGAAGATCTCGTCGCGGACATGAAGGCACTTCGAGCGAGAGGCGTCGTGTTCGAGGACTACGATCTGCCCGGCCTCAAGACGGTGGATGGCCTGGCCGAGTTCGGGCCGGTCAAGAATGCCTGGGTCAAGGATTCCGAGGGCAATATCCTTGGGTTCGTGGAAGGCATGTAGGCAAGGACTGGCTCCCGCCTGCACTTGCTTCAGAGCGCCGAGAGCAGATGACTGGTGATGAGGTCGGGCGCGGTGACGGCCGAACCGCTGACGACGGCGAATGCGCCGGTGGCGAAGGACTGCGCAACGTGCTCGGGCGTCCAGATACCGCCCTCGACGATTACCGGCACCTTGAGTGCGGCGACGAGCCTGCGCACGAAATCAAAAGGCGGCCGGACAGCCCCCTTCGTGGCAGGCGTGTAGCCAACCATCGTCGTGGCTATGACGTCGGCGCCCTGTTCTGCGGCGATGGTTGCCTCTTCGAGCGTCGAAATATCGGCCATCACCGCGGCGCCGCGCGCATGAGCGGCGGCGGCTAGTTCCCCGAAGCTCTCGCCAGGCCTCGACCCCCTGGTGGCCTGGCAGGCGACGATGTCCGCTCCGGCGTTGCAGAGGGCTTCGACGTCGGCGACGGTGGTGGTGATGTAGACATCGAAGCCGGTGCGGCGATCCTTGGCGATGCCGATGATGGGAAGGGCGGTGCGGGCGCGCAGTTCGCGAACGACCTCGGGGCCGTCCACGCGGTAGCCACCGGCGCCACCCAATCCGGCGGCCTCGGCCATCATGGCGAGGATATCGGGGCGGGCGAGGGGGCTGCGGGGGTTCATGGCCTGGGAGGAGACGATGAGCGTGCCCTTGAGGCGCTCCAGAGCAGGGATCATCGGACCAGATCTCCTTCGATCACGAAGTCGATCTCGAAGCTTCGGTGCCATGGGAAGTTGATATTGCTGACCTTGAGGTCGCTGCGACCTGTCAGTCTGCCAAGGATGGCGTTGAGTTCTGCGCCGACGCTCGCTTCTGCCGCCCGTTCCTCGTTGGGCGTCTGGAAGGTCAGAATGCCGGCGTTGAGCGGCCTGCGGGCAACAGCCTGGTAGGCATAGTCCTCAATGACGCGGTGCAGCAGCAGACGCCGTGCTTCTCCGGCATCGTAGGTGCCTGCGGCACGCCCGATCTGGATGGCAGCGGCGGCGGCCACCACCGATCCGAGTGCATTCCCGGCCGTGTTCCAGCCGCCATAGGCGAGGAGCTTGAGCAGCAGGCCACGTTCGGCGAGCCCTTCGACAAGGATCGGGTCGGCGCCGTTCGAATAGCGCAGGTCCGCCAGCGCGACTTCTCGCCCTTGCTCGATCAACCGTGCGATGAGGTCGAGGGTCGCCTGCGCATCCTTTTCATCGTCGGTATCGAAGGTCGGGACCTGTCCGCAGAGGTCGCGGCGGCGCGGATCGGAAGTGTGGATCACCAACGCCATCGCCTCCGCATCCTCGGTCAGTTCGGCGCCGCTGGCCTTGACCTGCCGCTCGATGGCGACGCGCATGGGGCTGTTCTCGTAGTTGGCGATGCGGGCCAGGCCCTCGGGGTCGGCAGTATCGACGGTAAAGCGCGCCCTGGCATCCATTTGCGTGGCGAGCTGGCGTGCAACGAGCACGGCGGCGACTTCGTCGGCGCCCGGATACATCAGGACCTCGGCCGAGATTGGCAAGACGCGGGCCCATTGGTCGAGCCAAATCTGCTCTACCGACCCGCCGGAATGTTCGGCGGTATCGTCGGCGGTGATCATTAGCGGGTCCACGGTGCCGTCGGCGGCCAAGGCCAGCGCCTCGAGGTTGACGTGGTGGTTGCGCAACCGGCGGCGCTCGAAATCGGCGAGGATCGCGGTGGGCAGCTTGGCGCGCAGCGTCGCTAGTTCGTCGGCGTTCCCGGGTGTGTCGAGCGCCCCCAGGTTCACGAGAAAATCGCGATGGTGCAGGGCGCCGAGGCGGTGCAGTTCACGGCCGTACTGAGCCCAATAGTCGGGCTCCTCCTGCGGGTTGTAGGAATCGGATGCCCGCATGACGAGGGATACTGCCGCGATTGGCAGGTCTGGGTGATCCTCGCGGATCGCGCGCAGGGTTTCCAGCCGCTCGAGGGCCGCAAGGGTCGTGTCGCCGCTGGTTCTCGCTGCGATCAGGCCGCCGTAGCAGAGCATGTCGAGGGAGGCGACGGCTGCGTCGGCGGTCGCTGTCGCCTGGCGGAACCAGGCGCCAATGTCGTCCGCCTTTCCGGGCTCGCGCAGTTGCGGCAGCAGCTCGGCTGGCGGCAGCATGAGGCCGGCGCCGGCGATGGCGGCTACGGCCGAGGGAAGGCTGGTGTTCACCGGCCGCTCATCGAGCGGCACGAAGGCAATGGCCATGCCGCCCGGGCGGCCGGCATTGCGAGGAGTGGCGGTCACTTATTTGGTCCCTTTGGGCGTGCGATAGATGACGAAATCGTACGAATACCGATCGGCGCGGTAGACGCTTTCGGCGTATTCGATCCGCCGGCTCCGGGCGTCGTATGCGACGCGGGAGACCTTGAAGGCGGGCGAGAATTCCGGAACGCCGAGGGCCTGGGCCATCTCGCCGTCCAGCACGGTGGCATGGATCGATTGCTCGGCCTTGTCGATGCGCAGGCCGTAGTTTTCGACGAGCGTCTGGTAGAGCGATCCCTCCAGCGGCCGGCGGGCGAGATCGGGCGCCAGGCTGGCGGGAATGTAGGTGTTTTCGAGGCACATCGGTTCGCCGTCGGCCGTGCGGACGCGATAGATGTGGGCGACAGCGTCGCGCGGGCTGATGCCGAGCTGGGCGCCAACCTCGGCGCCGGCCGTTACTTCCACGATCCTCGTCGACTGGGAGCCGGGCATCAGGCCACGGGCGCGCATGTCGTCGGTAAAGGACGTTAGCTCGACGGACTTTGCAATTCGTGGTTCGCTCACGAACGTACCGGCACCCTGGGTGCGATAGACCCGCCCTTCGTAGCCGAGCTGATCGAGCGCGCGCCGGACTGTAAGGCGCGTAACGCCGAAGG
The DNA here is from genome assembly GCF_008000755.1 of Youhaiella tibetensis. NCBI lineage: Bacteria > Pseudomonadati > Pseudomonadota > Alphaproteobacteria > Hyphomicrobiales > Devosiaceae > Paradevosia > Paradevosia tibetensis. The sequence continues at coordinate 2,611,248 of NZ_CP041690.1, read as the reverse complement.
TTTCGGCGAGTTCGCGTTCGGTCGGCATCTTATCGTGAGGGCGCAGTTGCTCCTCGATCAGGCCGAGGAGATAGGCGCGCAATTGCGCGGACTTGGTCCCGGCGCGTTGCGGTCCAGCACTTTCTCCCATGTGACGAGGTCCTCCGAGCACCGCCTGTCCGAGGCGATTTGTGATTGGTATAGACCAATATGTGCGTCGGCAAGTCAATCTGGCTAAATTGTGTCTCGCCGTTGACGTTCTGAAAATAATTGGGCTACACCAATTGTGGCAAACGAAAAGTGCCGCAAAGGGAGTTTGAAATGATGGGAATCGCTCGCAGCAGGGCTGGCGGGGCAGTGGTGGCCACCGCGCTCGGCGTCCTGATGGGTTTTGGCGCTACGCTGAGCGCCTACGCTCAGGAAAAAACGGAAATCACCTTCTCCTATCTCTGGGGCGGGGCGGAAGCCAAAGCTCTTGAAGAGCTCATCGCCGACTACAATGCCAGCCAGGACAAGATCGTGGTGAAGGGCGTCTCGAGCCCGGATACCACCAAGCAGCTTGCCTCGATGTCGAGCAGCAACGGGGCCTTCGACATTTCCGATCATTTCGGTTCGGCAGTGGGCTCGTGGGCCTCCAAGGGCATCCTGGCTCCGCTCGACGACCTGGGGATCGACGTGGCCGATTTCGTGCCGGCAGCCGTCAGCCAGGTGACCTATGACGGCAAGCTCTATTCGCTGCCGATCGCGGTGCACGACTATCAGTTGCTCTATAACAAGAAGCTGCTTGCGGACGCCGGTGTCGAGCCTCCCAAGACGATGGACGAACTCGCGGCTGCCATCAAGGCGCTGACCAAAGTCGATGGCGACGGCAACATCACCCAGCTTGGCCTCGGCAGCGCCTACATGCCGACCACGATGGTGGTACTGGGCTATGCCTTCGGCGGCGAGTGGAACGCCGGCGGGCAGCCGTCCCCGGCCGACGCCAACAACATCAAGGGCATCAATTTCTACGTCGACAACGTGGTGAAGCCCTATGGCGCGTCGGCAGTGAACAAGTTCATCGCTGGTTTCGGTCCCTATATGTCGCCGCAGGATCCCTTCGTGCAGGGCAAGATGGCCATGGTGATCGATGGCGAATGGCGGTCCGCTTCGCTGGGCTCGGCCGAAGGGTTCGAGTGGGGCGCCGTCTCCATCCCGGCGGCGACGCCCGAACTGGCGGATACGACGCTGGTCGAAGTCTCGACCCTCTTCATTCCTGCCAATTCCAAGCACAAGGCCGAGGCCGGCGAGTTCCTCAAGTACCTGGGCAGCCCGGACGTCATGGCCAAGTTCACCCGCGCGCTCGGCAACCTGCCGGCCCGCACGTCCCTGCTCGGCAACGATATCTACGCCGACCTGCCGAACTACGACGCCTGGCTCAGCTCGCTCAAGAGCCCGAATGCGAAGTCCTTCAGCTCCGCGCCCTACAGCGCCGAATACTCGGCCGACCTGGGCTCGGCATTCGAGGCGATCGCCCAGGGCTCCCAGACCGCAGAAGACGCCATGAAGGGCGTTGCCGACCGGTCGGGTTCTTATGCCCAGTAGGCAAGCACAGGCCGGCCGTTCGCGGCCGGAACCGGGTAGAGGCCGGGCCCTTCTTAAGGGCCTGGCTTTCGCCTCGCCATTCCTTATCGGGTTCGCGATCTTCTTCGCGTACCCGATTGCGGCTTCGGGTTTTTACAGTTTCACCGACTTCAGCCTGTTCCAGCCGCCCAAATTCGTGGGGCTTTCGAACTATGCGCGCATGATCCATGACGCCAAGTTCTGGAAGAGCCTCTACAACACCCTGTTCCTGACGATCACCGGCGTGCCGATCAGCCTGATCCTGGCGCTCGCTGGGGCCCACATCCTCAACCTGAACGTCAAGGGGCAACCGCTCTATCGCGCGCTCATCTACCTGCCGACGATCATCCCGGTCGTGGCCGGCGGCTTCCTCTGGCGCTGGCTGCTCAACGCGCAATACGGGTTCGTCAACGAGATCCTGCGCTGGTTCCACATCCCTCAGCCCAACTGGCTCCAGGAGCCGGCCTGGGGAAGCTGGGCGGTGCTGATCGTCTCGCTCTGGACGGTCGGGGGGACGATGATCATTTACCTTGCCGCGCTCAAGGATGTGCCCAGCGATCTCTACGAGGCCGCGCAGCTCGATGGGGCGGGGCCCTGGCGCCGGTTCACCGACATTACTTGGCCGATGATCTCGCCGGTGACGCTTTTCCAACTGGTCGTGCTCATCATTGCGTACCTGCAGATCTTCACCCAGCCGTTCGTGCTGGCCAAGGACCCGGCAGTCGGGACGTCTCAGGCCGCCGGTCCGGGCGACTCCATGCTCACCTACAGCGTCTACCTGTTCCAGAACGCCTTCATCTTCCTCAAGATGGGCTACGCCTCGGCCATGGCCTGGCTGCTGCTGGTTATCACCCTGGCGGTGACGCTGCTCATCCTCTGGTCGTCAAAGAAATGGGTGCATTATGGCAGCCGCTGATCCCGCCCGCAGGATGGCAGGCTGGACCATCCAGCGCCTGCTGATCATTGCCCTGGTGCTGCTGTTCTGCTTCCCGTTCCTCGTGATGGTGACGACGGCATTCAAGCCGACGGACGACATCTTCACGGCACCTCCCGAACTTTGGCCGCGCACCTGGACGCTCGAGCATTTCGCCGCCGTCTTCGAGCAAATCCCGTTCTGGCAATATCTGGGCAACACGCTCCTGGTCTCGGGGTTGAGCGTGCTCGGCACCCTGATTGCCTGTCCGCTGGTCGCTTACGCATTGGCGAAGCTGGAATGGCCCGGGCGCAACGTGCTGTTCGTGGTGATCCTTGCCACGATGATGCTGCCGCCGCAGGTGACGCTGATCCCGATCTACATGATGTGGAACGGATTGGGCGCCACCAATTCCTACCTGCCGCTGGTGTTGCCGGCCTTCCTGGGGACGCCGTTCTTCATCTTCCTCATCCGTCAGTTTCTGCTCTCGGTTCCCGACGAGCTGCTGGAGGCGGCGAAGATGGATGGCGCCAGCGAATTCCAAGTCTACTGGGGCATCGTGCTGCCCATCGCACGACCGGCGCTGGTCACCTCGGCGGTGTTCCAGTTCATCTGGGCATGGACGGATTTTCTCAACCCACTCATCTATCTCAACGACTCGAGCAAATACACGCTATCGATCGGCCTCTACTCGTTCTTCGGCGAGCATGGCGTGCAGTGGGGACCGTTGATGGCGGCCTGCGTGATGTTCACGCTGCCGGCGGTGGTCATCTACATTTTCTGTCAGCGCTACTTCCTGGGTGGCCTTGCCGCCGGCGCGCTTAAGTAACCAAGACGTCGCCTGCGCATTCCTGACATAGTGAAAGGAATGCACAGGAGGCCATCCGTTGCTGCTATTCGTCGATTTCGAAGCGTCTTCGCTCAGCAAGCAAAGCTATCCGATCGAAGTCGGCTGGGTATGGGAGGATGGTCGCGAGGAGGGGCATCTGATCCGTCCCGCACCGGGCTGGGTGGAGTGGGATGACTCTGCCCAAGCCATCCATGGAATTTCCCGCGGACTGCTGGCGCGTGATGGCGAGCCCCACGACCGCGTTTGCGACCGCGTGATTGCGGCTTTCGAGGGCAACGATGTCTACGCCAGCGCACCATCGTGGGATGGGCATTGGCTGAGCATGCTCCTGCGAGCGGCGGGGCAGCCGCGTCATCTCCTGCGCCTCAGGTCGAGCGAAGAGGCCTTCATGGCCAAGGCTCGGCAGGATGGTGCCAGCGAGACCCTTGCCACCGCGCGCGTCGCGGCAGCGCGTGCCCTTATCGGGCAAGCGCCGGCTGCACATCGCGCCATCGCCGACGCGAGACGGGAATGGGAGACGTGGCGGGCAGTCTAAACCTGGGACCTAGAGCCGACCCGCAGTCCTGTCGTCGCCCGAAAGGCATTGCGCCCGGCCGACTTGGCTTCGTAGAGGGCCGTATCGGCGGCCTTGTAGAGCTGGGAAGGCGTACAGCGATCGAGGAGTGCTATCCCCACGGATGCCCCGAAATGCAAGGCCTGCCCGCCATAGAACACCGGGCGCTGCATTTCTTCGATGATTGCTTGGGAAAGCGTATTGAGGGCGGGCAGGTCGACGTCGCCACTGCAGACGATACCGAATTCGTCTCCGCCGAGGCGTGCCACCAGTTCCGTGTCCCCGCAGATCGAGCGCAGGCGGCGCGCGGCCTCGCGCAGGCATTCGTCCCCGGCCATGTGACCGTGGGTATCGTTGACGAGCTTGAAGCCATCGAGGTCGACGATCAGCAGGGCCCTGGACTCGCCGCTTTCAGCGTTTGCGCAGACACGGGACAGCGTCGACTGGAACTTGGCGCGGTTGGCCAGGCCGGTCAGGACATCGTTCTCGGCGAGGTAGCGCGTCCGGTCGGCAAGCAGTTTCTCCTCAGTGATATCCTGCTTCATGCCGAATACACGGAACGGCTGCCCGTCGCGGCAATCCACGCTGGCCGTAATCCGTATCCACCGCGTCTGGCCGGTAAAGGCGATGATCTCGGCATCGAGGGTGAAGCCCGTGCGATCACGAATTGCCGCCGTGCGTCGCGATACGAGTTCCCTGGCGGAATTGCCCACATAGCGCTCGAGCGTTGCCTGGCGGTCGAGCCGCGACCCCCGGGGCAGGCCGAAGATGTCGTAGACGACGTCACTCCAGATCAGCTTCTCGCTGCTCAGGTCGCACTCCCAAAGGCCGATGCGGGCTGCCGCCGAGGAACGTTCAAAAACCAGGCGGTCGTCGCTGATCTGCCGGCGCAGGCTCTCGATGATCGCTTCCTGTTCGCGCACTCGGGCCTGCAAGGCCAGGGCATTGGCTTCCAATGCAAGGGGCTCGACCTGTTGTGCAAGCGCGGATCTGTAACTCATGGCAGCGATCCCAGTTAGCAACTCCGTTTTAGGATGCCGGCAATTAAGAGATCGTCACTCGGGGGCGACGAACTGAAGATGACCTTCCGCCCGTGCCGTTGCTCGTCTGGCATCGGAGAGGTTGATTTTGTCGCTTCACCCGTGCAGAAACGGCGCAGTCATCGGACCCGGTGCAACTCCGGGTGGCTCTTCCGGCCGCCAATCCGCCGGACACTCCAGTTAATTTGCTTTGTCGGACCGGCCGCCCTGGCGCTCCCGTCTTGTCCGAACGCCTGGATTTTCAACATGACCTTTCTTGAGACTTTCCGCCGTGACTGGCTTTCCAATATTCGTGGCGACGTGCTTGCCGGTATCGTGGTGGCGCTTGCCCTGATCCCCGAAGCCATCGGCTTTTCTGCGATCGCGGGCGTAGATCCCAAGGTGGGGCTATACGCCTCGTTCTGCATCGCCATGATCATCTCCGTTACCGGGGGCAGGCCAGCGATGATCTCGGCGGCAACCGCCGCTACCGCCGTGCTCATGGTGACGCTGGTGCGCGACCATGGGCTGCAATACCTCCTTGCCGCGACGATCCTCGCCGGCGTCATCCAGGTCGGCGCGGGTCTCGCGCGGATCGGCTATGTCATGCGCTTCGTCTCGCGCTCGGTGCTCACGGGCTTCGTCAATGCCCTGGCCATTCTCATCTTCATGGCGCAGCTACCCGAACTGGTCGGCATGCCCTGGCAGACTTACGCCATGATCGGGCTGGGACTAGCGATCATCTACCTGTTTCCGCGCGTGACCAAGGCGGTCCCGTCGCCGCTTGTCTGCATCATCGTGCTGACCATTCTCACCATGATCATCAAGGTCGACGTGCGTACGGTGGCCGACCTGGGCGAGCTGCCCTCGACGCTGCCGGTGTTCCTTCTGCCGAATGTGCCCTTCACGTTCGAGACGTTGATGATCATCCTGCCTTATTCGATCGGCGTCGCCGCGGTCGGGCTGCTCGAAAGCCTGCTGACGGCCTCCATCGTCGACCAGATGACCGACACGAAAAGCGACAAGAACCGCGAGGCCGTGGGGCAGGGCATCGCCAACTTCATCACCGGCTTCCTCGGCGGCATGGCTGGTTGCGCCATGATCGGGCAGTCGGTGATAAACGTGCGATCGGGTGGCCGCGGCCGCTTGTCGACGTTCACGGCTGGCGCGGTGCTGTTCTTCCTGCTCATGGTTCTTGGAGACTGGGTGGGCATCATTCCGATGCCGGCGCTGGTCGCCATCATGATCATGGTCTCCATCGGCACCTTCAACTGGTCTTCGCTCAATGACCTGCGTAAGCATCCGCGCCGGTCGAGCCTGGTCATGCTGGCAACGGTCATCGTGGTGGTCGGCACGCACAACCTGGCGCTCGGTGTGGGCGTGGGGGTGCTGCTCTCAGGCATCTTCTTTGCCTGGAAGGTGGCCCAGTTCTTCCGCGTGACCTCGGCCCTGAGCGCGGACGGGCGCGAGCGCGACTATTTCGTGGAGGGGCAGGTCTTCTTCGCGTCGTCCGAGACTTTCCTCAACGCCCTGGACTTCAAGGAGCCCATCGAGCGCGTTCGCATCGATGTCAGCAAGGCGCATATCTGGGACCTGACCGGCGTCGGCGCCATCGACACGGCAGTGCTGAAATTCCGCCGCGAGGGAGTCTCGGTCGAGCTCGTTGGCATGAACGAGGCGAGCGCCACAATCATGGACAAGCTCGCGGTCCACGATCAGCCCGGAGCGCTGGAGCGCGTACTCGGCCACTGAGGGCCGAGCATCGCCTCAGGGATGCCAGCGATAGTGGCTGACCGGGTGGCCGGAACGTGGGTGGGGTTCCTCAGAAACGAACACGAGGCCGGCCGCTTCGTAGAAGCGCCTGGCCCGGATGTTCGCCGAGGCCGTGAACAGCTTGAAGCCGGCCGGCATTTCAGCCATGGCGTGGCCGAGCAGGGCCCTGCCGACGCCGCCGCCAAGGTGGTCGGGGCTGACGAACAACTGGTCCAGTACGGAGACGGCAGGCTTGATGGCGACGAAGCCGACCAGCCCGTTGCCGGTCACTGCAAGAGTGGTGACCCAGCCTTGCGCAAACTCCTGGTCCACGCGTTCGCGTAGTTCAATGCGGCTGGGCATCTGCGGCGGCCCAACGGTGGGAAGGCTCGCGCTGGCGTGCCATAGCTCCGCCAGCGCGTCGCGGTCCTCGGTTGTGGCCGGACGCAGTTCGAACGGATGAGTCACGGCCCGGGCTACTGGCGCGCGGCGGCGATGTTGACCATCCAGGGCGTGCCAAAACGGTCGGTCAGCATGCCGAAGGAATCGCCCCAGGGAGCCTTCTCGAGCGGCACCGCGATCTGGGCGCCCTGACTGAGCTTGTCCCAATAGCCGTGCAAGAGTGCTTCGTCATCGCCGCTCAGGGACACCGAAATGGCGCTGCCGGAGGAATGCGGCATGGATTTGGGCGTGTCCGAGCCCATCAGCACCATGCCGTTGGGGGCCTCGAGCATGGCGTGCATGACGTTGTCCTTCTCGGACGGATCGTGCGCCATCTGGTCGAACGTCATGACGTCCAGCTTTCCGCCGAACACTGTCTGGTAGAACGTCATCGCCTCGCGGGCGTTGTCGCGAAAGCTCAGATAGGGATTGAGACGATTGGGCATGAGGCATCCTCCTCAGGAATGGATGGCCAAGGCTAGAAGAGGATTGTGACGGGAGATAGAGGGATTGGCCCATGTCCGGCCCTGGCCGGGCATGGGTTGTTTTGCGCTCAGGTCTGGCGGCGTTCGCGCGCGATCTGGCGCGCGCCGATGGTGGCCAGTGCCACCGAAAACAGGGTGGGGTTCGTCGCGGTTACGGTTGGGATGATGCCGTTGCCGGCGACATAGAGGTTCTCGAACCCCCAGACGCGGCTGTTGGCGTCGCAGACGCTCTCGCCATCATTGCGCTCACCCATGCGCATGGTGCCCTGGTAGTGAAGCGAACTGCCCACGGGTAGCACGACCGTTTCGAATCCTGGTGCGGAGCGCCCGAGGGCGTCGGTGATGCGGGCGACGAGCGCTTTGCCCTCTTCGAGCCGAGCCAGGTCGCCGGGGGTCTTGCGGGCCCTGATCGAGATCGTGGGGAGGCCGAGCCAATCGGTCCGGGTCTCGTCGAACTCCATGCGATTGCCCGGGTCGACGTCCGAGGCGCAGAAAAGGCCGATGAACACCGGCTGGCCCTTGAAGTCGGCGGGGAAGGGCATGGTGTTGGCGCTGGTGGGGCCGATGGTGACCGAGAACGGCCAGTCGTCCACACGCGGGATCCAGCTCATGGATTGCATGGGCTGGTCCGTTTCCACCTCGATGAGCTTGGTCACCTGATAATGGTCGTTGATGGTTCGCCCCAAGGCCGCTGGGCGGATGCCCGAGGCGTAGAGCAGTTGCGGCGAGTGCAGCGAGTCCGCCGCTACGATCACCGTGCCGGCTGCGACGCGCCGGGTGTCGTTCGAGCCCGGCGTGGCGATTTCCACGCCCGTCGCCCTGCCGTTCTCGTGGATGATCCTGCGGCAGCCGGTATCGGGCAGGATGCGGAACGTTTCCTCGCTCTCCTCGAGCATCTGCCCGAGGATCACATCGATGCCGTGGCGCAGGAAGCCACTCGCGGTCGGCGTGCAGGCGAGCGGCATGGGCTGGACCTGTCGGTCCGGCGCGCGACCCTGGTTGAACATGGCGCCAAGCTGCTCGCGCAGCCTCGAGGCGCCCGGATCGTTGGGGTGGAGATCCTTGTTGACCTTGAGCAGGTCTTCGGCGAGGCCCAGCGCCTCGTCCATCTGCTCGGCAGCGATGAAGGGGATGCGTTCCGACTGCGACGGACGCGGACACCCAGTCGTCCACTTTGTGCCCATGCCGCCGACATTGGCCGCGGCGAAACCGGCGAATAGCGTCTCGTCATGGGGATCGGCCTCGTTGGCGAGGAAGAGCCCCTGGCGCCGCAGCAGCGAGCCGTCGAAGCGGCCAGCGCGGCGCTCGTTCCACTCGGCCTCGGTGATCGGGGCATAGGCGGAACGGGTAGGGCCCTGGGCGCCGATCTCGGCCGCCGTCCGTGCCTCGAGGTCGGCGATGTTGTCCAGATGCGCGCCCTTCTCGGCGCGCAGGTAGGGACCCGCCTCCAGCATCAGAATGCGCGCTTCTGGCCAGTCGCGCCGGATGATCCGGGCGTAGGCAGAGCCGGTCGGGCCGCTCCCAACGATAACGACATCGGCTGACAGGTCCTGCATAGTCCAAAGAGCTCCCTTAACTCATGATGCTGGTAACTAAGGGATAGGGGCCACGGAGCTGTCAATTGCAACGTTGACACGCCTACCCATGGTTTTGATGATGCGCACATGATTGATAGGGGTTGCCATGAAGCTCGGCCTTAGTTCTTACAGTTTCCGTCCGCTCATGGAGAATGGCTCCATGCAGATCGAGGACGTGTTCGTCTGGCTCGAGGCGCACGGGGCCGAGCACCTCGAAATCGCGACCTTGTCGGTGGCGCCGCCGGGCGCCGATATGAGCTACGAGCTCCGCGACGACGCGGAGATGCTTGGGCGCATCCGCGCCGCGTCAGGCAAGACCGGCATTCCCGTATCCGGCATCTGCATTGGCGCAAATTTCATCGGCACCGATCCAGCGGACCGGCGCGCGCAGATCGATAGGGTCAAGGGTTATGTCGATCTCTGCAGCGACATGGAGGTAGGGTTTCTGCGCCATGACGTGGTGCATTGGGGCAACCGCTCGGCCGATACGCCCGAGTTCGAGCGCGAGTTCGCCGGGATCGCCGAGGCCTGCCATGAGATTGCCAGCCATGCCCACTCGCGCGGCGTCACCACGAGCGTGGAGGATCATGGGTTCTTCATGAACTCCAGCGAACGCATCAAGCGGCTCCTACACGCCGTGGGCCTGCCCAGCTTCAAGCTGACGGTCGACGTCGGCAATTTCCTGTGCGTGGACGAGGACCCGTTGATGGGTACGCGCGCGAGCATCGCTCATGCGAGCTTCGTCCATTTCAAGGATTTTTACGTGCGTCGCAACGAGCCGGGACCGGGATGGCTCAAAACCTATGGCGGCCAGTTCATCCGGGGCTCGGTCTTCGGCTATGGCGATCTGGAGACCCACGCGATCGCCGAGGCGGTCGTGGCTTCGGGTTACGACGGGTTCGTTTCCCTCGAATACGAAGGTAACGAGCCGACCTTGTTCGGTTGCGAAACCGGCCTCAACAACATCCGCAGGATACTTGCCGAGGTGAAGCGCTAGGACGATCTTAGGCGACGACCAGCCGGTCGACGCGCTCCTTGATGGCGGCGAGCCGGTGACGGTCGCCGCCAGGAACCTCGACCGATGCCCAGCCCGAGTAGCCCGCTGCCGCCAGCGCGCGATTGACCACCGGCCAGTTGCAGTCGCCATCCCCCAGTTCGACGCCGAAGCCCTTCCAGGGGCCTTCCGCGTTCATCCTGGCAAGGCTGAATTCCTTGAGGTCCACCTTGAGGATGCGGTGGCCAAGGGCCTCGATCCAGTGCTCAGGCCGGCCATAGCGCAGCACGTTGCCTACGTCGAAATACCAGCCGAGGCGCGGGCTCTTAAAGCTGTCCACCAGCCGGGCGGCTTCGAGCGGGCTGAGCAGGAAGTCGTTCCAGACATTCTCAAGAGCGATGGAAATTCCTGCCGCTTCGGCATGGGGCAGAATCTTGGCGATGCCATCCATGGCCCGCTCCATGGCCTGAACATAGCTCGTCGTCTCGTTGACGACCCCGGGTACCAGTAGCACGGTGTCGCCGCCGTAAACCTTGGCCTCTTCGATTGCCGCTATCGTCGCGGCAACGCAGGCATCGCGAACGGTCGGGTCCGGGTGGGTAAGGGGCGTCTTCCAGTGACACGAATTGATGACGCCCGGAATGAGGAGACCAGTCTGGTCGCGGGCCGCCAGAATCTCGTCGGTTGGGAGGTCGTCAGGAGCATCGAACTCGATACCGTCAAAGCCGAGATCTTTTAGCAGCCGGAACTTGTCAAGAATCGATAGCGAGTCCTCCTCGACCATCGACCACTTAAGGCTCACTTTCGTGATCGGGCGTTTGGCGGGCGAGAGCTGCCCGTCGGCGGGTTGGTGTTCGTTCACGACGCTGCTGACCATGCTTAGGCGGTAGGTTGCACATTTGGGCAACCCCTCGGCGAAAAATCAACACCCGCGTTGGCCTACGGCCAGCGTCACCCTTGCGCGACGCCGAACGCGGCCTCGCCAATTGTCGAGATGGCGCGGTAGCTTGCGCCGCGCTGAAGGGCGACGGGACCGACGCGCGCGCCGGTGATCACGACATCTCCCGCCGCCAGCGGCTTGCCCCTGGCGGCAGCGTAGTCGGCAAGCCAGGCCAGTGATTGGGCGATTTCTGGAACCGATATCTGGCCGCGGTACTCTCCGACCTTCTCTGCGCCGTTGTGGAGTTCCATGACGATGTCGACGACGTAACCCGATAGTCCAGGCATACCGCTGCCAAGGATCAGTCCTGCATTGCTCAGGTTGTCCGCCAGCAGGGCAGGCAGAGGTTGCGCCTTGGGATCGTCATAGCGCGAGCGGAGCGGCTCGAGCGCAAGGTGCCATCCACCTATCGCCGCAGCGGCCTGTTCGGCGGTGCTGCCTGCCGGGAGGTCCGAGCCGAGCACGAGCCCGACCTCGACCTCAATGGCCGGGGTAGCGGCGGCGGGAAGTTGCTGCGGCGCATGCAGTATGTCGCCGCGCAGGGGCGCCGCCATCCGGCCTTCGCCGCCCGGACCGGGACCGATCTTCCAGCCGCAACTACGGTGCCGTTTGAGGTAAGCCGCCTGGGCGCCCAAGGCGCCCTCGACATCGCGTGGCGTCAGTTCGTCCGGCAACCGAGGCAGCGTCTTGCCCTGCCGCCAGAGATCTTCGAGCAGATCGGCCGTTGCGTTCATGTCAGTCATCACCGGGCTCCCGCGCGGAAGGCACCGTCGAGGGGAGGCATGCAGCGGCGCCAGGAATCGTCCCGGCGCTGTTCGGCCAGCCCCGCCTTGAGGGCCAGGATTCCGCCGGTTGCGTCAATCTGGGCGATACGCTCTGCTGCCAGTGCCGCGAGCGCGGCGGCGTCCGGTCCGGTCGGGTCGCGGTAGAGAGAGACGATGTCCTGGACATAAAGGTTGGGCAGGCCGCCGATCATTCCGGCCCCGCCTGCCACGAGCAGGTGCGGCAACACTCGGTCGTCGCCGGTGAAGATGGCCAGCTCGGGGAAGGCCCGGACATAGGCCAACCCGCTCTGAATATTCCCGGTCGAATCCTTAACGCCGGCGATGGGAGCGCCCTTGCCGGCCTGCAATGCCCGAACCAGTTCGTGGGTCACGGTGACACCGCTCAGGGCAGGGATGTTGTAGAGCACCAGCCGAACGTCCGGGCGACCGGCGCGCTCGTAGACGGCCTCGTAGAAGGAGACCAGGCCATCAAGCTGCGGATTGCCGTAATAGTAGGGTGGCAGGACGAGGATGTCCCGGCAGCCGAGGGCTGCCAGGTCCGAGAGTTCCTGGGCGGCGGTCCCGACCGAAGAGGTCATGATCGCGGGAAGCAGCTGGTCAGGCCGAATGCCCGCTGCCAGCAGCGCAGCGACGGCCTCGCGCTTCTCGGGCGACGAGAACGCGACGCCTTCGCCCGTGCTGCCGAAGGTCGAAATCCGGCTTCCGCCGCGGGCGAGAAGATCGCGTGCGTGATCGACCAGTCGGTCGGTGTCGATAGAAAGGTCAGCGCGGATCGGGGTGAGGATGGCGGTGATAATGCCGCCGAGTGCCGAATAGGAAGTGTTGTGCTCGTTCATGATAGTCCCCGGTCAGCGAACCGTTGAGTGCAGTTGAGAAAAGGATGGCGGCACGTAACCGAGGTTGCGTGACATATCGAGGCAGGCAGAAATCAGCAGTCGGGCGATTTCCGGTGCACGGCTGCCGATGATCTCGGGGTCGGTGCCTGAAATCGAGCAGCCGCCGATCACCCGGCCGCGCGCGCCGTAGACCGGCGCCCCGACGCAATAGTTGCCGGTTTCATTCTCGCCGTTGTCGAAGGAGAAACCGCGCTCGCGGATGGCGGCAAGATCGGCCATCAGTGCGTCGAGATCGGTGATGGTGTTGGGGGTGATCCTGGGCATCCCGACCCGCCCGAGGATGCCGCGGGCTTCGTCTTCGGGCAGGTGGGCGAGAATGGCCTTGCCGACGCCCGTGCAGTGCATCGGCATTCGATCGCCGACCGCGGTGCGCGCGATCAGGCGGCGGGAGGATTCGACGGCATAGATGTAAAGGATGTGATCGCCTTCAAGGAACGTGAGGTAGACCGACTCGCCTGCCTTGTCCGCCAGCGCGCGGACGTGCGGGGCAGCGCGGTCGCGGATTTCCACGTTCACCCGCACCGACTGCGACAGCGCCAGGATGCCGGTGCCGAGGGCATAGGCCTCGCCGCCGATCTTCTCGATAAGGCCTTCGGCGACGAGCGAGCGCAGGATCGCGTGGGTGGTGCTCTTGGGCATTTCCAGCCGCGCGCTGATTTCGGCCAGCGCCAGGCGAGGCTCCTGGGCGCTGAACAGCTTGAGCATGCGAACCGCCTTGGCGAGGCTCTTGTTGGTGGATGTTTTGCGTTCCGTGGTCGTCACGTCACGATCTCTCCCTCGTCCTGCTCGGGCACGACGCCCGCGAGGTCCAGGCTCTCGGCGAAGTGGCATGCCGACCAGTGGCCTGGCTCGATCTCGCGGAGCGGCGGCGCGGCGTTCTTGCAGACATCGCCCGCATAGCGGCAGCGGGGATGAAAATAACAGCCAGAAGGAGGGTTTGCCGCGCTGGCGACCTCGCCCCCCAATATTATGGTTTCGTCGGCGAGATCCGGATCCGGCTTCGGTACTGCCGACAGAAGCGCCTCGGTATAGGGGTGCCGGGGACGCGAATACAAGTCCTCATTTGACGCCAATTCAATGATTTTGCCGACATACATGACCGCGACGCGGTCGGCGATGTGTTCAACTACGCTCAAGTCATGGGCCACGAAGATAAAGCTTAGATTCAACTCGCGCTGCAGGCGCTGCAGCAGGTTGAGGATTTGCGCTTGGATGGAGACGTCGAGCGCTGAAACCGGCTCGTCGGCCACCAGCAAAACCGGGTTGGTGACAAGCGCGCGGGCAATGCAGACGCGCTGGCGCTGGCCGCCCGAAAAGGCATTGGGATAGCGAGAGAGGTGCGCTGGGTTGAGCCCGCACATCTCGGCGATCCGCTCGACGCGCTGGGTGATCTCGCGTTCCGGTACCCTCTGCGCTCGCAGCGGCTCGCCGATGATCTCGCGCACGGTCATGCGCGGGGATAGCGAGGAGAACGGGTCCTGGAAGACCATGTTCATGTGCGGGCGCACGGACTGGAGCGTCTTCTTGTCGGCGCTGGCGAGATCGATGGAAACATCGTCGCCCGGCGTGAACTGGGCCGAGCCGGCGGTGGGGTCGATGGCGCGGATGATGCAGCGGCCCAGGGTGGTCTTGCCGCACCCGGATTCTCCAACGAGCCCGAGCACCTCACCCTGGGCGAGTTCGAAGCTTACATCGTCCACGGCTTTGACATGGCCAGTGACCTTGCGCATGAGCCCGCTTTCGATCGGGTAATATTTCTTGAGGTTCTGGACCTTGAGCAGCGGTTTAGTGGACATGCGCCGCCTCCTGGGCAAGGCCGGCGGCCGCGAGGACTTCCGGATACTTGAAGCAGGCGGACTTGTGGCCGGTAGCGACATCGACCAGCGGCGGTACGGCGCGATCGCAGATGCCACTGATGGCGACGGGGCAACGCGGGAAGAACCCGCAGGCCCTGGGTTTGTTGATGGGGATCGGCACGTTGCCGCCGATCGATTGCAGCGGCTCGCCCGAGCGCTTGCCGATGCGGGGCACCGAGGCCATAAGGCCACGCGTATAAGGGTGTTTCGGCGCCCGGAAGAGGTCGCGGACGGGCGCCTGCTCGACGATTGAGCCCATGTACATGACGGCCACGTCGTCGGCCATGCGGGCGATGACGCCGAGATCGTGCGAGATATAGAGAATGGCCATGCCGAGGTCGCGCTGGAGGTCGCGCATCAGGCGCAGGACCTGCGCCTGGACGGTGACGTCGAGGGCAGTAGTGGGTTCGTCCGCTATCAGCAGGCGCGGCTGGGAGGCCAGCGCCATGGCGATCATGGCGCGCTGGCGCATGCCGCCCGAGAGGTGGTGCGGGTATTTCCTGAGCGTCTCGGCGGGCGCAGGGATGCCGACCTTCGCCAGCATGCCGATGGCGATCTCGCGCGCCTGGTGCTTGTCGCGCGTGCGATGCAGGAGCACCGCCTCGATCAGTTGATTGCCGATGGTGTGCACTGGAGAGAACGAAGTCATCGGTTCCTGGAAGATCATGGCGCACTCCCCACCGCGGATGCTCAGGAGTTCGCGATCTTCCTTGCCCAGGCCGACGATGTCGGTGGAGGGCTTGTCGGGGTAGTGCAGCAGGATTTCGCCGGTGGTGCGGGCGATCTTCGGACTGATCTTGAGAATCGACTGAGCGGTCATGGTCTTGCCGCACCCGGATTCCCCCACGAGACCAAGCGTGCGGCCCTGCTGGATGGTGAAATTTACGCCATCGGCGGCGACAAGGTTGCCCTCCATGAGCGGCAGCACGACGCGCAGGTCCTTGACCTCGAGCAGCGGTTCGCCGGCAGGGAGCATCTTGGTTTGGGTTTGAGCCGTCGTGGACATCTGGCTAGCTCCTATAGGGGTCGAGAGCATCGCGCAGGCCGTCGCCGAGGAAGCTGAAGGCGACGACGATTAGGATCACGAGCCCGCCGGGCACCAGCAGCCAGGGGCTGAGGGTGACGGTCTGGATGTTCTGGGAATCGATGAGAAGCGTGCCGAGGCTGACGGCCGGGGGACGCAGGCCCAGGCCGAGGAAGCTGAGCGCCACCTCACCCAGGATCATCTGCGGCACCGCCAGGGTCAGGTGGACGATAAGGTAGCTCATGAAACCGGGCAGCAGGTGGCTGGTGATGATGCGCGCTTCGCTCACCCCCGAGACCTTGGCGGCCATGACGTAGTCTTCTTCACGCAGGCTCAAAAGCTTGCCGCGCACGACGCGGGCAAGTGTCGTCCACCCGACGACGGCCAGCACGGTCGATATGCCGAAATAGACCTGCGTCGGCGACCAGTCGGCGGGCACGAGCGCAGCTAGCGCCATCCACAACGGGAGCGTCGGCAGGGATTGCAGGAACTCGGTCAGGCGCTGCACGAAATTGTCGATGCCGCCGCCGAAATAGCCCGAAATGCCGCCGAAGAAGAGGCCGAGCCCGAACCCGATGCTGAGGCCGAGAAGGCCGACGAAGAGCGAGGTGCGGGCGCCGAACAACATGCGGGAAAAGAGATCGCGCCCTAGCGTATCGGTGCCGGCGAGAAAGATCTTGCCGTCGCCCTCAACCCCGAAGAGCCGCACGCTCATGGGGATGAAGCCGAAGAGCTTGTAGGGTTCGCCCTGGACGAAGAGATGGATATCGTGGCGCACGCTGGTGTCGACCACGTATTCACGCTGGAAGGTCTGGCGGTTGAGCTCGTTCTTGAGGCCGTAGACGAAGGGGCGCAGGTGGAAATTGCTCTCTGTGTCGACGAACTGGATCGCTGTCGGGGGCGCGAGGAGATAGCCGGTATGCCGCTCGAACGGATCGTAGGGCGACACGAACTCGGCGACGAGCACCACCGCATAAAGCAGCACGATGAAGAACAGCGAGACCGTCGCGACCCTATGGCGCGTGAACTTGGCCCAGAAGATCTGGCGGCGGCTGAGGATGAGGCCGCCCTGCGGGCCGGATGGAGCTTCGGTGTCGATGGCGAGTGTCATTGGCCCGTACCCCTAGTTGGTCCGCGTCATGCGGACGCGCGGGTCGAGGATGGTGAGGAGGATGTCTGACATCACGACGCCGACAAGCGTGAGCGTGCCAAGGAGCATCAGCGAACTCGCCGCCACAAAAGTGTCCTGGGCGATGATAGCGCGCAGCAGGAGCGGGCCGATGGTGGGGAGGCCGAGGACGATGGCGACAATGGTCGAGCCCGAGACGATTTCCGGCAACAGGTGTCCGGCCGTCGAGATGATCGGATTGAGCGCGACGCGGAACGGGTATTTGAGCAACAGCCGCCGTTCCGGAACGCCTTTGGCGCGGGCGGTGGTGACATATTGTTTCTGGAATTCGTCGAGCAATTGCGAGCGCAGGATGCGGATGGTCGCGGCCGTGCCTGCCAGACCCACTACGATCACAGGCACGGGGAGGTGGATCAGAAGGTCCATGACCTTTGCCCAACTCCAGGGTGCGTTGATGTAATCGGGTGAAAAGAGGCCGGTCGGCGTCACGCCGAAGAGATTTGCCGAGGCGACGAGCAGCAGTAGCGCCAGGAGGAAGTTGGGTACTGCCAGGCCGATGACGCCCAGGAAATTCACGGCGTAGTCGCCGACCGAATACTGGTGGGTCGCCGAATAGAGCGCAACCGGAATGGAAACGGCGTAGACGAAGACCATCGAAACCAGCGACACGATGATCGTCAGCCAGAGGCGGTCGGAAAGAAGGTTCCAGACCGGCTGCTGCCACTCGAACGAATAGCCGAAGTCGCCGCTGGTCACGAGCGGCACAATCCAGTTCCAGTACTGGATGTAGAGGGGCTGATCGAGCCCATAGCGATGGGTCAGGTAGTCGAGCTGCGCCTGGCTGGCCGGGGCGCCGGCCGCCTCGAGCTGGGTCGCGAACGTCTCGATGAAGCTGCCGGGCGGCAGGTTGATGATATGGAAGCAGACGACCGAAATCAGGAACAGCACGACAACCATGTAGCCAAGGCGGCGCACGATATAGGCTAGCATCGATGAACCTCCTTGGCGGCAGGCGAGGGTGGCGAGGCCAGTTGCTAGAGCAGCTGGCGGAAGTTCGGGACGGTTCCGTAGTAGATGCGATTGGCGTCGTGGAAATTGGCGGCACCGCGATAGGCCGACCGCACCGCGAAGATGATGTCGTCGGGGCCGTCGAACTGCCAATCGGTGTACTGGAAGCCGCTCAGGCGGATGGAATCCTCGGGCTTGAGGCCGGTTTCGTCCTTGATGAGGAGCTTTACCCGGCGCCAGTTCCAGAGGTCCTTGGAGGCCAGCACGTAGACCTTGTTGCGCTGGCGCATCGAGTGGTCTTTGTGGAAGCGGGTGAAGCTGTCGTCTTCTTCGCGGGCCCACTGGCGCAGGATCGCATGGTCGTCGAGCGCATTGCCGATGGTGAGGTATTCCCCGCTTACCGGATCGCGGCGGATAGTGAGCTTGGCCTTACAGCCGGGCAGGTCGAAATAGCCGGTTGTTGGATCGAAGGTGATGCGCTTGCCGTCGTCCTCGATCTTGATGCGGGCGGATTTTTCGGCCTCGAGCGGTCCGGCCTCGAAAGTCATGATGTCCCAGAGCTGGCCATCGGGATCGGCCACGACATTGCCTTCGCGCCAGCCCGGCTTGAGCGTGCGGCCCCATTCCTTGGGTATCCATGCCGGATCGAAGGGGAGCTTGTTGCTCATCGTCCAGTTGGCGGCATTGAGCAGGTCCGCGTCGACTGGTGCCGAGACCACGCAAGCCTGGAAGCCAGTGCCCCAGACACAGGGCGTGCAATCTTCGAAGGCTTTGTAGATACGACCATTATGGATGGTCACGGCTACCGGCGCGCAATGATAGTTCGGACCATCGTGGTAGTAGCCGCCGGCGAAGAGCCAGCCGTTTTCGGGCGCGGTCGGATGTGTCCAGGTGTAGCCGCCGTCGTCGCTCCGGCGGATGACAATGGAGCCATACTGCTGGCTGGTGCCGAAGATGTAGAGGGCACCGTTGTGGTAGAACAGGGTGCTCCAGTAGCAGTTCATGATGTGGGTGATGTTGACCCACGTCGCTCCGTTATCCTCCGAGCGGTAGATGGAGGTGAGGCTTTCCTCGGATTCGTGGTTCCGGGGGCAGCCGACGCCGTAATAGTCGTGGCTGACGACGAGCGCATTGTCGGGCAGCCGCACGACGCTGGGGCTCCCCAGGTACGTGCGCGAGAGCTCGGGCTGATACTTGACTTGGCTAAGGGGGATCATTTCGGGTCCGGAAAGCTTGATGGGGCGCTTGGACCGGACGGATCATCCGCCCGGTCCCCGTGGCTGGTTTACTGGGCGAGGTACCACTGCTCGGCATGACCGCCGCGCAGGTGGTCGATGTAGAGCATCTGGTCGCCTGGGAAGTTCTTGAGCTTGTTGGAGCGGGTGTAGATGTAGGGAACCTCGCCGACCGTGCCGATGTGCAGCATCTGCTTGACGGTGTTGCCGACCACTTCCTTGCCCAGGGCGTAGTATTCGTCCGAGCCGAGCTTGGTTGCCTGCCAGCGATTGACCAGTTCCTGCTGGGCCTTGAACTCGGGCGGGGGCTCTTCGCCTTCCTTGCCGCCGGTCAGGTCCCATTGCCGCCAGGCGAGGCCGCCGCCCACGGGGTTGGTGTCCAGGCCATAGGGCGGGCGGAACCAGATGGGACGGGTATACATGTCTTTTTCCGACACCACGTCCGCGAACCAGACCGAAGCCTGCACCTGACCGGCCGCCACCGCCTGCGCAAAGGTCTCGCGGGTCACGGTGTTGACCTGGGTCGGTACGCCCAGCGCCGTCCAGTACTCGGCGACGAGTTCGGAAAGCTGCACGCGGTTGATGGCGTCAGAAAGGATGATGCGCAGCGGCTGGCCGTCCGGGCGCTGGCGCACGCCATCGGGTCCCTTGGTCAGGCCCATCTCGTCGAGCAGGGCGTTGGCCTTATCCACGTCGTAGTCGGCGAAGTAGGGGCCCATCCAGTCCTCGTAGAGCGGGGACTTGGAGGAGACGCCCCACTGGCGCGGCACGCCCAGGCCGAAGAAGATGGTGTCGTTGATTTCGGGGCGGTTGAGCGCCAGGGACATGGCCTCGCGGAAGCGCACGTCGTTGAAGACCTGACGCAGTACCGGATCGTCGACTGTCAGGTTGAACTGGTATTTGACAATCGCGCCCTGGTCGGCGCTGAAGAGCATGGTGGTGTAGTTGCCCGCCTGCTCGCCGGCCTTGAGCACCGGCAGGTCGGCCTGCGCGAACTTGTCGGCATAGTCGAGCTGGCCCGACTGCACGTTGAGCTTGACCACTTCCGGGTCGGAAATGAGCATGCGCACCTGCTCATCGATATAGGGGAGCTGGTTACCCTCGGTGTCGACCTTCCAGTAGAAGGGATTGCGCTTGTAGTACTGGTTGCCGAACTGATCGACCTGGGTCAGGCGCCAGGGCTTGAGCACCGGCAGGTTGGGATCGACCTGGAAGTCGCCGGTCTGCCCGTTCTGGTGCGAGACGAAGGCGTCCACCCAGGAAGCGAAACCTTCCTGTTTGGCGACGGCGTCGGCATCGGGATTGTAGTCCTTGTGCCACTTCTGCAGGTAATGCTTGGGGGCAAGCGGGAAACCTGCCTCCGCTCGCGCCACCGTCAGGATGAAAGCCGGATTGGGGGCGGCGAAATGGAAGACGACGTTTTCGTCATCGACCTTTTCGACCGTGACCGGCTTGCCACCCACGACAAAGTTGCCCGGAAGCGGAGGCAGGTCGCCCTGGCCGCCGATATCGTTGAAGAAGAAGAGGATGTCGTCCGCCGTTACCGGCTCCCCGTCGCTCCACTTCATGCCGCGGCGCAGAGTGACGGTGGCCGACATATTGTCGTCGGCTAGGACGATGCTCTTGGCGATATCGGGATAGACGATTTCCCAGTTCGTAGTGACGCCGGCCAGGTGAGCGTCCCAGGCGGTATAGCCGACATTGCCGAAGGATTGAGGATTGGTGGCGTTGTAGCGGATCGTGCCGCCATAGGTGCCGATGCCTTCACGCGGGCGCTCGACCATGACGTCCTCGCGCGCCGGCAGGCGGTCCGCCACAGGGGGCAGGGCGCCGCTGGCGACATCAGCGTCGAACTGGGGCGATTGCTTGAATTCGGGAACAGTCTTGCCTGTTTCCTTCTCGTAGTCGGAAAGGCTCCAGGTCATGAAGTCGTCGACCAGCTTGGTTTCCTGCGCCTGCGCGTAGGTCGCCGTCGTGGTGATGTCGAGGCCGATGCCCGCCACTATGGCGAGGGCGGCGGCCCCCAATAGTCCTTTCAACTTACTATGCATTCCAATCCCCTCCCGTGGATCTGTTATGTCCCGGCTGGGCGCCGGGGAGCCGTTTCGTCAGTCAGACCATTCTCCGGACTTGCCGAATTGCTGGCGCGCCGCGGCGCCGAACCGTTTTTCCGCCTCGACCATGGCCTGGCGCGTTTCGGCCATCGTGCCTCCGCGCAGCAACTGGCTGGCGCCGATCACGGTGTGGCACTCGTTGGCATCCATGAACTGGGTGGCTTCGAGAACACGGGCCTGGTCCTCCTCGGGGATGACCATGAAGCCGTGCTGGTCGGCATGGAGCAGTTGGCCAGGCTCGATGGTTAGCCCGAAGACTTCCACCGCATGCCCCCAGCGCACCGGCCAAGCATAGGCGTGCCCGACACAGAGGCGCTGGGCGAGCGCCTTGAAACCGAGCGAGCCCATCTCGACGATATCGCGCACGCCCCCGTCGGTGATCATGCCCACACAGCCAAGGGCCCGGTGGAGGCTCGCATTGACCTCGCCGAAATAAGTGCCGATGACGTTGGGGCTGTCGGCGTCCTTGACCACCACGATCTTGGGACCGGGCACGCTCTCGAGATAAGCGCGGTATTCGCGCGGTGCCTCGGAGCGATCGATATGGCGCGGATTGCTGGGTTCGACCTCCAGCGTGACGGCGTAGCCGATCATCGGCCCGAACTGGGGCATGAAATCCTGGACAACATCGCGATTGACGACGCTGCGACGATCGACCCGGCTGACCTGTTCCCATCCATTGTAGACGGTCGGCGTCGAGAAGCGGCGCAGGCGCAGCAGATCACCTTCTGAAAGCGTGTGAGCGCTCAGTTTCCCCTCCCTATCGCGTTCAGCATTGTGGAACGCAGTTCATTATTTGTGATGATACGAACACGATTACTCTCACCGGTCAAGCCGATGTGAGACAGAGGAGTGGAGTAATGAAATGGTTGGCTAGTTATGTTGGATATTGGCGGCGATTTCGATCGCGAGCCGGTGGGTGCCCAGCGCATCCGAATAGCTGCAGGTCACCGCATTCGGATCTCCCTGGCGCACGGCCGCAAAGAAGGCGCGGTTCTGGAGCGTGTAGCTGCTCGCGCCGCTTGGGACGCGAGACACGGTCTTGCCCTTGATGAACTCGACAGCACCGAGCGTAACCACGATCTCGCAGCCTTCGCAGATGAGTCGCAGTTCCGGCCCCGGACCATCGGGCAACACGCAGGTGGCCGTCACGACGCCTGGGACGGTCCCGAACTGCAACAGCGCCGCGCTGGCTCCGGCGACGTCGCCGTCGCTGAACCCTGGAAGGGCGCCAAAGCTGCCGGCTGCGCCGAGTAACCGGCCTTCGCCTGCGAGGTGTCGGGCGAGGTCGATCATGTGGCAGGCCTGCTCGACCATCTGTCCGCCGCTCTGCGCCTCAAAGCGCCACCAGGGCGCCGCTGGCGTGCCGACATGGAAGCGGCCCAGCACCATTCGCAGTGGTGTTATCGCGAGTTGTTCCCTTACGGCACCAAGCGTATCGAGGGCGCGCCAGTTGTATCCGACAGCGGCGACCAATCCCTTGCTCAGGATCCGCTCGTTTATGGCGGCAGGCACCGCCTTATCGAGGCCGATCGGCTTTTCAACCAGGAAGGGCACGCCGGCCGCAATCAGGGCGTCTTCGATCGCGCCATGCTCCGCGGGCGGCACCGTGACGATCACGGCGTCGGGCCGCCCCTCACCGAGCAGCGCGTCGAGTGATTGGTAGGCGCGACCGCCGAACTCCGCCGCCGCAGCCTCCGCCCTGGCCGGATTGCGAGAGAGATGGGCTACGACCTCAACGTCGGTATCGGTTTCGCCGAGCAGCGAGAGGTGGCGTGCGGCAATGTTGCCGGTCCCGATCATTCCAAGTCGCACATTTGCCTCCCAACGAAATGGCCAGATTTATCCGGACCCTAGCATTGACGGGCCGCCGCGAGAATTATGATCGCCATTGATGGAGTGGACGCTTCGAGACCGCCCGGGCCGGCTCCGATTGTGGCTGTTTCGTGTTATGCGCGAGAAGCAATTCAGCGTCATCGCTCGTTCGGTTGACCGCATCTGCCCTCCATCCTCAACTCGTGTGCTCCTGGGCCGCGCATGGACTCCCACGCGCCGTGGTCCGCCGTTTGGGACAGGAGACTCGCTTGCTCAAAATCCTCTATCTGGTTCCAAACCTGTCCGATCCGGCCGTGGCGCGCCGCGTGGCCATGTTCCGCCTGGGCGGCGCGCAGGTCGAGATTGCGGGGTTCCGTCGCTCGGATGCGCCTCCCGCCGAGCTGCCGCTGGAAAGGCTCGTGGAGCTCGATATCACTCATGACGGCCGTATGCTCCAGCGTCTGGTCGCAGCGCTGGGCGCGGCGAGCCGCGCTCGCGGCTGGGGACGTTCGCTCTCTCGCCCCGACATCATCGTCGCGCGCAACCTGGAGATGCTGGGCATCGCCAATCGTCTGCTCGACCTTTGGCCGCAAGCGCCGTCACTCGTCTACGAGTGCCTCGATATCCACCGCCTGATGTTGCGCAGCGACGGGTTGGGGAAGGGCATGCGGGCAATCGAACAGCGTCTGCTCCGCCGCGCCTCGTTGCTGCTGACCAGTTCCCCGGCCTTTCTGAGCAACTATTTCGATACCGTGGGAGCCCCTCCGGCCTTCCTCGTTGAGAACAAGGTGCTCGCAGAGGCAGACGACGAACGAGGCCGCAATCCCGCGCTCGATGGAAGCATGGCGCCCATCCGCGTCGGCTGGTTCGGCGCCCTGCGCTGCCAAAAGTCGCTGAACGCGCTCGAGAAGGTTTCTAGGGCGCTTGGAGGGCGTCTCGATGTGACGTTGCGCGGGCGGCCAGCGCTCACCGAGTTCGATGATTTCCATGGCGAGGTCGCCGCCTCGCCGAACCTGAAATTTGCCGGTTCCTATCGCTATCCGGATGATCTGCCAGGTCTCTATTCTGCGGTGCACTTTTCCTGGGCGATCGACTTCTTCGAGGAGGGCCAGAATTCGCGCTGGCTCCTGCCGAACCGGCTCTACGAGGGCTGCCTGCACGGCGCCATCCCCATTGCCCTTGCAGGAACCGAGACCGCCACCTTCATCGAGGGTTTGGGCATTGGCCTGACCATCCCCGATATTGAACCGCAGACGCTGTCGGACCTCTTCTCCAGCATCTCACCAGAGCGGCTTCGAGCGCTGGCGAACGCCGTCGCGGCCATGGACCCGGCCGCTTTCCGTTGCGATGCAAAAGCGTGTGCGGAACTGGTCGAGCGACTCGCCCGGACGAAATCGACCGGCGAAACGATGGAGCAGGCGGCATGAGTGTGCTTGTGCTCATCGTGATCCCGACGCTCAACGAGAGCCGGCACATAGGGGCGCTGCTCGATGCGCTTCTGGTGGAAGCCGAGGCCCTCGATGCACGCATCGTCGTCGCGGATGGCGGGAGCACCGATGAGACGCTCTCGATTGTGGGGCGCCTCGCCTTAGGGACCTCCCGTATCGCCATTGTCCACAACCGCCGGCGCGTTCAGAGCGCCGCCGTCAATTTGGCCGTCGAGCAGTTCGGCGACGATGCCGACTACCTTGTGCGGGTGGACGCCCATGGTGCCTACCCACCCGACTATTGCCGGGCGCTGGTGGCCGAAGCCGAACAGCGGCGGGTTGCAAGCATTGTCGTGCCGATGGTGACCGTGGGCCGGGCGCAGTTCCAGCGCGCCGTGGCTGCGGCGCAGAACTCTCCCATCGGGACGGGCGGTTCGGCGCACCGCATCGGGGGAGCCTGCGGACCGGTCGACCACGGGCACCACGCCCTCATGCGCGTGAACGCCTTCAGGGCGGTGGGTGGTTATGACGAGACGTTCCGCGCCAACGAGGATGCCGAACTTGATCACCGGCTGCGGATGGCGGGCCATACCATCTGGCTCACAGATCGGACCCGGATGACCTATTTCCCGCGCGACAACGCGTGGGGGCTCTTTCGCCAGTATTTCGCGTACGGCGGGGGCAGGGCGCGGAACATCTTCAAACACCACATGCGCCCCCGCCTGCGCCAGGTTGCACCGCTTGCAATCCTGCCCGTGGTGCTTCTGGCGGCGCTCTCTATTTGGCACTGGGGGTTTCTCGTGCCGCTGGCGCTCTGGGGCGTCGGGTGCATCGCGCTCGGCATGCGTGCCGCCAGAAAGTTCTACCCTGATGACGCGGTTCCGGCCGTGTTCTTGCCGCTGGTGGGCATTGCGGCGATGGTCATGCACCTGGGCTGGTCGGCTGGCTTCTGGCTGCATGTCGCGCAGCGTCCGTTCAGGCGCGAACCTTCGTGAAGCCCATGGCCCGAGTCGATATCTGCGTTTGCACTTTCCGCCGCTCCTTCCTTGCCGAGACCCTCCGGTCCATCGCCCTGCTTGACCGGGGCGAGTACGAAATCCGGGTCATCGTGGCCGACAACGACGCGATGCCGACGGCCCGCGAACTGGTTCGGGAGGCGGCGCGCGAGATGCCGTTTCCTCTCCAATACGTCCACGCACCCGGAGCCAACATCAGTATCGCGCGGAATGCCTGCCTCGACGCGGCGGATGGCGATTTCATTGCCTTCGTCGATGACGACGAGGTGGTCGGGCGCGAATGGATCCGCGCCTTGGTGGAGCAGGCTCAAGCCACGGGGGCAGCGGCTGTTCTGGGACCGGTTCGCGCCGTCTATGGCCAGAACGCGCCAGGCTGGATGGTCGAGGGAGATTTCCATTCGACCCTTCCGGTCTTCGTGAACGGGACGATCCGCACCGGCTACACCTGCAACGTGCTGGTCCGCTGGAGCCCGCCTTTCCGGGATGTTCGTTTCGATCCTGCCCTCGGCCGCAGCGGGGGAGAGGACACGGACTTCTTCAATCGCCTCGTGGCGCTGGGGGGCGTGATCGCTTTCGCGCCGGACGCCAGGGTGGAAGAACCCGTGCCGGCGGATCGGGCGA
Source organism: Youhaiella tibetensis (assembly GCF_008000755.1). Classification (NCBI taxonomy): domain Bacteria; kingdom Pseudomonadati; phylum Pseudomonadota; class Alphaproteobacteria; order Hyphomicrobiales; family Devosiaceae; genus Paradevosia; species Paradevosia tibetensis. The sequence goes on along the minus strand of NZ_CP041690.1, from coordinate 2,585,217 downwards.
CCATGGCCTGGCTGGTGCGCAGGCGGCTGCGTTTCGGCCAGACCCACGGAATGCTCTTGGGCGGTTCACGCGCGGCGACGGCGGTGCTGGCCGCATCCAAGGTCGGCTATTGCTGCGCGATGACCGGATTGACGGCCTTTTCGCCGGTCAAGCGGCGGCGCAACTGGCTGCGCGCCGTCCTGCATGTCGGTGTCCTGGGAGGACTGATCGGCGTGCGCCAGCGCGCCCACTACGGGGAGGCGTCATCGCCTTGAGAACGAATTCCAACCCGGCCATCGTGGCGGAGAAACAGCATGCTTGAACGAACCGGATACCCTGAAGCGGGGCTGCCGCAGCCCTCTGACATCAAGACCATTGACCTGGCTCGCCTGGTGTCGCTCGTGCGCCGGCAGGGTTTGGTTCTGGCTAGCTGCGTAGCGCTCATGCTGCTGCTGGCCGGCGTCTATCTCACGCTGGCGCCGCGAAGCTACGTCTCGGCCGGCCAGATTCTCATCGACAGGAACCTGGAGCAGGTGACGGGCGAGAACGGCACCACGTCGACCAGCGCCACCGATCTCGAAGCCCAGGTTCTCAACCAGGTGGAAGTCCTGCGCTCCAGCCGGGTCGCAAAGGCGGTCGCCCGCGCCGAAAACCTGATGACCGACCAGCAATTTCTCAATCCGCCGCCGTCGTTCTCGCAGCGGGTCAGGGGGTTGGTTGGCATGGGCCCTCCGCCGCGCCCGGCGACTCTGGAGGCAACTCTCGATGAGGTCGTGGGTATGTTGCGGGCCAATGTGCAGGTCGACCGGATGGGACGCAGCTCGATCATTCGCGTCGGCTACGAGGCCGCGACGCCAGAACTCGCCCAGCGCATCGCGCGCGCCTATGCCGAAGCCTTGCTGCAGGACCAGCTCAACGCCGAGCTGGAAGCGACCGGTGCCGCGGCCGACTGGCTGCAACAGCGCCTCGCCGAAATCGGCGAGAGCCAGCGTCAGGCCAGCCTCGCAATCGAGAAATACCGCCAGGAAACCGGCCTGACTGTCGGCCAGGACCGCGACCTCACCACCCAGCGGATCAACACGCTCTCCAATCAGCTCGCCGAGGCGCAGGCCGAGACGGTTCGCCTGCGGGCGCTGTCGGCGCAGCTCAAGTCGGTGGTCGAGGCTGGGCCGGAATCGGCATCCAACTATGTTTCGCTGCTCGGGGGCACACAGGCCGACCCGGCCGAAATCGCCGCGTTGCGAAACCAGGTCGCCACCCTTGCCAGCCGGATCGGGGATGTCGAGGCCAAGTACGGTGCGGATCATCCGCAACTGGCCAACCTCAAGGCCGAAAAGGCGGCACTGGACAACCGCATTTTCGCGCTTCTGCAGAACCTGGATGAGCAGTACCGCACCCAGTACACCATTGCCCAGGAGCAGGAGACCGGCCTGCGCGCCGACATCGACGCAGAAGGCCACAGCGCTGGGGCCATCAGCCAGGAGCAGGTGCGGCTCAACGAGCTCCAGCAACGCTCCGACGCCTTGCGTTCGCTCTACAACAGCTATCTCACGCGCTACGAAGAGGCCGTCCAGCGCCAGAGCTTCCCGATTCCTTCCGTTCGGATCGTGACCGATGCACTGCTCCCGGAGAATCCGTCTAGCCCGAGGACGATAATCATCATCGCCGCTGCGGTCATCGCTGGATGTTTCATCGGCGCCGTCATCGGGCTGCTCAACGAGCTGCGCGAGCGCGGCTTCAGGACGGGCGCGCAGATCCGGCAGCAACTCGGCCTGCGTTTCCTTGGCTACATGCCTCGACTGCAGCTCGATGCGGCCCGGCCGGACGAAAGTCTGCGGGGAGCCGTGCGGACGGCACTCGCGCCCCGCATGGGACGACGCTGGGGTGCGCCATTGGCGGAGACCCTCAAGACGACGCGCTTGTTGCTGCAGCCGGTCGCCGATCGGGGAACCGCCGTTCTCGGCATCCTGTCGGTCCTCCCCGGAGAGGGAAAATCGACGGTGGCGCTGGCGCTTGCGGAGATCCTGACCGCCAGTGGGGCCCGCGTATTGCTGATCGATGCGGATGAGGGGGCCGGATCACACTCGGGCTTGCCTGTCCGGCTGCTTCCCTCCCAGTTGGGCGACTGGCGCAAAGTCGCGGCAGCCGATCCCGAAACCGGGTTGGTCAGGTTGTCGGCGGCTTCGCCTGAGGCAGGGAGCGGCGATCTCTCAAGCGTGGCAATGCAGAAGGTGCTGGCGGAAGCACGCGGGCAGTTCGACTACGTGATCCTCGACCTACCGGCGCTGGGAACCGTCGTCGACGCCTTTTCGGTGCTGCCCTTTACCGATGCCAGCATCCTGGTGGCCGAGTGGGGGAGGACGCCCCGGCGCGTGCTCCGCACAATGCTCGAGCACGAACCCGAGCTTGCCGATCACACCATCGGGGTGATCCTCAACAAGGTCGATCTGGGCGCGTTGCCCAGGTTTACGGAGCTTGGGGGGATCGAGCGCTTCGCCTATCGCGGCGAGAGGCGCCGTATCGGGAGCGGAAAGGAAGCGGCGCCCAACTAGGGCGCCGTTTTTCTTGGCTATTCGGCTGCGACCTTGAAGCCGTCGATCAGGGCGGTGTGGAGGCCGAGCTTGGCCAGAGCGGCGAGGAACCCCTCACCGATCTCTTCGCGGTCGAGAGCGTAGGCGACGTTGGCGGTTAGGAACCCGATCTTGGAGCCGCAGTCGAAGGACTGGCCTTCATACTTAACTCCGAAGAAGGGTTGGATCCCCATCAGGCTCTGCATGGCATCGGTGAGCTGGATTTCTCCGCCCGCGCCTCTCGGCTGGTCGGCGAGCAACGAGAAGATTTCCGGCCGCAGAATGTAGCGGCCAGAGATGATGAGGTTGGAGGGGGCATTGTGGGGATCGGGTTTTTCGACCATTTCCGTGATCTGGAAGCCCGCGTCATCGCCTCGACCCCGCCCGATGACGCCGTAGGATGACACCTCCTGGCGCGGCACCTCTTCGACGGCGATGACGTTGCCGCCCGTTTCCTCGTAAGTCTCCATCATCTGCTTGAGCACGCCGCGGCGGCCCTTGAAAAGCATGTCCGGCAACAGCAGCGCGAACGGTTCGTTGCCGACGAGCTCGCGCGCGCACCAGACGGCGTGGCCGAGCCCCAACGGCTCCTGCTGGCGCGTGAAGCTGGTCCGTCCGGCCGAGGGCAGGTCCTCGCGGAGCGACTCCAGAGCGGCCATCTTGCCGCGGGCCTCGAGCATCGCCTCGATCTCGAACTGACGGTCGAAGTGATCCTCGATAACACCCTTGTTGCGTCCGGTGACGAAGACGAAGTGGGTGATTCCGGCTTCCCTGGCCTCATCGACGGCATACTGGATGAGCGGCCGGTCGACGACCGTCAGCATCTCCTTGGGCATGGCCTTCGTCGCCGGAAGGAATCTGGTTCCAAGGCCCGCCACCGGGAAGACGGCGGTTTTTACCTGTTTGACCATGGCTTTCTCCTGGGTATGGGTAGTCACGCGCAAATTTGAACATGGCGCGCTTCAGTCGATCCAGCCGAAAACACTGTTAGGCGTGCATGGCTCGATTGCAGATATGCCGCTTATCGTCTTTCGTTGCTTTGACTGTCCTTGCCCTGCCTTTGCCTCTATTCTGCCTCCTGCGCCGGGACGATCTGTGCAGTAACTATGCAGGACGCCCTAGTTGTCGCGCGGTTCGTGGTTGAAGCTCCAAGTAGAGGCACGCGCGCAACACGCGTCGTGGACGTGGGCGGGGCAGGCCCGACTACGCAGACGTGATCGACCCAGGCATTTTCATGGCTGTGGGAGGGGTGTATTTACCCCGTCATGGTACCAAGTGGTCAGCTGCTCGGTATCGGTCGGCCATTCTGGTCCCTCTAGGGACAGGGGGAGGGTTCGTTGGACAGTGACAGGCAGGACAAGGGCACGCCGGGCAAGGTACCGGCGGCGGTGCCGCCTGCATCTGGCGAACGCGCGCAGTTTGCGTGGCCGTGGGGGCTGGTGGCGATAGGCGTAATGGCGTTGGCCTGGGTCGGCATCTACCTGATGTGGAACGGAATCGTGTTCCTCTTCGCCAAATAGGGCGAGGCCGGTTTTACGCTGTTGGGCTGCCCCGTTACTTGCGGTTCTTCGCTCATGCCTAACGCTTGGGCATCCTAGGCAGTAAAGGCGCCTCGAGGCTGGCAGGACGACTGCAATCCCTTGATTTGCCGCGCGTCCGCTACGCTATTTTGGGTGATTTTGTGACGTGAGCATGCATGACAGCCATGCTCTGTGAACGTTGCCCTCAATTATCCCTCATGTTTGCCTCTGCGATGTGCGGGCCGCCAAGCTTGACCGGTTCGCAATAAGCCGGCCGTCGGGCAACAAAGCCGCGGCCAACCTTACGAATGGGAAGAGACTGGTGTCGTTTGGGCGCTCTGCGCCTGCGCGCTCCCCTTCGCTCGTCCCGAAACAGGTCCTAGTGGGCCCATGGGAAGCTCTAGTCTGGGTGAGAGGACATCATGTCGATCATCAATGCTGAAATGGGTTCGCGTACCCCCACCAAATCGGAGGTTCCCAGAGGCGCACGCGCAAAGCGGGCTTTCGACGTCACTGCGGCTTTGGCCATGCTGATCTTCGCCCTCCCGGCGATGTTCTTCATCGCGGTCATCCTGTTCTCCACCGACCGGGGACCGATCGTCTTCGCGCATGAACGCGTGGGCCGGAACGGACGCCGCTTCCGGTGTCTCAAGTTCCGCTCGATGGTCGTGAACTCCCAGGAGGCGCTGCGAAAGCACCTCGAGGCGTCGCCACAGGCCCGAGTGGAATGGGAGGCGAACCAGAAACTGACGAACGATCCCCGGGTGACCCCAATCGGACGGTTCCTCAGGGCAACGAGTCTCGATGAGCTGCCGCAGCTAATCAACGTCATCCGTGGCGACATGAGCCTGGTCGGCCCCCGTCCCATCGTCGAGGACGAGGTAGCGCGCTACGCCGACGAGATCGCGCAATACGCCGCAGTGCGGCCCGGAATCACCGGCCTCTGGCAGGTCAGTGGACGCAGCGACGTCGACTACGAGCAGCGCGTCCAGCTCGATAGCCGCTACGTGCGCGAGTGGTCCTTCGCCGGCGACATCGTCATCCTCGTCAAGACCGTCAAAGTTGTGCTGCTGCGTACCGGCAGCCGATAGCAGGGAGCGTACAAATGGTTCTTCTGTCCCTTCGCCCGCGCGCATTTCGGTCCCGCAATCCGGGGCGCGATGCCGAAACCGATGCCGCGCGCTTCGAAACCATCCGCAACGCCATCGCCATGGCACTCGACGACGCGCGTCGCGAGCGTGACGGGCTCCAGCAACGCATCGACATGCACTATGCCCAAGCGGTCAGCGTCCTCGACAGCTCGGATGAATATGGGGCTCGAGACGCCAAGGACGAGGCCATGATCCGCAGTGCGGAGCAGGGCGCCTCCAACGGACGCAAGCGGCTTGCGCAGCTCGACGCGCAGATCGCCCGGCTCACTCGCTTCATGGCGGAAGTTGACGCGACGGCTGCCGGTACGGACACCGAGGTGGTCGCCTGAGGGCGACCGGTCACTCGTGCTTGAGGCCCAACGAACCGGCAATCCAGATCAGCCGGGCACGCCGCTTGTCTCCGTGATCATGGCCAATTTCGAGGCAGGGGGTAGGATCGTCCACGCCCTGCGTTCTGTGCTGGCACAGACACTTGCGGACATCGAGGTCATTGTCAGTGACGACGCCTCGCGCGACGACAGCATCGCTTATGTCCGTGATGCGATGAGAAACGATGGTCGGGTCCGTCTCGTCACCACGCAATCCAATGGTGGGCCGGCGCGCTCCCGCAATCGCGCCCTGGAAGTGGCTCGCGGTCGCTGGATCGCGGTGGTCGATTCCGATGACATCATCCATCCCGAACGGTTCGAGCGCCTGCTCGCCGCCGCCGCTTACCATGACGCCGATATCGTCGCCGACGATCTGCTGCTGTTCTACGAGGATGGCACGGCCCCACGGTTGATGCTCGGAGAGGAGGCCAGCACCAACTTCCTCGTCGACACGGAGCGCTGGATCATGGGGGGGATCGGGAATACGCCCGCGCTTGGATACCTCAAACCCCTGGTCCGCGCCGAAAAGCTCGGCCATGTTCGGTACGACGAAACACTGCGCATCGGCGAGGACTACGATCTCGTGCTCCGGTTGTTGCTGGAGGGGGCTGCGATGGTGGTGGTTCCGGAGCCCTTCTACCTTTACCGGCGCCACACCGCCTCCATTTCACATCGCCTCTCAGCCGCTGACGTTGAAGCGATGATTGACCGGCAGACAGTCGTCGCGGCCGCGGTGGACGGTCCGCTCTCGGTGCCTGTGGCTGCTGCTTTCACTGCGCGGCAAGATGCGTTGCGGCAGCGACTGGCCTACGAGCAACTCGTGGCCGGCGTAAAAAGCCGCAGCCTGGCGCGCGTCGTGTCGCTTATCGCGCGCGATCCAACACATCTGGGCCGGTTGTGGGCGTCGTTCACCGAGGGGCGTCGTCGACGCTTGCCGACGCAGATGCCCTCACAGTCTCCGGTCCTGTTTCTGGGCGGCGTGGATGCCGGCAGTATCGCGGAGGTCGTGCCCGACTACGTGCCGACGGAGCAGGTCGACTGGTCGGCGCCCCGGCAGCGTGAGATCTGGCGTTCTCTCGCTGCACGTCGCGGCGCCGGCACCACCCGGTGCGTCCCGCTCGATCGCGCGGGACGCTATGCGACCGGGTTCATCCCGGAGGCCGAAATCACACCGATGGAGACGGCGGGGAGGGTGCCGTGACCACCTTTCCCGACAGGATTACGGTCAACCTGGCTAGCGTTCTCACCTTCGGGGCCTTTGCTGCCCTGGTCCTCAACGCCATGTTCGGCTCGCTGGCGGCGCTGACATTCATGTTCTGCGGGATGCTGCTCATAGTCAGCAATCCGGCAAGAAGCGTCGATAGCCTTCGCCGCTGGTGGTTCGTGCTGCTCCTGCCTGCCTATTGCATCCTTACCGCCTTGTGGTCGCAATTTCCCACCAATTCAGTGCGCTATGGCGTGCAGCTCATGTTTACCGCGATGGTCGCGGTCGTCATCACGGGGCGGCTTTCCACCGCGACGCTGATGCGGCTGATGTTCATCGTCTACGCCATAGGAGTCGTCGCGAGCGTAGCGTTTGGCCGAACCGGGGCAGGTGGGACCTGGCTGGGCGTCTTCGGCAGCAAGAATGCCTTTGCGGCACATATCGCGGTGTTTGTGTTGATCGCCGCCGCCCTGACGGCCGATCGCGACAGTCCATGGTTTTTGCGCCTCTGCGCTTTGGGGGGCGTGGTCATATCAGGGCCACTGCTGATCCTGGCGCAATCTGCCGGCGCTACCCTGATGGTCCTGCCGTGCCTGGCCGTCATCGTGCTCACTTTGGTGACGACACGGCTTTCCCAGAACCAGAAGCTCTTCCTTCTCGTCATGCTGGCTATTGCCGCTGCCGCCCTCGCGCTGGTGGTGCTAGTCCTGGGCGACACGCTGCTGGCAGAGGTGCTCGAAGGTTCGGGCAAGGATCCCACGCTCACCGGACGAACCGACCTCTGGGCGACCGGTCTCGGCTACATAGCCGAGCGGCCACTGCAGGGGCTTGGCTACCGCTCGTTCTGGGTCATCGGCTTCGCGCCGGCCGAGGAGCTTTGGGCGATGTTCGATGTCCCGGCGGGCGCAGGCTTCAACTTCCATAACACCTACATTTCGAACGCGGTCGAGATCGGCCTCGTGGGGCTCGCGATGCAGATCGTGCTTATCTATGGCGGCGCGCTGCTCATGGCGGCCTACACCTTCGCCCGACCCAGTCCAGCCAACGCCCTGCTGCTGGCGCTTCAGTTGCTGATGATCCTGCGCAGCTTCATCGAGGTTGAGGTGTTCTTCGAGTTCTCCATCCGCTCGATCATGGGGATCGCGACGTTCATCTATGCATTGGCCGGCCTTTTGGTTCTGCGTCGCCAGCCCAGCACGCCAGCTCCGCATTTGTCACACAGAGGGTTGTTCAGACATGCCTGACTTCCAGACAGGTCTCGTTCATATTCGCACGCCGACCTACCGGCGCCCGGAGGCTTTGCGCCGCGCCTTGGCCTCTATGGTGGCCCAAACCTGGCAGGATTGGGTCTGCGATGTCTACGATGATGACAGCGGCCAGTCGGGGAGGCGCGTGGTCGAGGAGTTCGCCGATCCGCGCATACGCTACACCGCGAACACGCCCCAGCTTTTCGCCTCGCGTAACATCGATCACTGCTTCTCGGCGTCCAATCCGCACGGGGCGGAGTTCTTCTGCGTAGTGGAGGACGACAACTTCATTTTGCCCGCGTTCTGCGCCGCCAACATCGCCCTCGCGCGCGAGCAGAAGGTCGAGATTGTCCTGCGTAATCAACTCATCGAGCACGACAGCGGCAAACCCAGTGCCTTCCTGAGTGCCACTGGCGTTTTGGATGACCTCTTTACCGACGGCGTCTACGAGGCGCGGGAATTTCGCATGTCGCTCCTCGCCGGTATCGGTGTTTCCAACGGTGGCCTCTTCTGGTCCGTGCGGGCCCGCTCCCCCCTGGAGATTCGGTATTCTTGTACAGCGACCGTGCAGGAATACCTGCGCACCTATTCCATTGCCGAACCCATCTACGTCGCCCTCGAGGCGCTTGCGGTCTGGGCGGAAAATGGCGACCAGACCACGCGCAATGCCGAGCTGGGTATTGGCTACCTGCGCCGCGAACTCGATCTCAAGCGGACGGTACAGGCGTTGCGCCAGAAGACCTGGGCCGAGGCGTCGGTGATTCAGCGAAGAGGCTTCCTAACAGATCCACGCTTCGCTGCGCCTGTCGCCGTGCGCGCTTCTCATGCTGGCAAGGCGCTGCTCGATCCGCGCTTTGCTGGTCATATCTCATCGGCGCAACTCCTGCGCTTGCGAGCGAGGGGGCTTGCCATTCGCCTGTTGGGGCGCCTGACGCCCGATTTTGAGAACTTTCTGGCCTCGCGCAGCCGCGTCCACGATGGAGCGGCTCGACCATGAGCGTTGTGGCGGAAGCGGATGGCAGGCTCGACCACCTCAAGAGCGGCCGCGCCAGCGCCGCTATCAAGGGCACACTCTGGTCGCTTGCAGGCAGCTTTGCGCCGGCCGCCCTCGGCTTCCTGGTTTTCCTTGTGACATCGCGGGTACTGACCCCTGCGGAGTTCGGCATCGTGGCGTTCGCTGCAAGCATCGGAACCATTGGTCTTGCGATCGCGCCAGCAGGATTTCGCGAGGCGCTGATCCAGCGACCATCGATTTCTGCACGGCACCTCGACACCGTGTTCTGGCTCTGCCTCAGCGCGGGAGTGCTGATTTACGCCGGCCTGTGCTCGAGTGCGCCATTTGTGGCGGCCGCGAGCGGACAGCCGCTGTTGGGGGCCCTCATTCCGTTTATTGCCGCGCGAGTGATCTTCGATATGGCAGCCGCGGTGCCCAACGCACTGCTGGTGCGCACCATGTCATTTCGCATGCTGGCGTTGCGGACGACGGCGGCGTCAGTCGTTGCGGCGCTGCTATGTCTGCTACTACTCTGGTTGGGACTTGGCCTGTGGGCGCTCGCGGCCTCGCAACTGGCCAGTTCCGTCGCGACTTGCGTCGCGGCACTGGTCGCAGCGCGGTGGGTTCCGGGTTGGCGGTTCGACCGGCAAGCCTTGGGGGAGCTGCGGGCCTTCGGGCTCTTTTCAACCGGCAATCACTTCATCACAACCATCAACCTCGACCAGATGTTGATCGGGGCCTTGCTGGGGCCGGCATGGCTGGGCATCTACGGTTTTGCCCGGCGAATTTTTCAAATTTTGACCGATGTTCTATCGGGCGCGTTGAACCTGGTCTCCTATTCGCTGCTCTCATCGATGCAGGACGAGCCAGGCAAGCGGCGTGACGCCTATCTCCTAGGGACCTTTGCCTCCTCGGTCGTCGCGTTCCCGGTATTTTCGGGCCTGGCGCTGGTTGCAGGCGACCTTATCCCGTTCGCCTTCGGGGCGCATTGGCTCGAGGCGGTTCCGGTGGTGCAGGCGTTCTGCGTGCTCGGGGTGCTTACCGCGATCGGGATCCTGCAGGCATCGCTTATTCGCAGCCAGGGCCAGGCTGATCTCTGGCTCTATTACATAGCCCTCAAGCAGGGTGTGACGGTCCTTTACATCTTTCTTTTCGCCCGGTGGGGTATCACGGCCCTCAGCATGTCTCTCGTCATCCTCAATATCGTGATGTGGCTGCCGACCGTCGGCATGGTGGCGCGTATCCTGGGCATTTCCATCCCTGCCTACCTGGCCTCGTTCGCGCTGCCGGTCGCGGCGACGGTCATCATGGGCGGGGCGGGCTGGCTCACGCAGCTGGCGCTCGGCGATGCCGATGTTCTGACGCGCTTGGTCGCAACGATGGGCGCCGCAACATTGAGCTACGGCGCCGTCGTTTGGGTTTTGGGTCGACGTCAGGTCGAAATGCTGGCCGCTTTCGTGAGGCGTCGCCGCTAGCTCACCGCGAGGCGGCTTCGGACGAAGGTGTCCACGGCCTCCTGGGCGCGTTCGGTCACCTCGGCAATGCGGGCGTCGCTGCTCAGTTGCGGCTCGAGGCGCGCCATCGCCGACAGATGCCGGGCCGCCGCCGCCGTCAAGGCCCTGTTGGGCAGCGCGGCCAAGGGCGAGGCGCTGAAGCGTCCTACCTTTCCCAGGCTACCGCCTCTGCCGGTTCTTCCGATGTAGAATTCCAATAGGCTGGTTGGCTTGAGCGGGTTGAGTCTGACGTCGAGCCCAAGAGCGCCGGCCCAATCGAGCCATTTGCCGTGATGACCGCCGTAGATCGGGCGCGCGCCGATCCACGGGGTTCGCAAGGCATCGGCAACGATGGCGCCGTGCATCGCCTCCGTAATCAGCAGCCGGGCACCCCGTATCTGGCTCAGCACCGTCTCGACCGGTGCGGTGGCGTCGATCAGAGTCATGCCTGCCAAGCGGCAGGCCTCGGCCCAGTCGCCCCGCTCGAGGCTTTCGTAGTGCGGCATGAAGGCAATGCCGGCGCTCGCGTCGGGGGCGGGCAGGTGCATGGCGCGGAGTAGGATGGCGCTGTCGCAGATGGAGAGGTTCGGATCGATTGCGAGCGTTCGCGCCGTATTGGGGCCGCGCACGAAGCGGATGTCCCAGCTGCCATCGTGCACGTCCGGCAGGCCCATATAGCCGGCGTAGCCGGAGCCCATGACGAATTTTCGCGACTTTTGGGGAAGGTGATTGCCGATGATCGAGCCGATGCCGACGAAAAGCTCGCTGTCGTCGTCATCGAGAAATCCCGCCGGCAGCAACGCCGGCCAGACGTGGAGATTGAGCTCGTCGCCGAAGTTGGGCACCTTGCCGCGGAAGAAAACCAGCTTCATTGGCTGTCTCCCTTGTTCTGGCAGAGGATGGATGCGTCGAAGGCGCAGGCTCCACCGAGCGGGGTGAAGGCGACCCAATCGACGTCCATCGCTATCGGGTCGGTCACGTTGTCGAAAGGTCCCATCCAGTCCGTCAGCGTGTCCGAGCCCCACAGGCTGAAGAATACCCGCTGCGGGTTGGTCGGAATCGTCTTGGGATCATCCATGGTTCGCACCAGTTGGCCGTTGAGATAGAAGCGAATGCGATCAGGCTCCCAGGTAAAGGCGTAGGTCACGAATTCGGTCGAAGGTGTTGGAAGCGCGAGGGATTGTCCGCTGCCGACCTTGCCGTCGCCGCTCTTGCCGTTGACGAAGGTCGTCGTGTCCACCTTGCCGGGGTCGCGCAGCAGCACCTCGAAGTCGATTTCGTCGTGCGGCTTGCCTTGTTGCTGGCCGATATAGGTAAAGAATGCCGCGTTGAGGCCCGAACCCGTCGGAGTCTTGAAGCGCGCCTCGTAGGTGCCGAAACCGTAGGCCTTTCGCGTCTGGATCTCCCCGCAACGGAATTGGCGGTCGCCTTTCGGCAGCGGAGCGAAACCGACATGGAGCATGCCGTCGCCGGCTTTGACCTGGTCTGCCGACCAGTTGCAGTTCTGGTGGGCGCCGTTGTTCCATCCGTCTGAAACATACCAGCGGCCCTGGTCGAGGCTGTAAAAGCCGTCAAAGAAGCCTGCCTCTTGCCCGAAGGCGGGGCCGGTGAACGCGATGCCCGCAAGCGCTGCGGCATTGAGCAGAATTCGCATCTCGTGCCTCATCACTTGTCACCCACGAGCATCAACCGCGCGACGACGACATCGCCGGCGGCGACCGGAGTGTTGAGGTCGGCGGCAATCTCCTCGCCATTCCGTATGATCGCGTAGCGGTAGGTTGCAGCGGTTTCTCCGGGGACTTCAGCCCCGGTGTGAAGTGCGGCCTCCTGAACCAACCCTTTCTGGGTCACGATCTTGAGCTGGCTGGCGCCGATCTGCCCGTCGACGGTCTGGCGCTCGAGCGTGAGGTCGGCGATCCGCTGTTCGGAGAGTCGCGATTGCTCCCGTTCGACGGCGGCGATGTCCTGTTGCGCCTGCAGGGATGCGGTCTGGCTATCGAGCAGGCGCGCTTCGAGGTCCGCGACATTGGTCTGGAGCGAGGAAACCCGGGAGGCAAGCGCCAGTCCGTCGTCGGAGAGGGCCGTGATCTTGTCGAGCTGATCTCTGGCCGTCACCAGCTGCTTTTCGGTGTTTGCGCGCTTCTGCTGGAAGCCTTCGATCTGTTTTTTGAGCAGCTCGACCTGGTCGGCAAGTGAGCGCGACTGGAATTCCACCTGGCGCTTCTGCGCATTAAGGATGGCCGTTTCCGCATCGACGATGCCGCTGATGCCGGTGGCGCCTTCGAGGTCGGCGGGAACGGTGATCCGATCCTGCCCCGCCAGTTCGGCGTCCAGCCTGGCTCGGCGGATCATCAGGCGGGAATAGTCGTCTTCAAGGACATCGAGCGCTCCGGTCGTCGTGAGCATCTCGCGCTCCGGGCGCGCCACCGCTTCGCTGCCGCGCCGTTCGCCCCCGGCCAGCGCCAGTGCCTTGATGACAGTGAGGTTGGGCGCGAACGTGTATTCACCCGGTGATCCGACGTCCCCGGAGACGTAGATCGGCCCGTACTCGGCCACTTCCACGGTCACGGTTGGGGCGGTCACCAGTCCGAGCGTCTGCTGCAAGGCGGAGCCGAGTGCCGTGGCAAGTTCCGCGCTCGTCTTGCCGGCTCCTTCTGTTGGTCCTACCACGGGAAAGTTGACGTTGCCGTCGGCGCCGATGACGTATTCCCCGCCAAGGGCGGTCCATTCAGCGAAGTCGGACTCGGCCGCCTTCCATTGCACCACCTTGATGTTGAGCTTGTCGGAAATTCCGAGAGCGTAGGGTTCGGATGCCTGGGCGGCACCCAATGCGCCCAACCCCACCACAAGCCAAATCGCGCTTAAGGCGAGGGGCCTTATCCCTTTCGGGCGCTGGATCATTTCCCCATCCTCTTAACTGGTCTCTTGATGGGGCGATGGTCGCGGCCGATCACGCCCTCAATGGGGCGAGGGTACCTCCCGCTCGCGAAGCGTGGAAAACCGGGCGTTCTGGTAACGCTTTGTTATTGAAAGGATTTCTTTTCACGATTGAGTATCGTCGGCTCACTCAAGGCAGGCATGCGCCGCTCGGGCAACTTCTGGGGTGCAACATGGCTGCGTCTTCCGTTTCGTGGCGGAATCGAAACGCCCGCGGGGGCATAGCCGAGGGCAATCATCCTTCGGCGTTGCACTGAAGAGAGGGCCGGCCAGATCAGGACCCGGGACGTCTCGTCGAGGCTCCCGTATTCGCTCTGATGTTCCGCGCTTCGCGTGCGAATTTCGAAAACGCGGGGATCGAACGGTTCGGCGAGAAGGGGGAGGGCAGCGAAGAGCCGGGCTGCCCGTCGCGGCGATAGTTGCAGGTTTCTGTCGAAGTAGACCAGGATCTCGTCGATCTCAGGATCGTTGGTTAGACCCTGGAGCCTGCGGATCGCTTCCTGGCAGGTCTGCTGCTTAATGCGTGCCGTTAGCCCATGGACCTGATCTCGCGTCGAAATCGGGTCGAGCTGCATGCCGTCGAGGTATCCCTTGACGGGATAGCGAGCGACGCATGTCTGGCAAATCCAGTGGGAATCTGCGCCTCGGACGACCTCGTAGGTGAGGCGTTGCTCGCTTCGTCCGCAAAACCCACAGGCGCTGCCGAGCGTTACATCGTCGGTGATTTCCCAGGTAAAGGTCCATTCCTTGGGGTCGCCGACGTCTTCGTTCAGCGTGTGGCGGACTTTCGGCATCCTCTCAGGGCTCCTCTGTGGTGCGGGCTACCCCTTCAGGACGAATCCAACGTACGCCTTTTGAGGTAGTTCCATCTGGGCGACGAAAGCGGGCGACCTCTTGGCGGCGCAACTCTGAAGGCGTGGCGAAAGTGAGGAAATTCGAAGGCAGCCGTTTGGTGTGGGCCTCAACGATCTCCTGAAACGGGCGCCGGCTTGAGCGAAAGGGCGATCTGGTTCAACCTCGACGGCGCCGACAACTAGCGGCAGCGGTCGGAGCGCGGATCGTCAGGGTTCGATCGGTTCCTGGATCAGGGTGACGCCGAACCGGTCGCGTACCGTCTCGACGATCCTCGCAGCAAGCTGGGTGATCTCGCCATAGGTGGCGCCACCGTGATTGACGAGGATCAGGGCGTGCTTATCGTAGACACCGGCTTGGCCGTGCCGATAGCCCTTGAAGCCGCAGGCCTCGATCAGCCAGGCGGCGGAAAGCTTGACCGAGCCGTCGCGCTGCGGATAGCGCGGCACGCCCGCAATGCCTTGCGCAAGCTCTGGCTGGACGATGGGATTGTGGAAGAAGGAGCCGACATTGCCCAGGGTGCGCCAATTGGGCAGTTTTGCTCTACGCACCTCGAGGACCCGCTCCATAATGGTGCGGGCGTCCGCGTCCGACGGGAGGCTGTCGAGGCCTGGGTAGGAGAGGTTGGGCGTCCAGTCGCGGGGCAGGGCGAACGTCACCTCAAGAACGATGAACCGGTTGCCGGAACGCTTGAACATGCTCTGGCGATAGGAGAAATCGCAGTCCTCGCGTCCCAGGCGTACTTGGCGGCGTTCCTGGGTGTCCCAGACCAGCAGCGATTCCATGCGGTCGGCCAGCTCGATACCGTAGGCGCCGATGTTCTGTACCGGCGCTGCCCCCACCGTGCCTGGGATGCCTGCAAGGTTTTCGAGGCCCGGTAGCCCCTGCGAGATGGTCCATGCGACGAATTCGGACCAGTCTTCGCCCGCTTGCGCCGTCACCGTAGCAGAGCCATCGGCGCGCTGGTCGATGCTTTTTCCCTTGGTCGCCATGAAGCCGACGACGGCGGCAACCTCTTCGCGAAGCACCACGTTGCTGCCGCCGCCGAGGATGCGCAACGGCAAGCCTGTTCCTGATGCCAGTGCGGCCAGTTCTTCGATGGCTTCGGCCGACTCTATCCGCGCCCCGAAACGGGCGCGTGCGGCGAGGCCGAGCGTGTTGAGCCCGGAGAGGTCGAAGTCTGCAATCAGGTTCATGTCGTGAAGTCGCTGTCCTGGACCGGCGCGGCGCAGGGCGCCGGGCATCTTGGTTGGAAAGTCCCCATGCAGGTGCCCTCTGTCAAGCATTGCGGTCCTAGACGGTTCGCCCAGCGAGTGCCTCAAACATTACGCAGATGTAAATTCCACGAAATGTCGGGGAAAGCTGGGATGGTTAAGATGGTGGCAACCTTTTCGTTTGGAGACGGATCATGCGTACCAAGACTTTGCCTATCCTGGCTGGATTGACGGCGGCCGTCATGGCCGGCTCCGCCGTCAGCATCGTTGCTGCCCAATCTGCAATCAGCGTGCCGCCGCCCGCGGCCGGCACCGCCTTGCCGAGCTTGGCGCCGGTTGTCGGCGAGGTGCTGCCGAGCGTTGTCGCCATCGCCGTGCAGGGCAACATGGTGCAACCGGTCAACCAGAGCGGGGACAACCCGCTCTTCCAGCAGTTCGGCCTGCCCAATTCCGGCCCGCCGGTGAAGAAGCAGGTTCAGGGCGAGGGCTCCGGCGTGATCGTGGATGCCAACAAGGGCCTGATCATCACCAACAACCATGTCGTCGACTTCGCCGACAAGATCTCCGTCACGCTTTCGGATGGTCGCGTCCTGACCGGCAAGGTTCTCGGCAAGGATCCGGCGACCGACATCGCCCTTGTGCAGGTGCCGGCCGATCACCTGACCGCCATCAAGATGGCGACGCCCGAAAGCCTTCGCGTCGGAGATTATGTCGTGGCGGTAGGCAACCCGTTCGGGTTGGGTGAGACCGTGACCTCCGGCATCGTCAGCGCCCTCGGTCGCACGGGCCTCGGCATTGAAGGCTACGAGAACTTCATCCAGACCGACGCCTCGATCAACCCCGGCAATTCGGGTGGCGCGCTGGTTGATATGAACGGAAATCTGGTCGGTATGAACACTGCCATCGTTGGCCCCGGCGGCGGCAGCGTTGGCGTCGGCTTTGCTATCCCCACGCAGATGATCGACCAGGTCGTGGCCCAGATCGAGAAGTATGGCGATGTCGAGCGTGGGCAATTGGGTATCCAGATCCAGAACCTGACGCCCGATCTGGTTACAGCCATGGGTTTGCCTGATCGGCAGCAGGGTGCTTTGGTTTCCGATGTCGGGGCGAATTCCGCCGCGGCTGGAGCCGGCCTTGCGGCGGGAGATATCGTGACCGCCCTCAACGGCAAGCCGATCGCGAACTCCTCGGAACTGCGCACGGACATCGGATTGATGCGCGCCGGCGACAAGGTCGATCTGACGCTGCTGCGCGGCGGCAAGACGATCGATACGTCGGTGACGCTGGACAAGGCTACCGCCTGATCGGTGCAGCGCTAGCGAGGAAAGGGCCCCCGGTCGGGGCCCTTTTTGCTTGAGGGCAACGTGTCAACCCGCCTGGTCAAGTCCCTGCGTTGCCTTGAATTTTAAGGATGCGAACCTCATCTTCGTCGAAACGAAAGCAAGGTACGACGATGAAGACGCCCGCCTTTTCCGGTCAATCGGTCCACGCCTATTCCGCGGGGCCGCCGCGCCAGGTTCCCGGCTTCTTGGGCCTTCACCGCATGACGACCATGTTGCTCGCCGAGCGGGTGCCGGCCGACGGACAGGTGCTCGTGCTTGGCGCCGGAGGCGGGCTGGAACTCAAGGCTTTCGCGGAAGCGCATCCGGGTTGGTCCTTCGATGGCGTAGATCCCTCCGCCGATATGCTGGGGATCGCCGAGCAGGCGACCGAGCAGTATGCCGGGCGCGTGCGTCTCCATCATGGCTACATTGAGGACGCGCCCGACGGCCCCTTCGATGGAGCGACCAGCCTCCTGACATTTCACTTCATTGCGCCCGACAAGCGGCTCGAAACTCTGCGGCAGGTCCATCGGCGCCTCAAGCCTGGCGCGCCATTCGTCCTGGCCCATATCAGCTTTCCGCAGACCGAGCCGGAGCGGTCGCAATGGATCGCGCGGCATGTCGCCTTTGGCGCGCCCGACGGCGCCGACCCGGCGCAGCTGGAGAGTTCGCGCCAGGCGATAGCCACTCGCCTCACCATTCTCGCTCCTGAAGAGGAGGAGGCATTGCTGGCCGAGGCTGGTTTTGATGGTATCGAGCTTTTCTACGCCGGCTTCAGCTTCCGGGGCTGGGTAGCTTACGCCCGCTAGGCGAACCTAGTCGTTTACCTAGGGCGGACGCCCTCGCGCATGTGTAGAAGGCCTCTTTTCCGATCCGTTTCGCTTCGAGGGGCTTGAATGCTGCGCGCTACGATATTCCTGGGCCTGGGGCTGCTTCTTGCCGGTCCGGCGCTGGCCGAGACTGCGGCAAGCGAGCACGGCGCCTACCTTCTGCCGGATGAGGACAGTTCCAGCGTCTCGCTCGCGCACCACGAGGCCACTGGCTTGCAGGCGGCCTTTGTCGGCTTCGGCGAGAGCAACGGCGACACTCTCTATTACGCGGTCTGCCGCAACGACAGTTGCGAGCAGAACGAGGATTGGGAGACCGTGTCGCTGCCGTTGCACCAGGCGGTCAAGGCCCAGCTCGCGCTGACGGCCGAGGGCAAACCCCGTATCCTTGGCGCCGGCTGGAACTCCGAGCAGGCAAATGGCACGAGCTACTATTTCGCCCAATGCGATTCCGACTGCCTGGATGCTGACAACTGGCAAATCGGCAAGGTCATGTCGACGGCGGATGGGCTGATGTCCAACATCGGGCGCCATCGGCTTCCCGAACGGTCCTTCGCGCTCGACGAACACGGCAATCCACGTTTCATGGTTTCGGATTCCAATTACTCGGTCAAACCGGACCACTATGGCGGTTTCTACATGTCCTGCGAGAGCTATTGCACGGAGGCGCGGAACTGGAGTGAGACGAACCTCGCCAACCAGGCAGGCTATAGCTCCGAGAGCTTCAGCTATCCGGTCCTGGCGCTCAGCCCGGGTGGCGGCGCGCGCCTCATTGCCGGCGTCTATGCGTTCGACGAAGAGGGCAATGATCTGCCGGATGGGCTCTATTACTACGAGTGCGACCATGGTTGCGAAACGCGGGCGAACTGGCAGCGGACCCGCGTCATCGACCAGGGGAGCGGGTCTTACCCCAACCCCACCTGGAGCATGGATTTGACGGAGGACGGGCGGCCGCGCGTGGCGCTGTTTACCGGCTACGGCACCGAGATCGAGGGGCTCGATCAGCAACTCCTCTACATCTACTGCGACGAGGGTTGCACCGCGCCCGAGGGTGAGAACTGGTTCGGCTATCCGCTCGGGCTTGGCAATGGCGTAGGGGAGAGCCCCGATATCAAGCTCGATGCGGATGGCGTGCCGCATGTGGCCTTCACCACCAACGGCTTCGAGCTCGGTTTTGCCAGCTGCACGGGCGGATGCGAAGACAGCAAATCGGCGTCGTGGACGTCGGACTTTGCGGAGCGCTCCGAGGTTGCCGCAGCTGATCGGCCAACCGCGATTCCCTATACATGCGACGGGGAGGTGTGGAACGGCATGGCACCCAGCCTAACCCTTGCCAAGGGACGGCCGGTTATCGGTTACAACCTGGCCGTCGAGGCGCGCTGCCTTTACAAGGAATGGGGCAAGCCGGAGATCGTCTATGAATTCCACGAGATCTGGCGGGGAGCGCGGGTGGTCAGGCCCTGACATACGGGCGGGCTTTGAAGCTCTGTCGCGGCGCAGACACCTTCCGTTTCGTTGACATCTCGGGATCACTATGGCAGCTCCCTAGCTGCCCACCCGGCGGCCGGGCAGGGTGCTCTATGGAGCTTCGCGAACCTTCGCTTCCCCCACCCTTGGCCTCTCCCGGGCAGCTGCCTGACGGCCGCACAAAGGGTGTGGGATGCCATCCTGGATTTCCCATGGCCCTGCTTGGCGCCCTCAGCCTGAGCGAAATCGTGACGCGGATTGCGGCGGTCCTCATTTATGCCGCGCTGCAAGGCGCCCTCTTCGCGGCGCTGGCGCGCCTCCTGGGCGATGCCCGCCCGCAGAAC
Source organism: Youhaiella tibetensis (assembly GCF_008000755.1). Classification (NCBI taxonomy): domain Bacteria; kingdom Pseudomonadati; phylum Pseudomonadota; class Alphaproteobacteria; order Hyphomicrobiales; family Devosiaceae; genus Paradevosia; species Paradevosia tibetensis. The sequence goes on along the minus strand of NZ_CP041690.1, from coordinate 2,565,728 downwards.
GAGGGGCGGCTGACCGTCAATCCGTTCACGCAGGTTTCGATGTGGGGGGTGATCGCAGGCGTGCTCTTCGCGCTGACATGGATAAGGCCGGTCAGATACGAGCCGTGCGCCATCCGGTTCGGCGGATGGGGGCTGCTACTGGTGGTCGCGTCGGGTCTCGCCCTGATGCTGGCACTGGTGCCGCTGGCCGACTTCTTGCGACCGCTGCTGCTGCTTTTGCCGCGGACGGCCGGCTACGCGGCGCTCTACGTGCTTAACCAGTTTCAGGCGATAACGGTGGGATCGGTCATCCTCAACTGCCTCCCCGTTCCGGGTCTGGCGGCAGGTGCGTTGACGCAATTGGGATGGCAAGGGCACGAGCGGCGGTTTGAACGGCTGGTGCCCATCGGGCTGGGGCTGGTCTTCGCCGCCATCGTCGCCGGCCTCATCCCCAACCCTGCCTCTTCGGTGATGCCTTACCTGCGGGCCGTCTAGCCCGCAGGCGGTCTGCCATCGCCTATTCGCCGGCGTGGCCGAGATAGTGGTGCTTGTCGAGCAGCCCCTGGATGGTGCCATCCGCCACCAGTGCGTCGATGGCCTGGTCAACCTGGTTGCGCAGGAAGCTGTCACGGCTCGAGACGAGAGCGCCCACGCGGATGGCCGTTTCGGCAACCGGGTCGGTGGCGATCGTGCGCAGCTTTTGCGCGTCAGGGCGATCGGCCTGCAGCTTGGCCAGGGTCGGCTGCCACAGGATCATGCCTGCAATGGTGCCGTCGAGAACGCGGGTCGCCATGAGGTCGGGATCGGCGTAGGGCAGGCGCACCCAGCGTTCGCTCTTGGCGCGCTGCTGGGCCCAGGTGATGTAGGTCATTTCGCCGATGCTGGACATGGAAGTGCCAAGCCGCTGGTCAAGCGGAATGTCAGCGAGCTTCTGCCAGTCTGAATTGGCCACTGCGAGCACGAAGGGGATCGTCACGTAAGGGCGCGTGATCGAGAAGACTTCCGAAACTTGCACTTCGGTCGAGACCGATACGCCCATGAAGAGGTCGCAGGTGTTGTTCATGGCCAGCGTCAGTTCGTCCATGAAACCGTCCCCGTTGACGGGGAAACCGCCGAAACCCTCGATCGGCTTGACCTGGAGGAAGAGCGCGTCGCCGATGGCCTGCGCCACGTCGAGATCGAAGGCGCGGCTCTGGCCGGTGGCGTCCACGCACACGGTGATGCTGTCGCCGGCCTGACGGCGGGTGTTGGTCAGTTCCTCGGGGGGGATGCCCGAAGTCTGGGCGAAGGCGACGCCAGTTCCAAGCAGGAACAGGGCCGGGGCCACGAAGCGCAACATTGTAGTCTCCATACAAAGAAGAAAGGGGCCCGACGGGCCCCTTTCGCTATTCGCCGGAAGGCTTAGCTGGCCGACTTCGGCAGCTTGAACACGAAGATCGAGTTACCGGCACCGGTCGGCAGCGGGATCTCCGGGAAGGCCGAGGAGATCGACGAAGCGGCGTTCGAGTAGCCGGTCGGGATAGCGAGGTACTGTTCGCCATCGATCTCGTAGGTCATCGGGTAGCCACCGATCGGAGCGTTGAGCGTCTGCGACCAGAGCACGTCACCGGTTTCCTGGTCCCAGGCCTTGACGTCGCGAGCGGCGTCACCACCGAACACGAGGCCGCCGGCGGTCGCCAGGACCGACGAGGTCATGGACGGACGGCTGCGGTACTGCCACTTGGACTCGCCCTGGGTCGGGTTGACCGAGAGAGCCTGCATCAGACCGGCATCGGTGATGCCTTCGGGCAGGACGCGCGGGCCGAACTTGACGGCGCCAACGGCGTTACCGGCGGTGAACTCGGTCTGGGTCGGAGCAACGGTGTTGCAGGCCTCGGTCAGCGGGACGAAGTAGGCCTGGGTCAGCGGGCTGTAGGAGCCGGCCTGCCAGAGCTTGCCACCGGACACCGAGGTGCAGATGAGGTGCTCTTCGCCAACGGCGCTCGAGATCAGGTCTTCGTTGATGTGGACGGTGCCATCGGCGTCGATCGACTTGACGACGTTCTGGTAGACCGTTTCCTTGGACCACAGGTACTTGCCGGTGTCGCGATCGAGAGCGAAGGCGATGCCGTTCTTGCCCGGGACGGTGACGAGGAGCTTGTGCTTCACGCCGTCGATTTCCTGGTCAACCAGGATACGCTCGAACGGGCTGTCCAGGTCCCAGTTATCGCGGGGCAGGTGCTGGTAGTACCACTTGAGCTTGCCGGTCGAAACGTCGATGGCGAGGGTCGAGTTGGTGTAGAGCACCGAGCCGTCGCCCGAGCCGCGGATGAGCTCGGAGTAGGGGCCAGGCATACCGACACCCCAGTAGGTGGTGTTGGTCTCAGGATCGTAGGCGCCGGTCGTCCACGGCGTGCCGCCCCAGCGGTTTTCCGGCGGAACGTCGCCCCAGCTGGCCTGCTGGGCCGGATTGTCCGGATCGTTGATGGTGTTGAAGCGCCAGACTTCATCGCCCGTGTTCACGTCGTGGGCCATGATGTAGCAGCCGCCAGCGGTGCCGGCGATCGAGCAGCCCGAGATGGCCGAGATGATCTTGCCATCGGCGACCAGCGGACCAACGGTGTAGCTGTAGCCCTTGTTGTAGTCGAGGACCTGCTTTTCCCAGACCAGCTTGCCGTCGGCAGCGTTCAGCACGACGATCTTGGCGTCAGCCGTGGTCAGGATGACCTTGTCTTCGTAGAGCGCGATCGAGTTCTTCTGACGGCGAGCCTGGTTGATCTGGTAGCTCCAGGTCGTCGGGAGCTCGGCCAGGGTGTGGCGGTACTGCCAGATCAGGGTGCCGGTCTTGGCGTCCAGCGCTTCGACGATGTTGTTGTTCGTCTGCAGGAACATGATGCCGTTGTGAACCAGCGGCGCGGTTTCCTGAATGCCGGCTTCAGCCATCGGCCAGGCCCAGGCGAGCTGCAGCTTGCCGACCGTGTCCTTGTTGATCAGGTCGAGGGGGCTATAACCCTGGTTGTTATAGGCGCCGCGGAACATCAGCCAATCCTCGGCCGGCGGGTTCGCCAGCATGTCGGCCGTCACGGGCTTGTAGTTCTCGATACCCTGCGCGAACGCGGTGCCCGACAGGGCCACCAGTGCGGTCGTCGCCGCAAAAAGGGTTTTCATCAGTTCGATTTTCATCGATACCTCCAGTAGAATGGCGCTTTGGACGCCAAGAGAAAGCGGGAGCTAGTTGGCGACCGAGGGAAGCGTCTGACCCCAGGTGAAAGCCTGCGGGACGCTAGGTGCGGCCGCTGCGGCGGGCGCCATTTGCTCAGGAGCGAGGCCGCCCGGGAGCTGCTTGCCCCAGGTGAAGGCCTGCGGAACGGCGGTGGCGGCAGGCGTGGCGTCCGCGGTGGCAGCGCCACCCGCGTCGAGCGCCGCGGCAGCCATGCTGGCGGCTCCGGCTGCCGTTTCGGCGGAGAGCGAGACGCTCGCCATCGTGTCGGTGGTCAGCGGAGCATCGCCGGGAGCGGCGCCGTTGAACTGCATGATGTAGGCGACGATGTTGAGGTAGGTGTCTTCACCCAGCTTGCCGGGCGCGGAGGGCGGCATGGCGACGGAGATGAAGTCATAGATGCCGCCGGCGGTGTCCCAGTTCTGCATGACGTCCGAACCGAACAGGCCAGGAGCATCCGGACCTTCGAGCTGACGACCGTGGCACTGCGCGCAATTGGAATTGTACGCCGTCTGGCCAGCGTCGGCCTGCTCTGCAGTGAAGCCCGCGGCCATGGAAGAAGAGGCACCCATCACGCTAAGCGCGAGGATGGCGGCGGAAGCGGTAGACCGCAGCGAGTTGAAAGGCACGATAACCCCACAAGGTAGTTGTCTATGTTCAATTCATGGGCGAGTCGCCCAAGTTTGAATTGGAGCCATTCGTCTGCCATGCCGATTATAAACGCTCAATGACGCAAAGAGCCGTTTGTGCAAAATTCACAGCGACTTACGCAATAGCCGATATAAGCAGAACCTCTATTGCTCCGGCGGAGCGGCCAGGTCGTATCGCTTCTCGATACTGGCAAGGACCCCGGATTTGCTGACGCGATCGAGTGCGTCGGCCACTGCCCGCTTGAGGGTTTGGTCGCCTTTCCAGAGCCCGAGCGCCATTCGGTAGCGAGGAAAATCCTGCTCAGGAAGCCAAAAGCGCTTGAAATTTCCATTTTCGAGATGGAGCGAGTCGATCACGAATCGCTCGGCGATGCCGGCTCCCAGGTTCGGGTCATCCAGGGCCGCTTGAAACTGGGCCGGCGAGGGGGTGCCGCGGGCCGTCCAGCCATTGGCGCGCACCCAGGTCGAGAGCTTGACGCGGTCCAGGCCGGCCGTTCCCGGGAGGACGGCAACCGTGCCGCCGCGTTCAGGCAACTCGCCGGTTCGCGAGACGGCCATCCAGCCGGTCTGGGCAGGGGTGGGTATCGTCTGCAGGAAACCGCGCGTCTGTTCTGTGTCGGCTACGCCGCCCGCGATGATGTCGCACTGGGCGCGGGTCAGCATCCAGTTGCGCGGATTGAAGTCGCTGCCGATAGAGGTGAGCGTGTTGACCGAAAGGCGGAGGCCGATTTCCCTGGCGATCGCTTCGAGCAGTTCGATATCGAAACCTGGCCGGGCCGGATCGCCTGTTACCAGAGGAGGATAGCTCGGCGGCACGCAGGCTTTGATCACGCCGGCCTGCTGTCGGTCGCGCAACGAGGTATCGGGCGGCAGGAAGCTGGCCGCGACCAGCAGTGCGACGACGACGAGGAAGTTGAGAGCGGCGCGACGCCAGCGATGTCGGCGGGGCGGGGTCATTGGCGTCGGAAGCCGATCAGGGCCCAGACGAAGAAGATGGCCGCCATGGCGAAGATGACCGCCGGTCCATAGTAGGGCGGGAACTGATTGAAGCCGATGATGGTGCCGCGCAGGGCATCGACCGCATAGGTGATCGGGTTGATCTGGACCATGAACACCAGCCATTCCGGGTAGGCGGTAGCGGTCTGGGTGCGCGAGAGCGTGGGATCGAGCGGGAAGATCGAGGACGAAGTGAAATAGAGCGGCAGGATCACGGTGTTGGAGAAGACGCCGAACCCCTCGAAGCTGCGCACGCGCGACGCCAGCACTACCCCGAAGCAGGTGAGGCCGAACGAGAGGGCGAACATCAACCCCAACGCCATCGCCATCTGATCGATACCGAGCGTGACGTCGGCGAAGCGGGCCAGAATCAGCACCAGGCCGCCATGGATCATGGCCACGGTGCTGCCGCCCAGCACCTTGCCCAGTAGGATCAGCGAGCGCGGCATGGGGGAGACCAGCACTTCACGCAGGAAGCCGAATTCCCGATCCCAGATCACCGAAACGGCGAACTGGATCGAGGTGTACATGATGTTGAGGACGATCACCGCCGGGAACAGGAACTGGAGGTAGGTGAAGGGGATCACGTACTTGACCTCGCCGAACACCTCGCCCCGGAAATAGGGGTTGAGGCCGACGCCGAGCACCAACAGCCAGATCAGCGGGCGGCTGATGCCGCCGATCATCTGACTTCGATCGCGCGTGGCGCGGGTGATTTCGCGTAACCAAACGCCATAAACGCCGCGAAACAGGGTGATGGCGCGGTTCATCGTTGACCTCCCCGGCGACCGGCATTGCGTTGTGCATCTCGCTGCCCATCTGCGCGGTCACGTAGTTCGCGGCCCGTCAAGGACAGGAACACGCTCTCGAGTGTCGGCTCCTGGAAGCGGATCTCTTCGAGACGGGTCCGGTAGGTGGCCAGAAAGGCGTCCGCCATGGCATCGTCCGGTACCGGCAGTGCGAGGGCTGTGCCCAGGCGCTGGACCTGCGGGTAGCGGGCTGCGATTTCCGTGGCCGTGGCCTCGTCACGCGGGACCACGTGGAGCCATCTCGACCCATGTGCCGCCTTGAGGTCCGCGGGCGTTCCCTGGACGATGATCTGGCCGTGATCGATGATGCAGACCTGATCGGCGCTCTCGACCTCCTCGATATAGTGCGTGGTGGTGAGCACGGTCAGGTGCTGTTCGCGACGCAGGCGCTCGAGATAGCTCCAGATGCGCTGTCGGGTCTGGGGATCGAGGCCGACTGTGGGTTCGTCGAGGAAGAGGATCGTCGGCTGGTGCATGAGCGCACGGGCGATCTCGAGGCGGCGCCGCATGCCCCCGGAAAAGCTCCGCACGATCTCGTCGCTCCATTCGGTCAGTTCGACGAGCGCCAGCACGTCCTCGGCGCGCTGGCGGCGCAGCCTTGGCGCCAGCCCGTGTACGAGCCCGTGGAACTCGAGGTTTTCCCAGGCGCTCAATCGGTCGTCGAGGCTCGAGTCCTGGAAGACGACGCCGATGGTCTCGCGGGCCTTGGTAGGCTGCCTGACAACGTCGAAGTCGCTGATGCGTGCCGTGCCGCGATCGGGCAGGCGCAGCGTGCACAGGATCGACACCAGCGTAGTCTTGCCCGCCCCATTGGGGCCTAGCAGGGCGAAGCTGGCGCCGCGCGGAATGGAAAACGAGACATCATTGAGAACCGTCTTGCCATCGTATGAGGCAAAGAGGTTTTCGACGCTGATAGCGGCGGGCATCGCGGAACTCGGAGGGGGAGCAGGGATACGAATATTGCGATCTCTAGCAGGATAGGCCTTGGCTGTCAGCCAACCGCTTGACGCTCCACGAGGATCGCACTCACGGGAGGCGAGCGAAGCGGTCGGCTCCCGAGGTTCTAGAAAGAGAGCGCCCGATCGTCCACCGTCGCGAGCTGTAACAATATGCCTCAGCGTCCGGTCTGCGCCGCGCTATTCGAGCGAGATGACCACGAGTTCGTTCTTGTCATGATCCTCAATTCGCACCAGGTCGCCGCGCGCCGCCGGATCATTGGACAGGCGAACCAGTTCATCGACCTCGATGCCTTCGTCGCGCAGGGCGCTGAGCGCGCGGCGCGGTATCAGCCGGACTGCGATTCCCAGTATTCCGCCCGGAATAGTCACCGTTGTTGCGAGGTGGCGTTCGTCACCACGGAATACCCGTATCTTGAGATCGGTCATCGTTTGCTCCTCGGTTGCAGGCAGAACCTATCATTGACCGGCATCAACCGCTGGCAGTTCTCGCCGCGTAGCATCCTCCAGGTCAATCATGGAGCACGGGAGCGCGCGATGAGCGAACCGGATGAGCACCAGCCCAATATCGTCAAGCGTGTCGATGCCGCCGATCTGATGGGCGAGATCGACCATCTCCTTATGACGCCGGCCCTTGATGCCCTGACCATCGAGCGGGAAGACGGAGCGCTCTCGGTGCAGGTGCCGCTCCAGCACTTGAAAAGCGCTGTCATCGTAGAGCCAATGTGGCTTGGCTTGCTCGGCGCCTGTGCGCTGCTGCCGGGTACTTTCTTGCTGACCGCGACAACTGGCGCCTCCGAAGGCAGGATCGAGAACGACGGGGAAGAGAGTGGCGGCGCTTTCCATGCGAGCGGGGACTGAGCGGGACGCTCAGGTTCGGTCGGGATTGTCCAGGTAGCGCCGCGTCTCGTCGTCCCAGAGAATGCGGCCGGTTTCGACCAGCAGGCGAACGATGCCTGCTGCGATGGCATCCCGATCGGGCAGGTCCGTTTCCAACCCCAGGGCGTCGGCGATCTCGCTTTCGGTCATGCCTTCAGCATGGCGGGAGAGCAGGTCGACGATTGCGTCCTCGATGTATTGAAGGCCCAATTGAGCGCGTTCGCGCTGTGCCATGTTGCTCATCTCGATCTCCCTGGGCTCGACTGCCGGCAAGGATGCCGTTTCGCCGTCCACCGCCTTTGATCTGCGTCAACGCCGGGCGCAGCAAAACCTCCATTTCTAGGTTCTCTCAGTGGGAGGGTACGAATGGCGATCAGCGAACCGGTCAGGCGCATACTGGAAGGGTTCGACGGCGAGCGCCCGGGGACCAAGGCGAAGCTGGCCAGCCTGTTGATGCACGGCCGGCTGGCAGGAACCGGCAAGTTGATGATCCTGCCGGTCGACCAGGGGTTCGAGCATGGTCCGGCGCGCAGCTTTGCCATGAACCCGGCTGCCTACCATCCCCAGTATCTTTTCCAACTCGCGATCGATGCGCGGCTGAGCGCTCTGGCCGGTCCGGTCGGGCTGCTTGGCGCCTGCGCGGATCGCCTTGCCGGTGAGGTGCCACTCATCCTCAAGGCAAACAGCGCCGACAGCCTTGCGCAGGAGCACGATCAGGCAGTCACGGCGACCGTCAGGGACGCGCTCGAGCTTGGGTGTGCCGCCATCGGCTACACGATCTATCCGGGCGCCGACCGGCAGTACGAAATGTTCGAGGAAGTCCGCGACGGAATAGCGGAGGCGCGGGCCAACGGCCTGGCGGCGATGATCTGGGCCTATCCCCGTGGAGGGGCGTTGGCGCATGAGGATGAAACGGCGCTCGACATCGTTGCTTATGCGGCCCATATCGCGGCGCTCCTGGGCGCCCACATCATCAAGGTCAAGCTCCCGACCGAACGCATCGCCCAGCACGAGGCGCAGGATGCCTATGCGGGCAGGAACTGGCGCAGCCTCGAAACCCGCGTTGCGCATGTGATGCAGGCCGCCTTCGCGGGGAAGAGGATCGTCGTCTTTTCAGGCGGTCCGCTGGCCGATCAGCGGGAACTGGTCGAGCAGGTGCGCGCCATTGCGCGCGGCGGTGGTCACGGCTCCATCGTGGGGCGCAATAGCTTCCAGCGTACCCACGACGAGGCGCTTGCGCTTCTCGATGAAATCGCCGGTGTCTATGGGGCTGCTGAAAAGCGGGTGCAGGCATGACCGCAAGCCGGGTCGCTCCTCAGATACTGACGATAACCCTTAATCCCGCGCTGGACGTCACGACCTCGGTTGGGCATCTGGCGCCGGTCAGGAAGCTGCGCTGCGAAGCTCCTCAATACGAGGCTGGCGGTGGAGGCGTGAATGTCTCAAGGGCGATCCGGGAGCTCGGCGGGGAAAGCCGGGCCTTCATTGCCACAGGTGGCGGCATGGAGGGGCGGTACCGCAAGCTCGTGCGCGAATCCGGGCTAAACGTGCGCTATTGGCACGTGGAAGGGGAGCTTCGTTTTTCGCTCACCGTCATCGACCGCGGGGCAGGGCAGCACTACCGTTTCGTGCTGCCTGGCCCCGAGTTTGCAGCCGAACAGGTGGATGGGCTGCTGTCATCGATCATGAGGGCGATGCCGAGCGGTTGCCGGTTCGTGGTGGGAAGCGGAAGCCTGCCGCCGGGAATGCCGGTCGATTTCTATGGCCGTTTGGCGCGCCTGGTCCACGAACGGGGCGCCTTCTTCATTCTCGATACGCATGGTGCTCCGCTCCGTGCCGCCCTCGAGCAGCGGGTATTCGTGGTGCGGATCAACGCGATCGAGGCCAACGAACTGGCGCGTCTTGCCAGCATTTCGAGCGTAACCCTGCCTGGCCTCGCCCGGCAACTGATCGAGCGCTATCCGATCGATGCTTTGCTGGTGGGCAATGGTGCGGAGGGTACGTTGCTGACAACCGCGGACGCCCAATGTCAGGTGCGGCCGCCGAAGGTCGAGGTGGTCAGCGGCGTCGGCGCCGGCGACAGCTTTCTGGGAGCGTTCACCCTTGCGCTGCAGCGCGATTGGTCGATGAAGGATGCGCTGCGCTACGGGGTTGCGGCCGCCGCCTCTGCCGTCGGCACCGACATTGCCCATCTCTGCGACCGCGACGCCACCGACCGCTACTTCCGTATCATCCGGGACGAGGGAGAGGGCGCGGAATTCCGGCCTGCGACTTGATCTTCGTCAACGCCTTCGCGCGCCACTCGCCCATCCTAAGGCAGGTGCAATGTTGCGGTGCGGTTGAGCCATGAGAGCGAAGGACCTGATGACGACCGAGGTTTGGACGGTGGGGCCTGGCCACAGTATCCGCCACGCGGCTCGGATCATGCTCAAGCGTGGCGTCAGCGGCCTTCCGGTCGTGGATGGCAGCGAGGCCGTGGTGGGCGTGATCACCGAGGGTGACCTGCTGCGCCGGGTCGAATTGGGCAACGGCACACCCGAGCGCGCTTCTACGTCTTCGCCGGACCGCGACGGTTCTCTCCATGCCTATGTCAGAGAGAATGCCTGGAGCGTCGGCGACGTGATGTCGACCAAGGTGATCTCGGCGGGCGAGGAGATGCCGGTCGAAGAGATTGCCGCCACTATGATCGCCAACGGGGTCAAGCGCCTGCCGGTGATCAGTGACGGGCGGCTCGTTGGCATCGTGAGCAGGGCGGATTTGCTCTGGGTCATCACCTGGGTCGAGCCCGAGCAGGCCATTCGCGGCGACGAGGCGCTGTGCCGCAGCGTCAAGGCGCGTCTCTCCGTGCGTGGGCTGCTCCACGACGTACCCGAGTTGACCGTTTCCAATGCAGTCGTCCACCTCTGGGGCGGGCGCCTGTCGGAAGCGGAGAGGGACGTCGTGCGCATCGTGGCGGAGGCGACGCCGGGCACCGCGGGGTTCGTCGACCACATCGTGTCCGGCATCCTGAAGCAGTGATTGCATTCAATCGGTTGGTCACGCCTTGAGCGTTACCGGCGCCGTTGAGGGCGCCAGGCGCGCGAGCGCCAGTGCCGCGCCTTTCAGTTCCGCATCCGCGCCGTCCTTGATGACCCAGACCGGAATGTCCTCGAAGAACCCCGCGACCTCGTGGTTTTCGGAGAACGCACGCGCGAATGCCGGGCTTTCCAGGGCCGGTATGATGTTCGGAGCGATGCCGCCGCCGATATAGATGCCACCACGCGCCCCGAAAGCGAGCGCCATGTCGCTCGCGAAACGCGCCAGCCAGATCACGAACTGGTCAAGGGCCCGAACCGCCACGGGATCCTGGCGGGCGATGGCCGCCTTGGTGATGCGCGCGGCGCTGAACTGGTCGCGCGGCTCGGTCTTGCCACCCGCCAGCGCGTTGTAGAGGGCCGCCAGTCCTGCGCCAGACAGCAGTCTTTCGGCCGTCACCACGCCGGGCTTGAGATCCATCGCCTCGACGAGTTCGAGTTCGGCAGCGTCGCGCGCCCCGAAGCTCATGTGCCCGCCTTCGCTGGCGATGGGCAGCCATTCGCCGTTCTGCCAAAGCAGGCCCGACAGTCCCAGTCCCGTGCCGGGTCCCACGACCATCCTGTTGTGCCCTTTGGCGAGTTTGCCCCGCTTGACCTCGTGCAGGTCATAGTCGGTCAGCGTAGGCACTGCGAGAGCCAGTGCCTCGAAGTCGTTGATCAACAGGACTGTTTCGGCGCCGGTCACCGCCTGGATGTCGGCTTTGGTGAATTCCCAGGGACGGTTGGTCAGGCGCGCCGTGTCGTTGTCCACCGGGCCTGCGAGCGCGAGGGCAACCATCTCGGGGCGGAACGGCACCGTCTTGAGATACCGCTCGATGGCGTCCTGCGGCCGGGTGAAGTCGCCGGTGCTGAGCAGCGCGAAGTGCTCGATCGTCAGCCGGTCGATGTCGGTGATCGCGAGGCGGAAATTCGTACCGCCAATGTCTGCCACGAGGGCGCGGCGCGAGTAGTCGTTCATCGGGATGATCCTTCCTCGGCAAAGATGACACTAGGCCTAGCGCATGGTCGCCAGGGTCAATTGACCGGCGTCAACGAGCGGCCCGAGGTGGTCCGGCAGTCTGGCCGCGAGAGATTGCGGAGAAACCGGAAATGACTGCTTCAGCTTCGATCGTCTGGTTCGAGGACCTTGGACGGGACGATGTGCCCCGGGTGGGTGGCAAGAACGCCTCGCTGGGGGAAATGATCGGCCATCTGTCGCGAGCGGGCGTTACGGTGCCGCCCGGATTTGCTACTACTGCCAAGGCTTTCTGGTCGTTTCTGGACGCCAACGACCTGCGCCGGGTGATCGCTGCGAGGATCGATGAGTGGCAGCGCGGTACCGCCAGCCTCGGGGAAACAGGAGGCGCCATCCGCAAGGCAATCCTGAAGGCGGAATGGCCGCGCGAGCTCGCCGAAGAGATAAAGGCGGGATATGGCGAGCTCTCGCGCCGGGTTGGCGTGGATGGCGTCCATGTCGCCGTTCGCTCCAGCGCGACCGCCGAGGACCTGCCAAACGCCAGCTTTGCCGGACAACAGGATACCTTTCTCAACATCAGCGGGGAGGCGGCGCTGCTGCTGGCCTGCAAACGCTGCTTTGCCTCGCTCTTTAACGACCGCGCCATCAGCTACCGGCAGGCGAACGGGTTCGACCAGACCGCCGTGGCGCTTTCGATCGGCATCCAGCAGATGGTCCGGTCCGACCTTGGCGCCGCGGGCGTGATGTTCTCGATCGATACGGAAACCGGGTTCGACAAGGTCGTCCTGATCAACGGCTCCTGGGGGCTGGGCGAGAACATCGTGCAGGGGGCGGTCGATCCCGACGAGTACCAGGTCTTCAAGCCTCTGCTGGCCAATGAGCAACTCAGTCCCATCGTCCAGAAGCGTCGCGGAGAAAAGGCGATCAAGATGATCTGCCAGGAGGGCGAGCACCCCACGCGGAACGTGCCGACCTCAAAGCGCGAGCGGAAGGCCTTCGTCCTGGGTGATGCGGACATCCTGGCGCTGGCCAGGTGGGCGGTCCTTATCGAGAAGCATTATGGCCAGCCCATGGACATGGAGTGGGCACGGGACGGTGAAACCGGCCGCCTCTACATCGTCCAGGCACGACCTGAGACTTCTCACACGCGGCGTCGCGAGGGGGTGCTGCGCAGCTATTCCATTTCAGGCAAGGGCGCCTTGCTGGCCCGTGGTGTGGCGGTGGGCGATGCTGTGGTTTCGGGCGATGTCTGTCTGATCGAAGACGTGAAGGATATCGACAAGTTCGTCGACGGATCGGTGCTCGTGACACGCACGACCGATCCGGACTGGTTCCCGATCATGAAGCGAGCCGCGGCGATCGTTACCGACCTGGGGGGACGTACGTCACATGCCGCCATCGTCAGCCGCGAACTGGGGCTACCGGCGATCGTCGGTGCGGGGGACGCTACCCAAACCCTGCATTCACTGCAGGAGGTTACTGTTTCGTGCGCCGAGGGTGATGAGGGCTTCGTCTATGCGGGACGGGCCCAAGTCAAGGCGAACGACATCGATATCTCCTCGCTCAAGCCCACCCACACGCAGATCATGCTCAACCTCGCCAATCCCGGCGCGGCTTTCCGCTGGTGGCGGTTGCCGACGGATGGCGTGGGGCTCGCACGCATGGAGTTCGTGATCGCCAACGAAATTCTCGTCCATCCGGAAGCCTTGCTGCACTTTGATGAACTGAAGGACGAAGGAGCCAGGCGCCGCATATCGGAGTTGACGGAAGGCTACCGGGTCAAGGCCGACTACTTCGTGGAAAAGCTCTCGCTGGGGTTGGCTCGCCTGGCCGCGAGTGTCTATCCGCATCCTGTCATCGTGCGCATGAGCGATTTCAAGACCAACGAATATGCCGACCTTGTCGGTGGCGCCCAGTTCGAGCCGAAGGAAGCCAACCCCATGATCGGCTTCCGCGGGGCGTCGCGCTACTACTCGCCCCAGTATCGCGATGCCTTCGCGCTCGAATGCCAAGCCGTCCGTCGCCTGCGCGAGGAACTGGGCTTCGACAATGTGGTGGTGATGATCCCGTTCTGCCGTTCGCCCGAGGAGGCGGACAAGGTGCTCGAGGTCATGGCCGAGAATGGTCTCCAGCGCGGCCGGAACGGGCTGCAGGTCTACGTCATGTGCGAAATTCCGGCCAATGTCGTTCTCGCCAGCCAGTTTGCCGAGCGCTTTGATGGCTTCTCCATCGGCTCGAACGACCTGACCCAGCTGGTCCTGGGCGTCGACCGGGATTCCGCAGAGCTGTCGCATCTCTTCAGCGAGGAGAACGAGGCGGTCAAGCAGATGATCGCTCAGGTCATCGCCGAGGCTCATCGGGCTGGCGCCAAGATCGGATTGTGCGGCCAGGCTCCAAGCGACAACCCCGGCTTTGCCGCGTTCCTGGTGGACTGCGGCATCGACTCGATCTCCGTCAGTCCCGACAGTTTCGTGGCGGTGAAGCAGACGGTGGCCGCGGCAGAGGCGGGGATGCGTCGACGGGCCTGATCTGGCGCGCCTTGGCTGCTGTCACAGTCCGTTACAATCCAGCACCCATTGGCACAGTGCGGCGACAACCCGTGTGACCTTTGCCCGCTATCCCTAGCTGAACAAGCGCAGGGAGCGTCGGATGTATACCTTCAGCAGGATAGATTGTGCGCAGCAGATGCCGGGCAGCGAGGTGGACGGATGCCTCAGTGACCTGTTTTCAAACGCTGCAATCGAGAGAGTTCAGCCCGGGCACGGCATCTTTTGGGAAGAGGACAGCTCGGAGGATATCTTCCTCGTACTCGAGGGGCTGGTTCGCCTCTACCGCATGCTGCCGGATGGGCGTCGCGTGATCGTGGGTTTCCTCTTTGCGGGGGATTACATGGGGCTCTCCTGGCAGGAGGAGCAGCGCCATACGGCAGAGGCCGTTTCGCAGGTGAAGCTGCAGAGAATCGCCAAATCCCAGTTCTACGACCGCGTCGCACGGACGCCCTTGCAGGACCGTTTCGCACACTCGCAGCCACGCGATGAAATGTGCGCCGCCCAGGACCAGATGATGCTGGTGTTGCGCCGCTCCGCCGATGAACGGGTCGCCGCCTTTCTCGCCTTTGTGGCGGACCGCACCGGCCGGACCCTCGACAAGGGCTCCGAGTTGCGCCTGGCCATGCCGCGCATCGACATAGCCGACTATCTCGGCCTGACCATCGAGACGGTTTCCAGGAGCATTTCCAAGCTGCGCGATCGGGGCGTGATCTCGCTCAACGGGCCGTCGCGTGTCAGGATCGAAAAGCCGCATATGCTCCGGCAACTGGCCGAGGGCGATGAAAGCGTGCTTGAATACGTGATGTCCAAGCCGATCCCGGCCGCGGTGGCCGCCTGATTTCTGGATCGTCCGACGGCGGTGCGCGAGCATGAGGGTCTCATGGCCGAGGATGGGTCACCGGAAGTGCCGGAACGCAACCGGGATGGGGCGAGCAGGGCCGGACCGCCCAACAGTTACATGTCGACCCGCACGCACCTGCTGGTGCTCGTCATGGGCCTGCTGGTTCCGCTATTGGTTCTGGTCGGGACCGTCGCCTACCTATATGTCACCGCGGAACGCCATGGCAGGGAGGTTACCGCCAGGGCGGCCGCCCGGGAGTTGGCAACCGCGCTCGATGGCGTGGCGGCGGTGCCGATCGCGTCGTTGAAAATCCTGGCGGCGTCAGATCAGGGCGACATGACCGCTCTCGGCCGCCAAGCTGAAATCGTGGCCAATCAACTCGATATGCCCATCGCCGTCTTTGAGAACGGACGGGTGGCGTTCGCATCGATCGCTCCAGCGCCGCCAGCGAGTCTGGGCGAAGACCTCACGAAGTTCATCGAACAAGCCGGTGCCGCCGGGCAGCCGTCCGTCAGCAACCGGACGGTCGACAATGAGACGGGAATGGATGGCGCCTGGATCGCCGTGCCGGTGGCAGGACGCGGGCGCGTCATGGCGGCATGGGCAACGAGCAAGAAACTCGGGGCTGCCTTCGCACCCATAAATCTCGAGCCCGGCTGGATCGGGGTGGTGCTCGATGGCTCGGGCAGCGTTCTGCTGAGAACGGAGGATCAGGAGACCCTGGCCGGGCACGACGCCAGTCCGGATTGGCTTGCGCGTGCGACCGGGGAGGAAGGGTTGTGGTTCGGTCAGAATGCTTCGGGCACCGAGAGCATGGCGGCCTATAGTCGTTCCGACCTGACCGGCTGGACGGCCGTGGTCACAGTGCCGCGCGCGCTCTTTGACGCTCCATTGTGGAACACGGTGTGGCTCGTCGGTGGGCTTGGCCTTGCCATGTTGGCTCTCGGGGCAGGGGCGGCGTATTGGATGGCCTCGCGTCTTTCGGGTGCCATCTACTCGCTCAGCCGCAGCGGCCTGGCCCTTGCGCATAACGAAAGCAAGGCGGAGCCTCCGATACGGGTACGCGAGGTGAGGGAGGTTCAGGAAATCCTCAGTGGTGTCGCCGCCCAGATGCGAGACCGCGCCAACCACCTTCAGAGCATCCTCGATACCGTCCCCAGCGCCATGATCGTGATCAACGGACATGGCACGATCCTCTCCTTTAGCGCGGCGGCCGAACGGCAGTTCGGCTACGAAGCGGGCGAGGTGATCGGGAAAAACGTCAAGGTCCTGATGCCCGAGCCCGACCGGGGACACCATGACGGCTACATCCATCGGTATCTCGAAACCGGCGAACGGCGCATCATCGGGCTTGGACGTGTAGTCACGGCCCTGCGCAAGGACGGAACGCGCTTTCCGGTCGAACTTCACGTGGGCCGAGCCGACGCGGGGGGCGAACCGCTGTTTACCGGCTTCCTGCGCGATCTGACGGATAAGCAGCGCATCGAGCAGGAGCTGCGCCAGACCCAGAAGATGGAGGCCATCGGCAAGCTCACCGGTGGCGTGGCGCATGACTTCAACAATTTGCTGACGGTCATCAAGGGAAATCTCGAGATGATCGAGGGGCGTCTGGAGGGGCGGCACCACGGCCTGATCCGAGACGCGCAGGAGGCAGCCGATCTTGCGTCCAACCTCACAGCGAGCCTTCTCGCGTTCGGTCGCAGGATGCCTCTTGATCCGCAGGATACCGATATCGGCACCCTCGTCCTCAAATTGGGGGAGTTGATCCGCCGCACACTCGGGGAAACCATCGAAGTCATCATCAGGGTTCCCGGGAGCCATCGCGCCATCGTGGACGCTGGCCAGCTCCAGAACGCGCTGCTCAACCTCGCCATCAACGCGCGGGATGCCATGCCACGGGGCGGCACCCTGACGATTTCCGTGGAGCGGGCAGAACTCGACATGGACTACGCCACGGCCAACGAGGAAGTCGCACCCGGAGCCTATGAGGTCATCGAGGTGCGCGACACCGGGGTGGGGATGAGCGCCGAGGTCAGGGAGCGGGCGCTCGAGCCGTTCTTCACCACCAAGGCGGCCGGCTCCGGGACCGGCCTCGGGTTGAGTTCTGTCTACGGCTTCGTCAAGCAGTCAGGTGGACATCTGGCGCTCTACAGCGAAGTGGGGCGGGGCACGTCCATCCGCCTCTATTTGCCGGTGCCAAGGCTGACCGAGCCGAGCGATCGTGCCGTCGCCCAAATCGACACGGTCATGCCCCAGTCGCACGGAGAAACAGTGCTGGTCGTCGAGGACGAGGAACGCGTGCGGCGCGTTGCGGTAGCGCGCCTTGTCGACCTGGGCTACCGGGTACTTCAGGCCGAGAACGGTTCGGTAGCGCTGGATATGCTCGATGGCCTCACAGCCCTCGATCTCGTTTTCAGCGACATGGTCATGCCCGGCGGCGTCGACGGGGCGGAACTGGCTGAAGAGCTGGCCCGGCGGCGCCCGGAGGTCCGCATCCTCCTCACGTCCGGCTACGCCGAGCCCGAGGCCATCGCGCGCAGTTCGAAGGGCAACGTCAACTGGCTTCGCAAACCGTATTCGACCGCCGAGCTGGCGCGAAAACTGCGTGCCGTGCTCGATGCGGAAAGATAGGGTCAGCCGGCGCCGACCTTGGCGGTGAACACATACCCGACACCCCGGACCGACTTGATCTTGAGGGGGTGATCGACATCATCCTCGATCTTGCGGCGGAGACGGGAAATCTGCGTATCGATGGTGCGGTCATAGGCTTCCCAGGTTCGGCCCTTGGTCTGGTCGAGCAGGAAGTCGCGGGTCAGCACGCGCCCGGCATTGTCGATGAATACGCAGAGCATGTCGTATTCCCCGGTGGTGAGGCTGACTTCGCGATCGACCGGATCGAAGAGGCGGCGCTGCTGGCGATCGAGCCTCCAGCCATCGAAAAGCTGGGGGGTGCCGGTTGGCTCGACCGTCGCCTGCGTGGCTGGCTGCAGGCGACGGAGCAGGCTCTTCACGCGTGCCAGAAGCTCACGCAGGTTGAAGGGCTTGGTGATGTAGTCGTCCGCTCCAACCTCCAGCCCGACGATGCGGTCGACGTCGTCGGCCCGTCCCGTGACGATGATGATGCCCATGTCGGAAAGCGCGCGCAGTTCGCGCGCCAGCGAAAGACCGTCCCCATCGGGCAGGTTGAGATCGAGAAGGGCGATGTCGGGGTGCTCGGATCGCAGATAGGCGCGGAGCTGTTCCGCCGAAGCGACGGCCCCGACGCGGAAACCCTCATCCTCGAAATAGTGGACCAGCATGTTTCGAATGCGCGGCTCGTCATCGACGACGACGATGTGAGCGCGTTTCGCTGGCGCAGTCATTGCCTGGCCGTCCCGATCGAGATCGCTGGTCCTTTGCGATCTGCGTTTCTCACAAACTGACCCCAATGCTCGGAAAGGGCATGCGGAATGTAGGTGAAGGATAGTCTGGCCGGACTTTCCTTGTCCATAGAAGCCGATAGCCGTTCTTCGACCGCGCCAAAGTGCGCCCTGCGCAGCTTGATCTGGATCATAAGTGTGCGAAGGCGCCTCGCTAGTATCGGTCCGGATCAACAAAGAGGATCGACCATGAGCACGAGGTTTGAAAATCAGATCGCGGTGGTAACCGGGGCCGCGTCCGGCATTGGAGCGGCGATCGCGAGGGAACTGGCAGCGGGCGGCGCGCATGTTGTGCTGGCGGACCGCGACGGCAAGCACCTCGAAAACGTTGCCGACGGGATCAAGGCGAGTGGCGGCCAGGCGTCGGCTTTCGAGGTGGACGTTTCGTCCCCCGACCAGGTGCAGGCGATGGTGGAATTTGCCGAGAAGCTCGGCGGCCTCGACCTGGCGGTCAACAACGCCGGTATCGGCGGGGAGGCGCATTTCACCGGCGAGTACACCATCGAAGGCTGGCATCAGGTCATCGACATCAATCTCAACGGCGTCTTCTATTGCATGCGCTACGAACTGCCCGCGATGATCCGGCGCGGCGGCGGCGCCATCGTCAACATGTCCTCGATCCTCGGCTCGGTCGCGTTTGCGACGGCCCCGGCCTATGTTGCGGCCAAGCATGGAGTGATCGGTCTCACCAAGACCGCGGCCGTCGAATATGCGGACAAGAAGATCCGGGTGAACTCGGTGGGACCGGGGTTCATCGACACGCCGATGGTCACAAAGCACCTGGACGCCGAAACGCTCAAGGGCATTGCCGGCATGCATCCGGTCGGTCGTCTCGGCACTGTCGAGGAGGTTTCGGCCCTCACCTGCTTCCTGCTTTCCAGGGAGGCCTCCTTCATCACGGGCAGCTACCATCTGGTCGATGGCGGCTACACCGCCAGGTAGCTCTGCGCCAACCCACGGAGGCGGGGCAGGGTTGACCAGGATCAATCCTGCCCCGCCGGCGAGCGCTAGCCTTTTCCTCAGGACTTAAGCGTCCGTGGAAATGAAGGAACATCCAAATGGTTACCTTTGCCAATTATCCGAAGGACCAGATCAAATCTCACCGCCGCCGCTGGGAGCTGGCATGTGCCGCGCTCGCCATCGGCGCCGCCGCTTTCGCGCCAGCGGCGCGAGCGCAGGATTTGACGGCCAACTCGTTCACCGCCGATTTCTCAGCCATGGCCGGGCTCAAATCGATGGCGCCGAACGTGAAGGGCAAGATCGCCGTTCTCCTGCCCGAAACCACGACTTCGGCGCGCTACACGTCTTTCGATGCGCCCTATCTGCAAAAGGCTTTCGAGAGTGCGGGCCTCACCGCCGATCAATTCACGATCACCAACGCCCAGGGCAGTGAATCGACCGAATTGACTCAGGCGCAATCGGCCATCGCCCAGGGCGCGACCGTTCTTGTGCTCGATCCGATTTCCTCGGGCGTCGGCGCCTCCATCGAGCAGTATGCCAAGGAGCACGGGGTAAAGGTCATCGACTACGACCGGCTCACCCTGGGTGGCGATCGCGAATATTACGTCAGCTTCGACAACGTAGCGGTCGGCAAGCTCATCGGCGATGGCATGGTGCAGTGCCTGACGGCCTGGAACGTGGCTTCGCCCAACATCCTGGTGATGCGGGGAGCGCCCACGGACAACAACGCGACTCTCTTCGCCCAGGGCTACATGGGCGTGCTCCAGCCCAAGTTCGATGACAAGTCATACGTCAACGCCGGCGAACCTGCCGGCACGTGGGACCCGGCGACGGCCCGCACGACGTTCGAGCAGCAGTATACCGCTCATCCCGATATCAACGCGGTTCTCGTCCCGAACGATGACAACGCCAATGCGGTGATCTCCTACCTCAAGACGCTCAAGGTTCCGCCCAAGTCGTTCCCGACGACCGGGCAGGATGCCACCCTGACCGGCCTTCAGAATATCCTGGCCGGATATCAGTGCGGCACCGTCTACAAGGCGATCTACCTCGAAGCGCAGGCGGCGGCGGCGCTGGCCATCCATTTGGCAGCGGGCGTCGAGCCACCGAAGGCACTGGTCAACGGCAGCACGCCTGACAGCAGCGCGAAAGTCGACGTTCCCTCGGTCCTGCTGACGCCAATCTGGGTCACCAGCGACAACATGGCCGGAACGGTGGTCAAGGACGGCTTCGTCGATGCCAAGGCGCTTTGCGCCGGCGACCTGGGCGATGCCTGCAAGGCCGCCCAGATCGGGGGCTGACGGCCGAACGCGAACCCAACCTGCATCCACCCTGCCTGACCGGCAGGGTGGATGCCTGTCCGAGGCAAGAACATGGCGACTGGCGCAACAGAGTGTCTGGTTAGGCTGCGCGGCATCGAAAAGCACTTCGGCGCCGTGGTGGCGCTTGCCGGCGTAGATCTCGACATTCCGGCAGGGCAGGTTACGGCCCTCGTCGGTGACAACGGCGCGGGCAAGTCGGTGCTCATCAAGTGCATCGCGGGCACGTACGAGCCGGATGCAGGCACGATCCTCTGGGAGGGCCGGGAGGTGCGGATCCGCAACCCTCGCGACGCCGCCCAGCTCGGCATCGAGGTCGTCTACCAGGACCTGGCGCTTTGCGACAACCTGGACGTCGTCGAGAATATGTTCCTGGGCCGCGAGCGCGTGATAGGCGGGGTCGTCCTCAACGAGGACGACATGGAAACCGCAGCGACCAAGGCCCTGGCCGACCTACGTGTCACCACGCTCCAATCGGCGCGCGAGCCCGTCGCCTCGCTTTCGGGCGGGCAGCGCCAATCGATCGCGGTGGCCAAGGCCGTGATGTGGAACTCCAAGCTGGTGATCCTCGATGAGCCGACCGCGGCGCTCGGGGTGGCCCAGACCAGGCAGGTGCTCTCGCTCGTCAGGCGGCTCGCCGAGCAGGGGCTGGCCGTCGTGATGATTTCGCACAATCTCAACGACGTCTTTGCGGTGGCCGACCGCTTCGCCGTCCTGCGGCTCGGCCGGATGGTCGCCTCCGGCGAAACGGACAAATTCGATCCGCAGATGGTCGTCGAGCTGATGACGCTGGGTCATTCCGACAGGAAACCGGACAGCACCAGCAGGTCGCGGGCCGAAGCCATCTTCCGCTCCGGAGAAATCCGCAAACCCGAAGGGCAGGGCGAGGACGCCGCCGAGCGGGCGCGTGGCGCCGGCGCAGGACGGCCTGGTACGGTCGGTGACTACCTTCGGGCCCAGTGGGCACGCATCGCGGCGGGGCAGAGCGGGGTGCTGCCGGTCATTATCGGCGCGATAGCCATCGCTGCCATTTTCCAGAGCCAGAATTCCCGGTTCCTGTCGCCCGGGAACCTCGTCAACCTTCTTGTCCAGGGTTCGGTCTTCATGCTCATCGGCATGGGCGAAGCCACCGTGCTCCTGCTGGGGGAAACCGATCTGGCGCTGGGCTTCATCGCCGGTATTTCCGGGACGATTGTCACCATCCTTGTCCAGTATGGATTCGGCTGGCCGTGGTGGGCCGCCATCCTTGCGGGCCTCGGGGTAGCCGTCGTGCTCGGCGCCTTTCAGGGCACGCTGGTTGCCCGCTTGCGGCTGCCGTCCTTCGTCGTCACTCTCGCCGGCCTCCTCGGTTTCCAGGGCATCATGATCCAGCTCCTGGGGACGGGCGGCACCATCCCGATCCGGGATGACGTCATCAACAATCTTGCCAACGGCACGCTCACCCCCATGGGTGGCTGGGTCCTGGCCGTCATCGTGGTAGCGGGTTATGCGCTCTACAGCCTTTGGCGTGACCATCAACGCCGCACTGCCGGTTTGGTGACGCCGCCCATGCGGATGACGCTGCTCAAGCTCTGCGGTGCCGCTTTGGCAGCTCTGGTTCTCGTCCTGCTGGTGAATGCGGACCGCGGCGTGCCCGCCTTTCCGGTCAGCGGCATGCCCTGGGTGGTGCCGATCGTCTTTACGGTTCTCGTGGCCATGTCTCTTCTGGTCGGCAACACCCGCTTCGGGCGTTACATCTATGCTATTGGCGGCAATGCCGAGGCAGCGCGGCGTGCGGGCATCAACCTCAAGCTCATCCGCACCGTCGCCTTTATGATTGCGGCGTTGATCGCCGGCATTGGGGGCATCGTCTACGCCTCACGCCTGCGCTCGATGTCCACGAGCTTTGATGGCGGGACCATCGTTCTCTACGTCGTGGCCAGCGCTGTCATCGGCGGCACGAGCATGTTTGGTGGCCGCGGCCACCCCCTGCATCCGGTCCTCGGGGGGCTCGTCATTGCTGCCATCGTCAACGGCATGGCGCTTCTTGGGCTGCCAGCCGCCATCCAGCTCATGGCTACCGCCGTCGTGCTGCTCGCCTCCATAACGGTCGACGTCGTGGTGCGTCGCCGGGGCGAAACCAACCGGTGACGTTGACACGATGCGCCCCCGTGCGACCTACTTCGACCTTGGAGAAGGTGATGGACGAGGACATGGATCGCAGAGCGGTAGACGGCAAGTCGTTTGGGGAAGTGGATGTTGTTCGAAACTATGCGTTTCGTCCTCCATACCCGGAAGCCCTCTTCGAGCATCTCGCCAGCCTCGCTCCACGCAGGAATTGCCTCCTCGACCTCGGTTGCGGACCGGGCAAGGTGGCGCGACCGATGGCGGCGAGCTTCGATCGGGTGATCGCGGTCGATCCGTCTCAAGAAATGCTCGCGCTGGCGCGGACGCTGGAAAATGGACGCAGCGGGAACATCACGTGGGTCGAGTGTCGGGGCGAGGATGTCGAGCTCGAGCCGGCCAGCGTGGATTTCGTCGTTGCTGCCAACAGCATCCATTGGATGGATGCCGGACGCCTGTTCCCGCGGCTTGCCGGTTGCGTCGCGCCCGATCATCGCGTTGCCGTCGTCTCGGGAGACGATCCCTTCGAGCCGCCCTGGGCCGAGGCGTGGCAAGCCTTCCTGGTCCGTTGGCTTCCTCTGCTGACAGGCGAGCCGTTCGACCCAAAGGGAAAAAGCACCCAGTGGGCTGCTTACAAGGATCATCTGGAAATCACGGGCGAGCAACGCTTTCTCGCGGCGCCA
This sequence comes from Youhaiella tibetensis, assembly GCF_008000755.1. NCBI lineage: Bacteria > Pseudomonadati > Pseudomonadota > Alphaproteobacteria > Hyphomicrobiales > Devosiaceae > Paradevosia > Paradevosia tibetensis. The sequence goes on along the minus strand of NZ_CP041690.1, from coordinate 2,542,357 downwards.
GTCGTGCAGAGCGTTGACGATTTCGTCCGCTGTCAGCACTCGCGAGAGAGCTTCGCGCCCGATCGTCTCGGGAGCCATTTCTCGGAATTTGACGGACAACTGACGGAATTGCTCGCGCCCTTCGCGAACGGGGGGATGCTGACATTCGTCGTCAAGGTGGACCTGGTCTGCGGCACCATCAAAGCGAACTGACAATAGGGCCAGGGGTTCAACCCCCGGGCAAAACAGGTCATCATCGACCGATACGAGGCATCTACGCGGAGCTTGGCATGGGCATCGATAGCGCGACCCTCGAGGCGATGGATCGTTACTGGCGGGCCGCCAATTACCTTTCCGTCGGTCAGATCTACCTCATGGAAAACCCGTTGCTGCGCCAGCCCCTGAGGGCAGAGCACGTCAAGCCGCGGCTTCTCGGCCACTGGGGTACGACGCCCGGTCTCAACTTCATCTACGTGCACCTCAACCGCATTATCCGAGAGCGTGGCACCGACATCCTCTATGTCTGCGGGCCGGGGCATGGCGGGCCGGGGATGGTCGCCAATACCTGGCTCGAGGGCACCTATAGCGAGATCTACCCCCAGGTCTCGCGTGACGCCGAAGGCATGCGTCGACTCTTCAAGCAGTTCTCGTTTCCCGGCGGCATCCCCAGCCATGTGGCGCCGCAGACGCCCGGATCGATCCACGAAGGGGGCGAACTCGGCTACGCGCTGGTCCACGCCTATGGGGCCGCATTCGACAACCCCGATCTGGTGGTCGCCTGCGTGGTCGGGGATGGCGAGGCCGAAACCGGTCCGCTGGCCACGGCGTGGCATTCCAACAAGTTCCTCAACCCCCGCGTCGATGGGGCCGTGTTGCCCATCCTGCACCTCAATGGCTACAAGATCGCCAACCCCACGATCCTCGGCCGGATGAGCGACGAAGAGTTGCGCAGCCTCTTTGCCGGCTATGGGTACGAACCGCTCTTCGTTGAGGGGGACCAGCCCATGCCCATGCACCAGGTCATGGTGGGGACCCTCGACAGGGCGTTCGATCGCATCGCGCAGATCCAGCGCGCGGCGAGGGCGGGCGCTGACGAGCCCGAGCGGCCGCGCTGGCCCATGATCGTGCTGCGCAGTCCCAAGGGCTGGACCGGTCCCAAGGAAGTGGATGGCCTCAAGGTGGAAGGGTTCTGGCGCGCCCACCAGGTGCCGGTCTCCAACGCCCGGGGTGACGATGGACACCGCGCCATTCTCGAGGAATGGATGCGCAGCTACCGTCCCGACGAACTGTTCGATGACCGTGGCGAGCCGACGCCGGACATCACAAGCCTCGTGCCTTCAGGGCAGAAGCGCATGGGCGCCACGCCCTATGCCAATGGTGGCCTGCTCAAGCGTGACCTCGTGCTGCCGGATTGGCGCGGCTTCGCGCTCGACGTGCATGTGCCCGGCGCACTCGATGCCGAGGCGACACGCGTGATGGGCGCCCTGGTGCGTGAGGTGATGCAGGCAAACCGGGAGACCCGCAATTTCCGGCTCATGGGGCCGGACGAGACCGCCTCCAACCGGCTGGATGCGGTGTTCGAGGCGACCGACCGTGTCTGGATGGAAGAAATCGAGCCCTACGACGTGCATCTGGCGCGCGAGGGGCGGGTCATGGAAGTGCTCTCCGAGCACATGTGTCAGGGCTGGCTCGAAGGCTATCTACTCACCGGCCGGCACGGGCTCTTTTCCTGCTACGAGGCCTTCATCCACATCGTGGATTCGATGGTCAACCAGCATGCGAAGTGGCTGCAGACCTCCGAGGAGCTGTCCTGGCGAGCTCCGATCGCCTCGCTCAACTATCTGCTGACCTCACATGTCTGGCGGCAGGACCATAACGGCTTCAGCCACCAGGATCCGGGCTTCGCCGATTTCGTCGCCAACAAGAAGGCGGACACGGTGCGCCTCTACTTCCCGCCGGATGCGAATTGCCTGCTCTGGGTCACCGATCATTGCCTGCGCACCTGGAACCGCATCAACGTCATTACGGCCGGAAAGCAGAAACAGCCGCAATGGCTGTCTGCCGCGGAGGCGGAACAGCACTGCCGGGAGGGGGCAGGGGTGTGGGAATGGGCGAGCACCTGTGCGGCTGCCGACGAGCCCGACCTGGTGATGGGCTGCGCAGGCGACGTGCCGACCATCGAGACCCTGGCCGCCGTGCAGTTGCTGCGGCATGCCTTTCCCGATCTCAAGATCAGGGTGGTCAATGTCGTCGACCTGATGACCCTGCAGGCGCACACCACTCACCCGCACGGCTTCACCGAAGCGGCATTCGATGCCCTGTTCACCACTGGCAAGCCGGTGATCTTCGCCTATCACGGCTACCCCTATCTCATTCACCGCCTGACCTATAAGCGGAACAACCACGACAACTTCCACGTCCATGGCTTCCAGGAGGAGGGCACGACGACGACGCCGTTCGACATGGCGGTGATGAACGGGCTGGACCGGTATCACCTGGCGCTGGGCGCGATCGCGCGCCTGCCGCATCTCGCGGGCCGCGCCGGGCCGGTGGTTGCGCAGATTGAGGGAAAGCTGGCTGAACACCGGGCCTATGTGCGCGAATACGGCGAGGACATGCCCGAGATCCGGAACTGGAGATGGGAGCCGAAGGGCGGCGCCTCACAGGCGTGAAACAGCAAGCTCGATCATCTCGGTGGTCATGCCTTCCTGTCGGGCCTGCTGGTACTGGCGCTCAACGTCCTCACGCCGTGAACGCAGATTGCTCTGGGCCCGGGCCATCGCCTCGACACGCGCCTGCGCTTCGGCCGCCGCGCCTTCCAGGAGCGCGCGGATCACGGCGGCGAACAGGGCTTCCTGCAACAGTCCGGTGATCAGGTCCGCCGCCGTCATTGTGGTGATGGGGCGCGTCCCCCGTGGTGCGGTTCCTTCCGGAAGGGGAGGCGGTGGGAAAAGCTTGCGGACTTCCGGCGGCACGCCCGCGTGAAGGGGCGCTATGACGGCTCGGATGGGGCCGGGGTTGTCGACGGCATGGCGCACCAGCGCATCGGTCACCGAGCTCGCCAGCTCCGCGACGCTCGCCGGGTGTCCCGGGAGGTCGGAGGACCAGAGGACCTCTGTCCCCTCGGCCCTGAGCATTTCGAGCGTCCGGTTGCCGACGACGATGAGCCCCGGCTCGTCGCGCATCGCCAGACGGGCTGCCTCGGCGATGCGGGCGGAAAGCGACCCCGAGAAACCCTGGGCAGTTCCGACGATCAGCAGCAGGCCGGGGCCCTGGCCGAGAGGGCTGCGGTCCTCCGCTGTCAGCAGGGAGAGCGCGTCCTCGACGGTTTGCGCATAGGTTGCCACCGCCTTGGTGGCCGTGCGGGCTTCCCCGACATGCCCCGCCGCAATGGCCCGCAGCGCGCCCACGACCTGGCCGATGTCATCGAGCCCCGCGAGCCGCTTCTGGATATCTTCGGGGCGCTCGGTCATGGCTGCTCCAGGCCACTGCGCACCACTTCGATCAGCACCGCCCGGGTGGCATCGTCCAGCGTTTGCATATGCGTCCGCAACTCCTCAAGACGTGCATCGGCGTCGAGCAGGGCGGGGAGGGCCGTCTTGAGGGCAGCGATGCGGGGCGGGTCGAGCGCGTCGAGCAGTCCTTCGTTGAGGGCGGACAGCAGGGCGATCTGGGTCACCAGCGGCAGGGGCGCGAAGCGGGGTTGGGACAGGAGCGCAGCGATGCGTTCGCCTCTGGTCATCCGGGCTTTCATCGCCGCGTCGCCGAAACCGCCGAACCGGGAAAAGACCTTCATTTCGAGGAACTGGGCGTAGTCCAGCCGCAGCCTGCCGGCCACGGCCTTCATGGCTCCCCACTGGGCCTTGCCGCCCACGCGGCTGACCGAAAGCCCCACATCGACCGCCGGTCGCTGGTTTCCGGCAAACAGCGCCTGGGAGGTGACGATCTGTCCGTCGGCGATCGAGATCAGGTTGGTAGGGATGTAGGCCGAGAGATTACCCGCTTCGATCTCGGCGATCGGCAAGGCGGTCAGCGATCCGCCGCCGCGTTCGGGGGCCATCTTGGCGGCCCGTTCGAGCAGGCGGGCATGGAGGTAGAAGATGTCGCCGGGATAGGCCTCTCGCCCAGGCGGCTGGTGGGAGAGCAGCGCTAGTTCACGGTGGGTGGCGGCGTGCTTGGTGAGGTCGTCGTAGACGATCAGCACGTGCTTGCCCTGGTCGCGGAACCACTCGGCCATGGAGGTTGCCGAGAAGGGAGCCAGCCATTGCAGGCCCGCCGGGGCCGTGGCTTCGGCGACGACGAAGATGGTGCGTGCCGGCTCGCCAAGCCGCTGCACGGCATTGATGACGCGCCGCACTGCCGACATGCGTTGGCCGATTGCGACATAGATGCAGATCATGTCGCTGCCGGCCTGGTTGATGATGGCGTCGACCGCGATCGAGGTCTTGCCGGTCTTGCGCTCCCCGATGATGAGTTCGCGCTGCCCGCGCCCGATCGCAAAGAGCGCATCGACCACCAGCAGGCCCGTTTCCATCGGTTCGGAAACGAAGTCCCGCTCGATGATCTGGGGGGCAGGGCGCTCCGCGGGCAGAATGGTCGCCCAGTCTGGCGGTGGTGCTCCGTCGAGCGGGCGCCCGAGGGGATCGACGATGCGTCCGAGGAGTTCCGTCCCGGCCGGTACAGACGCCAGGTGACCCGTGCGAGTCACGATGTCCCCCGCGGTCACGCCGGCCATTGGATCGAGGAAGGCGGCGTGGAGCCGGTCTTCATCGAGCGTCAGCACGAACCCTCTCGCGCCTCCACCGAAAGTGACGACCTCGTTGAGTTGGGCGCCGGGCAACCCTGCGATCGTCGCCAGCCCATCCGCGATGGCGATCACCGTGCCCTGTTCCTCCAGTTCGGGGCCCAGGCGGGCGGCAGCGATGCGCCCGCGCAGCTTGTCCAGAGCGGGATCAGGCGGCCCGTTCATCGCGCATCGCCTCTGCAATGGTATCGAGGTCGTGGGCCAGCGAGTTGCGGATCACGCCATTGGCGGACCGTAGCTCGAGACCTGCGATCAGGGCCGGGTCGATATCGACTTGCGGGCTGGCGCCGTAGGGAGCGAGGGCGGCCTGTGCGGCCTTTAGAGCGTCGTCGTCGAGTGCGCTTGGCGCGACGAGACGCAGGCCGTCGCCTTTGAGCAGGGCATCGCGTTCAGCGTGCCCCATGCCGGCGAGCGAACGCGTCAGGCGTTCGGCGTAGCCAAGCGGTCCGGATGGCTGGGCCGCCAGCGCGCGCCTTGCAATGGTCTCGGCGAGGTCGCGCGCACGGTCAAGCGCCTGGGCCTGCGCGTCGGCGGAGCGATGGTCGAGGGCCGTTTCGCCATCGGCGACGATCCTGGCCGCGTCCTGGCGAGCCTTGTCGAGCAGTCCCTGGCGGCGTTCCTCCGCATCGGTCCTGGCCTTGGCCAATACCTGCTGGCGGGCATCTGCATTGGCCTTGGCTTCGGCGTCGGCCTTGGCCCTGGCGGCTTCCGCCTCGGCCTTGGCATCCTCGGCAGCCTTGAGGGCGGCGTCCGTCGTGGCCTGCCGGCGCGTTATGACCTCCGCCACCGGTCGAAAGAGAAAATGGTGGAGGATTGCCAGCAGGATCAGGACGTTGATCAGTTGGAAGGCGAAGGAGGTCCAGTCGAAGGTCATGAGACGAACGGGTTGGCGAACAGCACCAGGAGGGCGATGACGAGGCAGTAGATGGCCGTGGTCTCGATCATGGCCAGACCGACGAACAGCGTGCGCGAAATGGTCCCGGCGGCCTCGGGCTGGCGGGCGATGGCCTCGAGGGCCGCCGCCACCGCGCGCCCCTCGGCCAGTGCAGGCCCGATCGCGCCCAGGCCTACGGCCAGCGCCGCTGAGATGATACTGATGATCTGGATCAGGTCATTCACGCCAATTCTCCGTTTCTAGGCCTCATTTACGGTCGAGCCGATGAAGACCAGCGCCAGGGTCGCAAAGATGTAGGCCTGGACGGCTCCGGTGAGCAGATCGAGCGCCATCAGCGGAATCGGGACGAGAAGCCCGGCCAGCACGCCGACGATGCCGATGACGAAGACGCCGCTCATGACGTTGCCGAACAGGCGCACCATCAGTGAAAAGTGCCGCGTTATCTGCTCGACCAAATTGAGCGGGATCATAATCCAGCTCGGACGCGCGAAAGTTGCCAGCCATCCACCTACTCCCTGCAGGCGAATGCCCCAGTAGATGCCGGCGACGAAGACGACCAGCGCGAGCGCCGCATCGGTTTCGAGGTGCGCCGTCGGGGGCTCGACGCCCGGAATGAGCGTCGACCAGTTGGCGCAAAGGATGAAGATCAGAAGCATGCCGATGAGGCCGCGGAACCGCGCCGGATTGCCCGGGACCGTGGCGGTGATCTCTTTGTCGAGCGTGGTTACGAGCAGTTCGAGAACGGCTTGGGCTCGGCCGGGCCGCAGCGACAGGCGTCGTGTCGCCAGGAAGGAGGCGAGGGCGAGGGCCGCGATGATCGCCCAGGTGGTGACGACCGGCCAAGTGATCGTCAGCGGTCCGATGGCAAATGCCGGTGCCGCAGTCAGCGGGGAGGCGATCATCGCGTTCTCCTCAAGACCCAATACCTGCCGGCGAGAATGCCGGCCGCGCCAAAAAGCAGGGTTGGAGCTCCGTTCCTGGCGAAGAGCACGAGCAGGCCGGCGAGCAGCGCGAGCCGCACCATTTGCAGCATGACGGCGGAGAGCCGTCCGGCGGCCAGCAGCCCGGTCACGTAGCGAAGGCTTGCGAAATGGGCCCAGCCGGCAGCCAGGCCGACGAGGAGGGCGAGCAGGGGGATAGCGAGCGCGGCAGGGTCAGAAAGGGTCATTGTTCGTGCATCCAGCGCATGGCCAGCCAAAGGCCGAGGGCTGCCCCAACCATCAACAGGGCAGCGGCCAGGGTGATACCGCCGCCGAGGCGCGCGTCGAGCCAGTGGCCGAGCGCCAGGCCGCCCAGCGTCGGTAGTACGATGATCCAGCCTAGGACGCCGATCTGGCCGAAACGGCGGGCCAGCGAGGGTTCGGGGTCGGCGCGGCCGGCACGTTCGCGCTCCTCGGCCCGGTGGGCAGCCTCCCCGGTGCGGTCGAGATGCTCCTGGTCCCTCACGGGTCGCCCTCCGGGAACAGACCCAGCGTGTCGCCTCCGGCCGAGAGCTCATGCATGAGCTGGCGGATGGCGCGGGCGTGGAGGCGCGTGTCGGAGGTGCGGGCGTTGCGGATGGCATTTTCTGCTTCCAGGCGCGCTGCGGCGACGCGCGACTCCAGGGCCGCCAGCTCGTCGCTGACGATGGCCTCCCGACAGGCGATCCGCACGTGCGTGCCTCCGGTCACGGCGAAGATGCCACCGCGCAGCGCGCAGTACCGCCAGTCTTCGGTCGCGCCTCGCCAGCGCATCACGCCGGCATCGATCACCGTCAGGAAATCGGCGTGACCCGGCAGGATGCCGAAACTGCCGCTCGCGTCCTCCGCCCGAAGCGAGGCCACCGCATTGTCCACCAGCACGATCTGGAGCGGCGTACTGACCGTCAGTTGCAGCAATCCGGTCATGCGGCGGCCTTCCTGCGGGCGTTCTCTCGGGTGCGTGCTTCCTCCAGATTGCCGATCATGTAGAGCGAGCCTTCGTCCCAGTCGTCGCATTCGCCGGACAGGATGGCCCGGCATCCAGCAACGGTCTCGGCGACGGGCACCGTGCGACCAGCCATGCCGGTGAAGGCGGCGGCAACGAAGAAGGGCTGGGTGAGAAAGCGCTGGAGACGCCGCGCGCGTCCCACGAGCAACTGTTCGTCGCGGCTGAGTTCCTCCACGCCGAGCAGCGCAATGACGTCGCGCATCTCGTTGTAATGCTCGATCAGTTCGCGCACCTCGGCGGCGGCGCGGGCGTGATCGTCCCCGACCACGGTGGCGTCGAGGAGGGAAGACGTGGTGCGCATCGGGTCTACGGCAGGATAGATGCCTTGGGCTGCAAGCTCGCGGGAGAGCACTACGGTGCTGTCCATGTGCGTGCTGATCGCGGCGACGGCGGGATCGGTGAAATCGTCGGCAGGCACGTAGACCGCCTCGATGGCGGTGACCGAGGCGCGGCCGGACGAAGCAATGCGCTCCTCCAGGTCCGCCACTTCGGTGGCAAGCGTGGGCTGGTATCCGACGCGCGAGGGCATGCGGCCCAGGAGCCCCGAGACCTCGGCGCCCGCCTGAACGAAGCGGAAGACGTTGTCCATCAGCAGCAGCACGTTGCGTCCCTGCTGGTCGCGTACGTGCTCGGCCATGGTCAGCGCCGTCAGCGGCACGCGCCAGCGCGCGCCCGGGGGCTCGTTCATCTGGCCGTAGACCAGCACCGTGCGGTCGAGGACGCCGTACCCTTTCATGTCGTGCAGCATCTCGTGGCCTTCGCGCGAGCGCTCCCCGACACCGGCGAATACCGACACGCCGTCATAGCTGGTGATCATGGCGTGGATCAGCTCGGTCACGAGCACCGTCTTGCCCACTCCGGCGCCTCCGAACATGGCGGCCTTGCCGCCCTGCGCCAATGGGGCAAGGAGGTCGATGACCTTGATGCCGGTCGTGAAGAGATCAGTGCTGGCCCGCGGCCCGGAGAGTGGCGGAGCCGGTTGGTGGATGGCGCGGCGCGGTGTATCGGCGGGCAGGGCGGGGCCGCCGTCTCCGACGGCTCCCAGGACATCGAGCAGCCTGCCAAGCACGGCGTCGCCCACCGGCACGGTGATCGGGGCACCGGTAAGGCGCGCCTGCATCAATCGGGAGAGACCCTGTGTGGATTGAAGGGCGATGGCCCGAAAGCGTCCGCCATCCAGGTGCGACTGCACCTCGCAGGTTACGCACGCACCATCCGGGTCCACGATGACGGCATCGTGGATGGCAGGTGGTTCACCTTCCGTGGCCATTTCGACCACGGGGCCGCGTACGGCCGTTACACGCGCAATCCGGTCAGGCATGGTGCCTCTCGAGCGCTCGGGTGCATCGGGCGCCCTGAAGCGCCTGTTTGCAGAATAGCACCAAGGTCTTGCAGCGCCACAGCTAGTTCGGATGGCGAGCCATGCGGTTTTGCCGGATCAGCCGCCGGAGCCGTCGAGCAGGGCGATAGCCTCCATCGCCATCATGCGCTCTTCGTTGGCGGGGATGACGAGGGTCTCGAAGGTGCCGAGCGGGGCCAGATGGCGCACGATTGCCTCCCGCACCGGTCCGGCGTTCTCGCCAATGCCACCGGTGAAGACCATTGCATCCACCCCGCCGAGCGCAACCGCAAGCGATGCGGCGGCCTGGGCGCAGCGCATGGCGAAGAAATCGAGGGCGAAGCGCGATTGAGCCGTTCCGTCGGCCAGCAGCGCGGCGACGTCGTTCGATTTGCCCGATAGGCCTAGCAAGCCGGCACGGTTGTAGATCAGGTCCTCGATATCCTCGAGTTCCATCCCGTACGTGCGCTTGAGAAGCAGGATCGCGCCCGGATCGACCGCGCCCGAACGCGTTCCCATCGGCACGCCGTCGACGGCCGTCATGCTCATGGTGGTGTCCACGCTGCGGCCTTCGCGCATGGCGCAAAGGCTCGCGCCATTACCCAGATGCGCCGCGATCACGCGTCCGGCGAAAATACGGGGATGCTCGTGTTGCAGCACGTGCGCGAGCCATTGATAGGACAGCCCGTGGAAGCCGTAGCGGCGAACGCCCTTGTCGAAGAACTCATTGGGCAGGGCGAAATGCGTGAACAGGGGATCGCGTCCGGCATGGAAGGCGGTGTCGAAGCAGGCGATGTCTGGAGCGTCCCCGATGAACCGGCGCGAGGCAGCGATGGCGGCGAGGTTGTGGGGCTGGTGGAGCGGCGCCAGCGGCACCAGGGCTTCCAGGTCCGCCAGCACCTGGGGGGAGACGAGCGTGGCGCGCAGATATTTGGTGCCGCCGTGGACGATGCGGTGGGCGACCGCCTCGACCGTCCAGCCGTCGTCGTGGCGGCCGACATAGGCCAGCAGGGCCTCGAGTGCCGCGCCATGGTCGCTGCCCTGAGCCAATGCCTCGACCGTTTCCTCGCCGTCGTCGAGGCTGGCCCTGAGCTCGGTGTCGCCACCGATCCGCGTCACGGCGCCTCGTGCCAGCAGCGCCAGGTCCGTACGCCGGAACACGCGGAACTTGAGGCTGGACGAGCCGGCGTTGAGAGTGAGTATCGCCCCTGTCATGCCCGTCCCTCCCTTTGTCCGTCATCATGACGGCAAGGTGGGACGAGGGCCAGTGCCGATAGTACGGTCGTTGCGGCGTTAGCTCGCCAGTTCTCGCTCCACGCGAGGCTGGAGCGACAGGCTCGTCTCGACGCGCCTGCCGGTGACGCGGTCAAACACGTGCATGGCTTCTGGGGGGAAGGCGATCGAGACTGTCTTCCCTTCCAGGTCGGCGTCACCCGGGGGCAACACCACCGAGATCTCGCGTCCGGCCAGCGAGCAGTAGGCAACGCGCGAGCCGCCGAGTTCTTCGACCAGTTCGACCGTGGCAGGCATGCCGCGTCCGACAGTCTCGGAGAGCACGAGGCTTTCGGGGCGGATGCCCACGGTCAGCGGCGTGCCTTCCGCCAGCGTGCCATAGCCGAGGTTCATCGGGCCGCCGGTGCCATCAAGCAGGACCTGGCCATCCATTCCGACCGTCGCGGGCATAAGGTTCATTGCGGGTGCGCCCATGAAGCCGGCCACGAAGGTCGATGCCGGCTTGCGGTAGATTTCGGCGGGCGAACCGATCTGCTCGATCCGGCCGCCATTCATCACAATCAGCATGTCAGCAAGGGTCATCGCCTCGACCTGATCGTGGGTCACGAAAATCGAGGTGGCCCGGAGGCGCTTGTGGAGTCGCTTGATCTCGATGCGCATCTGCACGCGCAGCAAGGCATCGAGGTTGGAAAGGGGTTCGTCGAAGAGGAAGACCTCCGGCTCGCGGACGATGGCGCGACCCATCGCGACGCGCTGCCGTTGCCCGCCCGATAGCTGCGCGGGGCGGCGATCGAGATAGTCGGTGAGGTTGAGGATCTTTGCCGCCTGCTCCACGCGCTTGTCACGCTCGGCGACCGGCAGTCGCGCAATGCGCAGGGGGTAGGCGATGTTCTGGCGCACCGTCATGTGCGGATAGAGCGCGTAGTTCTGGAACACCATGGCGCAGCCCCGGTCGGCGGGCTCGATGTCGTTCATCACCGTTCCGCCGATGGCGACGGTACCCGAGGTGATGTCCTCCAGGCCTGCGATCATGCGCAACAAGGTGGATTTGCCGCAGCCCGAGGGGCCCACGATGACCACGAAGTCGCCATCGGGGATGGTGACGTCGATGCCGTGCAGAACCGGCTTGCCGTCATAGGACTTCTTGACGTCGGTGATCTTGAGATCGGCCATCAGATTTCTCCCAGGAGGCGGTTGCGCAGGCGTGCGACGGTGGCGTCGTCCAGCCCGATGCGATCGAGGTAGATCGTGAGCGAACCGTATTCGGCTTCGATGAAGCCGAGGGTGGCGACCATCGTTGCCGGCTCGGAGGCCAGCAGCCGCTGGAACCCCGCCGGGTCCGCCCCGCGTGCCACCGCCCCGGCCACCAGGTCCTGGACCATGGGAGCGATGAGCTGGGCGGTGAGGGCATAGTCTTCAACAATCTGCGTTGCATCGACGCCGGCAACGCCCAGCAGCAGGGCGGAGACGATGCCGGTGCGATCCTTGCCGGCCGTGCAATGAAACAGCACCGTGCCGGATGGCGCGTCGGCGATGATCCGCAGGACCTGCGCCAGCGCCGCCTGGCGCTGCACCAGGGCGAGTTTATAGAGCTCGAGCAGCACGTCACCTTCATCCATCAGGCTGGGGGCCAGCCCGTCGAGAAGCGAAATATTGTGGTAGGCCACGGCGTCGTGGGTGGCGAACGGGTTGGGCTGGTGTGCCAGTTCGTCCGCGTGACGCAGGTCGATGACCGTTGTCACGCCGGCGTCGAGCAGCTCTTCGACTCCCTGGGCGTCGAGCCGGTGCAGAGCGTCGGCCCGCAGCAGGCGGCGCCACCGGGTTTCTCCACCGGAAGCGGCGTAGCCGCCCAGGTCGCGGATGTTGAAGGTGCCGTTGATGGGCAGGTGGCGGTTGGGGGTGGTTTGCATCAGCGGATACCGGATTTCATGAAGGATTGGACGACCTGACGCTGCAGGACGATGTAGATGATCAGGACCGGCAGGCTCGCCAGAGTGGAAGCGGCCATCAGCGGTCCCCATTGGTTGCCTTCGGTGGTCATGAACATCTGGATGCCGATCTGGACGACGCTGTTCTCCGCCGTACGGCTGAGCAGGAGCGGCCAGAAGTACTCGTTCCAGGTCGAAATGAAGATGAGGATAGCGAGCGAGGCGATGGTTCCGCGCAGGTTGGGCACCAGCACTTCCCAGAGGATGCGCCAGTTGCGGGCGCCATCCATGCGCGCTGCCTCGACGACTTCCTTGGGGAAGCCGCGCATGGCCTGCGCGAGCAGCAGGATCGCCAGCGCCGAGGCCAGATTGGGCAGGATCAGAGCGAGGACATTGTCGAGCAGACCCATCTGCGCCACAAGCAGGTAATTGGGGATCATCACCACCTGGAACGGCACCAGCCAGGTGAGCGCCACGCCGGTATAGACCAGCTTGTCGAACGGGAACTTCCAGCGTGCGAACGCAAAGGCGGCAAGGATGCCCGTGAGCAGTTGCAGGACGGTCGAGACGGCGGAGAAGACCAGCGTATTGATCAGCATCCGGCCGATCGGGATAGCGTCGATCGCCTGGGTGTAGTTGTCCAGCGAGCCCGTCATCGGCCAAAGGCTGGTCTCGAACATGGCGTTGGCGGGGCGGAAGGAGCTCGCCACCATCCAGTAGACCGGAAACAGGCAAAAGATCGACAGCAGCACCATGAGCAGGTGGCCGGCGGCCGTGTTGAGCCCGGATCTGTCCGAAATGCGCCGCAGCGTTATGGGGCGAGCGAGGGCCGGTTGGGCGAGTGCATCAGTTGTCATGGAACGAATACCGGTCGATGAGGCGGAACAGCACGAAGGCCAGGGCGCCGAAGCCGAGGAAGAGGATCACCGCCGCCGCCGAGCCCCAGCCAACCGACATGGTCGAGAAGCCGAAATCCCAGAGCAGGTAGTAGATGTTGGTGGTTGAGCCGAGCGGGCCGCCGCCTGTGAGGACGTTGATGTAGGTGAAGCTCCACTGGGCGCCGAGCAGGATGGTCATCACCACCAGGAACAGCACCGTGGAACTGAGTAGCGGCAGGCGCACGTCGCGGATCACTTCCCATTTACTGGCGCCGTCCATGCGGGCAGCCTCGATGAGGGATGGATTGATGTTGGCGTTGGCGGCAGCCAGGATGAGCGTCGAGAACCCCATCAGCTTCCAGCCGGTGATCAGGATCACCGTCCAGATCGCCACCTTGGGGTCGCTGAGGAACTTGACCGGTTCCAGCCCGACGCCCTTGATCGCCTGGTTGGCGAGGCCGTAGCCCGGGTCGAGCAGCCAGCGCCATACCGCCGCGGCGACGACGGGCGCGATGATCATCGGAACGAAGATGATGGCGCGATAGACGTTGCGCGAGCGGGCCGGCAGGTCATGGGTGTAGATGGCGATGGCGAGCGGGATCAGTACCGCCAGGGGCAGCAGTCCGGCGATGTAGACGCCGGTATTGCGCAGGGCCTGCCAGAACTTGGGCAGCGCGAAGATGCGCTGGTAGTTGTCCCAGCCGACAAAGAGCTGGGGCGAGTTGGGCAGCATGTTCCACTGGTAAAAACTGAGCCGAACCGCGTCGACCAGCGGCCAGTAGATCCAGACGACCAGCGTTATGAGGGCAGGCGAGAGGTAAAGCCATGGCGCCCAGCGCGACTGGGTCATGCGCCTCAGGCGCGGTGGTGCGGCGGATGCAATAGTCATTGTCGCGCTCCTTTCTCTTGGGAGTGCGGCCCGCCGACATTGCCGGCGGGCCGAATGGTCAGGGCATGAGCGCCTGGGCGTTCGCCTGGGCATCGGCCATGGTGGCCGCGACGTCGGCGCCGCCGAAGACGGACATTTCCACGGCGTCCATCATGGTCTTGACGATCTGGCGGTAGTTCGGGCCCGGCATCGGGTCCCACGGCTCGAGCACGGCGAGCTGCTCGAGATTGGGCTGCACGAGCGGATGGCTCTTGACCCAGTCACCCAGGTATTGCGGGTCGTCCACGATGTCGGTCCGCAGCGGCAGGTAGCCGATCTCGGAGGTGATGATGGTGTAGCCGTGCTTGGAGGTGAGGAACTTCATCAGTTCCCAGGCCGCGCGCTGCTTGACCGGGTCGGCGGTGTGGATGGTGAGCGCGGAGCCGGAATTGTTCGGCCGCACGGGCTTGTCGCCAAAGCTCGGCATGGTGGAAGCGCGCAGGTCGAACTTGTCCTTGGCGCCGGCCACCAGCACACCCTGGACGGCGCTGGTCTGGAGGTACATGCCGACATTGCCGGCGGCCATGCCTTCCATGGCGCCCGAGATATCGAGGTTCTCGTAGACGCCGGCATCGTGGAGGTCGCGCAGCATGGCGACGGCCTCGATCGCTTCGGGTTCGCCGAACTTGAGCGTCTTGCGGTCGCGCGAGATGACTTCGCCGCCATTGGAGCGGACGACGCCCTGGAACAGCCAGTCGGCGGCGCTGGGGCCGGTGATGCCTGCCGCAAAGCCTTCCTTGCCGGTCTTTTCCTTGATGGCGATGGCGGCGTCCTTGACGGCGGCCCAGGTCTTGGGCGGGCTGTCGGGGTCGAGGCCTGCCTGGCGGAAGAGGTCGGCGTTGTAGAAAAGGATGGGCGTTGAGAAGGTGTAAGCGAGGCCGTAGGTCTTGCCGTCGAGGACGCCGAGCTTGAGGCCGTTCGGGCTCATGCCCTCGAAATGGGCGGCCATCTCGTCGGCGGGAGCGATGTCCTCGAGCGCCTTGGCACCCCAATTATGAACGGCGAAGTCGAGGTCGCTGAACACGGTCTGCACCATGTCCACGGGCAGGCCGGCGGCGAGGTCCGCCTGGATGCGGCTGCCATCGGCGCTCGAATAGGGCACGCCCTCGACGGTGATGTTGGGATGCTCGGCCATGAACTCGTTGAGGAGTTTCTTGGTGGCCTCGGCGCCGATGCCGGCGCTGCCCAGGTTGTAGTTGTAGAAGGTGATCGTCACCGGCTGGTCGACGCTGGGCGCCATGGTCTGGGCCAGGGCCGGGCCGGCGAGGGTGAGCGCCAGGGCGCCAAGGAGGAAGGATTTGCGGTTCATCGTGCGGGTTCCGTTCACTCGGCGGCCACGTTGCCGGCTTCGTATTTCTTGAGCACCTCGGCCATGCCCTTGAAGGTGAAGCTGTGGAGCTCTTGGCGGGTCGCGGGGCGGGGGGCAAAGGTGATGGAGAGGCCGGAGGGGCGCAGCGTGCCGATGGCGAAGGAGGCGCCTTCGAGCATGCGCAGGCCTTCATGAAGCCAGAGCACGTCGGTGGCCGCATGCTGGCCGATGCCGACCACGACGGGAACGCCATGCCAGTTGCTGACGCGGTCGAAGTGGATGTGGCCCGAAAGGATGCCGATCACGTTCTTGCCCTGGATGGCCTGGCGCAACGCCTCGGTGTCGGCGATCGAGAGCGATTCCCATTCCATGTCCGGATTGGCGTCGAGGGCCGGGGCGTGGTGCATCACCAGGAGCTTGGGCAGGTCGGCGTGACGGTCGAGCTCGGCCTTGAGCCAATCGAGCTGGCCCGGCTCGAAGCTGCCGCCGATCTTGTTGGGGACGCTCGAGTCGATGACGATGACGTGGATGCCGTCGATCACCTGGGCATGATCATAGGGCGCGTCGACACCCTCGGTGCGCGCCAGCATGGCCGGGTAGAAGCCGTCGCGGCGGTCGTGGTTGCCCAGGGCGAAGAGCACCGGCATGCCGAGTTCGGCATCGGCGAGGATGCGCTTGAGCTCGTTGTAGCTCGCCTCGTCGCCCCGATTGGTCAGGTCGCCGCTCGCGACGATGAAGCTCGGCTGCGGCACCAGCTTCTTCACGTCGGCCAGAATGGCCTCAAGCGTGGCCGAGGTATCGGAATAGAGATGGTCGTCCGCGACTGCGGGATTGCCCACATGCAGATCGGTCAGATGGACGAAGGTAACGGGGTCGGACATGGCGCCCTCCTGTGGCAGCGACCGGCGCGCGGGGCGCCGGATCCAGTCGAAAGTCTCGCCGGGGCGGGCCGTGATTTTTGGCTCTTGCACCGGAACGATCGCCTAGGTAGCTTCGCTGCATGACAAGTGAATGACGGTTCATTCAGTTTATGGACTCCGTCCCCGACAAGCATGAGCGCATCCTGCAGGCAGCCTCGCAGTTGATCGTTCGCGATGGCCTGCAATGCTCGATGGCCGCGATTGCCGAGGAGGCCGGCGTCGCGACCGGCTCGCTCTACAACTACTTCGACTCCAAGGAAGCGCTGGTGCGCGGGGTCTATGGCCGCGTGGCCGAGGAAATGACCGAGAGCCTCTCCACGCCCGCCGAGCCCGGTCAGTCGCCCGAGGCGCGGGTGCGCAGCTACATCGCCCTCTACATCGACTTCATCTGGGTCGATCCGGTGCGGGCCCGGCTGTTCGACTATCTCGACAATACCCCGCTTATCGCCATGGAGGATGCCGGCAAGATCTTCGGTCCCCTGGTCGATCATGCCATCGCGATGATCGCGGAGGCGCAGGCGGCGGGTGCGGTGCGGCAGGGCCCGCCAACGCTTCTCGCGAGCTTCATGCGTGGCGCCATCCGCAACACGCTCAAGCGCCGCCGCACCGATCCGGCGCCGCTGACCGGGGAGGAGCGTGATCTCATCGCCGCCATGTGCTGGTCGGCGCTGGCGGCTTAGGCTGCTCATCGACAGAGCCGCTCGACCAGCCGCGCGGCGGTTGTGGCGGAGAGCCCGTTGCGCGCCAGGTAGGCCGCTGCCCCGCCGTGACGGTCGCGCAGATGGCGCAGCGTGCTGGCCATCGTGCCGGCATCGCTCGCCAACACCCGCTCCACATGTTCGGGATCGGCTCCCAGGACCATCGAGCGGGCACGCAGTCGCGCCAGCAGCGGGGTGGCCTGGGCGGTCATGGCATAGTCGGCCGCGATGTCGTCGTCACTGACCCCGGCCAGCGCGAGGACCAGTGCCGCAATGATGCCGGTGCGGTCCTTTCCGGCCGTACAGTGGAAGACCACGATGCCTTCGGGCGCTTCGGCCAATGCCGTCAGCACTTCGACGATGGGTTGGCCGCACCGGTCGAGGGCATCGCGATAGCGCTGCCCCATGTCGAACGGGCTGCCGAGCATGGCTATGGGGGCCAGCGCTTCGAAAAGCGAAACGTTGCGATAGGCAGTACCGGGCGCGTCGGCGAAGGGATTGGGCTCGGCCTCGGTTTCGCGCGCGTTGCGCAGGTCCACGACCAGGCTCAGGCCGGCTTCTCTCAGCGCTTGACGGCTGGCGGCGTCGAGGTGGTGAAGGTTGTCGGCGCGGAAAATCCGGCGCCATTGCGTCGGGGCGGCATTGGCTCTCGCATAGCCGCCGAGGTCGCGCACGTTGTGAGTATCGGGAAGGTGCCAGTGCCGCATGGTCGCTCTCTGGAAGGGAGAGGGGCGCGGGCCTTGGTCCCGCGCCCCGGGGAAGATCAGGGCATCAGGCTCTGTGCGTTTTCCTGGGCCGTGGTGAGGACCTGGGCGACGTCGCCATCGCCGAGCACGGCCTCGACCACTGCCTCTTTCATCATGGCCTCCGCCTGGCGGTAGTTCGGGCCGGGGAAAGCGACATTGGGCGTGAGGCGGTCGAGCTGCTCCAGGTTCGGGCGGATCAGCGGGTGCGCCGCGGTCCAGGCGCCCAGGTACTGCGGGTCATCCACGATATCGAGACGGAGCGGCAGGTAGCCGATCTTGCTGGTGATGATGGTGTAGCCAAACTTGGAGGTCAGGAACTTCATCAACTCGTAGGAGGCGCGCTGCTTGACCGGATCCTTGGAGAAGCTGAAGAGGGCGCTGCCCGAATTGGTCGGCGCGGTCGGCTTGTCCCCGAAGGCCGGCATGGCGGCGACGCGCAGGTCCCACTTGCCGGCGGAGGCCTTCGACAAGCTGTTCTGCACGGCGCTGGTGTAGAGGAACATGCCGAGCTTGCCCGAAGCCATGATCTCGGTGGGGTTGCTGGCATCTAGATCGGCATGGGCGCCGCTCTTGACCATGTCGCGCAGCATCTGCACGGCCTCGATCCCTTCCGGGTTGGCGAAGGTCAGCGTGTTGCCGTCGCGGACCTTGCCGCCGTTCGACATCAGGATTGCCTGGTAGACGAAGGTGCCGTCGGCGGGACCGTAGGCGCCGGGGAAGAAACCGGCGGCATCGGTCTTGGTGGCAATGGCCTCGCCCGCGGCCTTCACTTTATCCCAGGTCCGCGGCGGCTTGTCCGGGTCAAGGCCGGCAGCGCGGAAGAGGTCGGCATTGTAGTAAAGGATGGGCGTGGAGAACGTGTAGGCCAAGCCGTAGGTCTTGCCGTCGACCTTGCCCAGCTCGACACCACGCGGGATCATGCCGTCGACGAGCGCGGCATAGTTCTCCGGCCCGGCCATGTCTTCGAGCGCGTTACCGCCCAGGTCGCTGGCGATATAGATGAGGTCGCGGAACACTAACTGCGCCACGTCGGGCTGCTGGCCGGCGGCCATGTCTGCCTGAAGGCGCGTGATGATCTCGTTGGAGGGAACGCCGATCGGCTCGACCTTGATGTTGGGATTCTCGGCTTCGAACGCGGCGATCAGTTCGCGCGTTGCGTCGGCACCCGCGCTCGCGGTGGCAAGGTTGTAATTGTAGAAGGTGATGGTCACCGGCTCAGTGATGGCATCGGCCATCTGCGCGGCGGCGGTGCCGGCGAGCGCGGTCGCGCCGAGGGCGGCGGCGACGAGAGTCCTGAAAAGTCTGTGCTTGAGCATTGTACAAAAGGTCCTTGGGAGAGGGAGATCAGCCTGCGGTCGCTTCGGCCAGCGCCGCTTCCTGCTTCTGGCGCAGGAGCGAGAGGTCGTAGCGGTTGAGTTCGGAGCGGGTCTGCGGCAGCGGCACCAGGGCCATGGTGAGCCCGGATTTGCGGACGGTGCCGATGCCGAAGGAGGAGCCTTCCACCATGCGCAGGACATCCTGGGTCAGGATATCGGTGGCGGCGTGCTGGCCCATGCCGACGATCACGGGAATGCCGTGCCAGACCGAGAAACGATCGTGGTGGACGTGGCCGGAGAGGATGGCCAGGATGTTGCGCCCTTCGAGCAGCGCGGCCAGCTTGCGCGACTGGTCGAACTGGATGGTGCGCCAGTGATCCCATGGTGGTGCGTCGCCGAGCGCGGGCGGGTGGTGCGCCACGATCAGCTTGGGCAGGTCGGCGTGTTCATCGAGTTGGTTTTCCAGCCAGGCGAACTGGTCGGGCTCGATGCTGCCGCCGATATGGCCGGGCGTGGTGGTATCGAGCGTGATGACGTGGACGCCCTCGACCACCTGGGCATGATCGTAGGGCGCTTCCGGGTCGGTGAGGCGGCCGAGCATGCCTTCGTAGAAGCCCGGGCGCGTATCGTGGTTGCCCAGGGCGTAGACGACGGGCAGGTCGGTCGCGGCCATGATGGCCTTGAGCTGCCGATAGCTCGCCGCGTCGCCGCGATTGGTGAGGTCGCCGCTCGCGACGATGAAGCTGGGCTTCTGGTCCATCGTGGCGATAAGGGCGAGCACGCGGGCAAGCGTTGCCGCTGTGTCGCTGAAAAGGTGATCGTCTGGCACCGCCGGATTGCCGACGTGCAGGTCTGTCAGATGTATGAAGACGGTTTCGCCCATGGGTCATGCTCCCTGTGTCGGGGAGAGACCTAGTGCGCCATCGCTTCAGTGGCGTGACGAGTTTGGAACAGTGTTTGAATGTGGAAAAGGCGGCGTCGTGAACATCGGGGCGGTTGCCGCCACGACCTGGGCGATCACCACGTTCGGGTCGCCGAGGTCGAGTTCGTGGCCCGTCAGTTCCGCCGTGCGCTGCCGGTTGCGCGTCATCTGCGAGCGCACGCCGAGCAGGCATGAAATCCGGAACCCCACGTCGATTTCGCTGAGCCAGGGAGCAATCCGACGAAAATGCGGAATGAACTGCAGGTGGTGGTCGATATCTTCGACCATGGGGCGAAACACCTCCGGGTGCCCGCTCGATTGCGCAATCGCGGTCATGTGGCGCAGCACGCTATAGGCCGAGCGCGGATCGAGGCTCCAGCGGATCGAGGGGCCGACCAGGGCCACGATGAGGTCGTCGACGCTCGCCGGCTCCGGATGTGCCCGCCGGATGGCCTCCTGCAGCAGCGCCAGCCGCTCGGCATTGAGCCGCAGGTAGACGCGCTCGCCAACCGACAGGATCAGTTGCTCGAGGCTGCCGAAGTGATAGTTGACCGCTCCCACATTGGTGCCGGCGCGCTGCGTGATCGAGCGGACGGTCACCTCTTCGGGGTGGCGTGCATCGCGGAGCAGGTCCTCGCAGGCCGTGCGCAGTCTTTCCTGGGTCAAGCTCGACGTCATGACGTCGAGCTTTGCGCCCGCGATGTGACGCCTGCGTGAACGAGGCCCGCGACGCTACTGCGCCTTGCCGCCCGAGGCGTGCAGCCCGACGAGGCGCGAGAGCAGGATGACCGTATAGAGCACCCCGAGCACCGCCTCGAAGGAGACGAAGGACTGTGCGTAGAACCCGACCGGGGTGATGTCGCCATACCCCAGCGTGGTCAGCGTCACGTAGCTGAAATAGACCGATTGCTGCCAGGTGAGCGGCGCGCCCGAATTGGCCACGAAAGAGCCGGGGGCCAGCCATTCGATCAGCGCCAGCACGGCCGCGAACGTCAGCCCGATCATGAGGTAGAGCGAAGTCGCGGCGAGAACCACATCGCCCATCACGGTCTTGGCGCCGAAAGT
Source organism: Youhaiella tibetensis (assembly GCF_008000755.1). Classification (NCBI taxonomy): domain Bacteria; kingdom Pseudomonadati; phylum Pseudomonadota; class Alphaproteobacteria; order Hyphomicrobiales; family Devosiaceae; genus Paradevosia; species Paradevosia tibetensis. The sequence goes on along the minus strand of NZ_CP041690.1, from coordinate 2,521,429 downwards.
ATAGAGGGCCAGGACGAGGCACATCGACCCCAGATAGGCGATCGAGGTGACGAACACCGCCAGGGCAGCGAAGTTGCTCGGCGCATAGGAGTTGGCGAGCCCCGCTACCAGCACGAGCAATCCGGTCAGTCCGACGAGGCTTCGCAGCCTGATGTCGGCGGTGAGCGCCCATGTGGCCACCACGAAGATCGCTGCGTAAAAGAGATAGAACAGCGCCGGCCAGACACCCCCTGCATTGGAGAGGGGGTAGGTCAGATTGTGCAGCAGGATACCGACGAGGAGGGCGACGTTGACCTGAACCCCGCGCGTCTGAGCCAATGGCGCCGTCATCACGCTGCCTCGTGTCCGCGGCTGAAGGCGGCCAGCACCATCATGATGATCAGGATGCCGGCACCGAGCCAGAGGCCGGAAAGGTGCAGGGTGTAGGCGAGCCAGCTCCAGATCGCCACCGCCACGATAGTGGCAGGGTAGGCGAGTGGAATGGTGTCGGCCATGATGCGCTGGAAGAGTACGGCGCCCAGGAGGAAGATCGCCGGTCCGGCCGCCGCGATGAGCGCCACCGGGGCATGAATCGCCTCGGTCGGATGAGCCACGATCAACTCGATGGCGACCGCCACCACGATCGTTCCGCCGACCATGATGCCGTGTGCGTAGGCCAGGCCGGCGCGAGCAAAGCGGGTGTGATCGCCGGCATGGGCGAAGCGGTGTTCGCCCATTTCGGCGAGATGGACGAAGTAGATCCACCAGAGCGTCACGATCAGCAGGAAGCCGATGGCGGCCGCCGTGGCGATTTCCGCGCTGAGCTCGTGGCCGACCAGCAGCCCGCCGAGCAGCAGGATCGATTCACCCAGGGCGATGATGAAGACCTGCTGATTTCGTTCCAGCAGGTGCAGTCCGCGCAGCGGCCAGGTCGACATCGGCGTTGCACCCAGGCCCGGCAGCCAGAAGCCGACATAGGGGGCGGCGTAATCGATCAGCACCGCCACGATCCAGAGCGGCAGGCGCGTCTCCGGCAGCAGCGCGCCGGCGATCCAGAAGAGGCCCGAAATCGCGCTCCATGCGCAAAGCTGGGCGTAGTTGCGCCCCATGGTCTGGCCGCGGAAGACGATGGCCATGTATCCGGCGCGGATCACCCCCATGGCCACATAGGCGCCCACGAACAGCCCCGCGCGCGACGAGAAGGCCTCGGGCATGGCAATGGCCATCAGCAGGGCGCAGCCCATCAGGACCACCATCAGCACCCGTCCGCTCGGATGATCCGGGTTCAGCCAGTTCGTGGCCCAGGAAGTGTAGTTCCAGGCCCACCACACGGCCGCGAAGAGCGTCACCGCCTCCAGCGCGCCGAGCCAGGAGGTGTGCTCCAAGAGGAAGTGCGAGAGCTGGATGATGGTGAACACGTAAACCAGGTCGAAAAACAGCTCGACATTGGTCACGCGCGGGTTTGCGCCGGGCGCCAGCGTGCGAAGGGCCGACGTCGGGGCTAGTCTCTGGAGAAAGGGCTGGTTCATGTAGGAGCGTTGTCCGGGTGCTGGCTGAAGCGAGACCTGCGAGTCTCCTTCAAAGAGTTAGCGCGGCCAAGTCTTTCGTGGCAATGCGGAAATCGGAGCGGGCAGGGCGCAGCCCCACCGTCGGAGGGGCTCAAGTTTTCGATTGCCATCCGGCTTCCCGGACCCGTAGCGTGAGGCTTCGTCCAGAAATCCGGAAAGCCGTCATGGACAACAAAGAAACGAGCCATCCCGCGCAGCCGAACGTCGAGCAGGCGCTTGGTGCCTTCAGCCTTTTGCGCGAGTATTTCCAGGGGGCGCTGATCGTCGATGACCGGGCGCGGATCACCTGGATCGACCAGCGCTACCGCGAGCTGCTCGGCTTGCCCGACGATTTCGATTGCTACGGGCTTCCGGTGGAACAGGTCATACCGCATTCGCTCATGCGGCGGGTGGTCGAAACCGGGCGGCCGATCCTGGTGGACATCATGGAGTTCGACGAGCGCCAGCTCGTCGTTTGCCGCATCCCGCTCAAGGACAACGCCGGCTCGGTCAATGGCGCCATCGGCTTCGTCTTCTACGACCGGGTGGATTACCTCGCGCCCATCCTCGAGAAGTTCGAGCACCTGCGCAAGCAGTTGAGCCGGGCGCAGGCGGCGCTGACCCGCGAGCGCGCCACCAAGTATTCGCTGCAAAGCTTCGTGGGTACGAGCGATGCGGTTCGCGACCTCAAGGCGCAGGTGCGCCGTTTCGCGCTGCGCGACGGCGCGGCGTTGCTGTCGGGCGAAACCGGCACCGGCAAGGAGCTCCTGGCTCACGCCATCCACCAGCAATCGGACCGCGCCGACGGGCCGTTCGTGGCGGTCAACATGGCAGCCGTGCCCGAGGCGCTTCTCGAGGCCGAGTTCTTCGGCGTGGCGCCGGGGGCCTATACGGGAGCCGACCGCAAGGCGCGCAAGGGCAAGTTCGAGCTTGCGCATGGCGGCACCCTGTTCCTGGACGAAATCGGGGACATGCCCATCGCCATCCAGGCAAAGCTGCTGCGCGTCCTGCAGGAGGGCGAGATCGAGGCGTTGGGCTCGAATGCGGTCAAGAAGGTCGATGTGCGCATCATCGCGGCCACCTCGCAGGACCTGGTCGCCAAGGTCGACGACCGCAGCTTCCGCGCCGACCTCTACTATCGCATCGCCGTGCTGACCATTGCCGTGCCGCCGCTCCGTGATCGGCTCGAGGACATCCAGGTGCTCTGCGATGCGCTGCTCGAAAAGACACCGCGCGCGAGCGATCAGCGCGGCTGGGTGATCGAGCCGGAGGCCGTGGCGCTGCTCCAGCACCATGACTGGCCCGGAAACGTCCGCGAACTGGCGAACGTGCTCGAGCGCGCCGCTGCCATGGCGCCAAGCGAGATCATCGGCGCCGAGCTCATCCGGTCGGCGTTGCCGGCCCGCCATGGGGTGTCGCCGGGCGCCCGACCCGGCACGAGTGCGGCCGCGCTTTCGACGCGCCTGGCCGATGCCGAACGGGATGCGATACTGGAGGCGCTAGAGGCCTGTGGTGGCCAGAAGCAGGCCGCGGCCAAGACCCTCGGCATTTCCCGCTCCCAGTTCTACGAGAAGCTCAAGCGCTACGGCATCGCAGGTTGAAGTGTCGAGTCTGCGGGACTGGTGTCCGGATATCCGGACATCTCCGTGCGCACCAATCCGAAAATCCCCCGTCTCTGCGCGCTTTCCCGGCTTGGCACGGAACTTGATACTTCCTTTGGCAAACGAGAACCGGCCAAGCCGGCAACGAAGGTGGGAGAGAAGTGCAAGGCGTCAAACGCACTGTACTCGTTACAGGTTCGTCGAGCGGGATCGGTCTGGCCATTGCCAGGCGGTTCGCCGAGCTCGGTTACGATGTAGCCGTGAACAGCTTCGAGCCTGAGGAGGACGTCGGGGAGGCCCTGGCATCGGTCTCTGCGGTAGCGAGCGGAGCGGTGCGCTATTTTCGGGCGGATCTGGCCGACCCCGTGCAGAGTTTCGAACTGGTGGGCGCGGTGATAGCCGAATTCGGCCGGCTCGACGTGCTGGTCAACAATGCCGGCATCCAGAAGGTCGCCCCCGTCGAAGACTTCCCGCCTGCCGATTGGGATCGCATCCTGGCGGTGAGCCTCGACTCCGCCTTTCACACCATCCGCGCCGCCGTGCCCGGCATGGTCGAACGCGGTTGGGGCCGCATCATCAATATTGCTTCCGCTCACGGGCTGCGCGCTTCCCCGTTCAAGTCCGCCTATGTGGCGACCAAGCACGGCGTCGTCGGCCTGACCAAGACCGTTGCGCTCGAACTTGCCGAGAAGGGCGTCACGGCCAATGCCATCTGCCCGGGCTATGTGTGGACGCCGCTCGTGGCCAGGCAGGTTGCCGACCAGGCGAGAATCCACGGGTTGAGCGAGGAGCAGGTCGTGCGCGAGATATTCCTCGGTCCGCAGCCGACCAAGGCATTCGTCCAGCCCGAAGAGATCGCCGAACTCGCCGCCTATCTGAGCGGGGACATGGCTCGCTCGATCACGGGCACCACGATCTCGATCGACGGGGGGTGGACGGCGAAGTGAGCAGCAATCGCGACGACATCATTCTCAATGTGGACAAGCTGTCCAAGCGGTTCGGCGGCTTCGCCGCGGTAACCGGGGTCGACCTCAAGGTGCGCCGGGGCTCCATTCATGCCTTGATCGGGCCGAACGGCGCCGGCAAAACGACGTGCTTCAATCTCCTCACCAAGTTCCTGCAGCCGACCAGCGGCACCATCGTCTTTGATGGCCGGGACATCACGCGCCTGCCGGCCGCCGAAATCGCCCAACTCGGGCTCGTGCGCTCGTTCCAGATTTCGGCGGTGTTCCCGCGCCTGACGGTACTCGAAAACGTGCGCGTCGCCATTCAGCGTCGCCAGCGAGGGGACAGTTTCGACTTCTGGCGATCGGAGCGATCGCTCCACGCCTACGACCTTGAGGCGTGGGAGAGGCTTTCCGAAGTTGGGCTCTCCGATTACGCGCACGTGCCCGCCGGGGAGCTTCCCTATGGGCGCAAGCGTGCCCTCGAGATCGCCACGACCCTGGCGCTCGATCCGCAGATGCTGCTGCTCGATGAGCCGATGGCGGGCATGGCGCACGAGGACGTCGGGCGCATTTCCGCTCTGATCCGCTCGTTATCGGCGGGTCGCACCATCCTGATGGTCGAGCACAATCTCTCGGTCGTCGCCGAGTTGTCCGACCGCATCACCGTGCTGGCGCGCGGGCAGGTGCTCGCCGAGGGCAGTTATGACGAGGTGTCGAAGGACCCTCGCGTGATCGACGCCTATATCGGGGTTGGCCATGGCTGAGACACTTTCCCCCGAAGCCCCGGCATTGCGGACCGGCTCGCTGCTTGCGGTGCGCGACCTCAACGCCTGGTACGACGAGAGCCATGTGCTTCAGGGCATGGCGTTCGATGTGCGCGAGGGCGAAGTGGTGACGCTCCTCGGCCGCAACGGGGCGGGCAAGACCACGACGCTGCGTGCGATCATGGGAATCCTCTCCAAGCGCACCGGCTCGGTGCAGTTCAGGGGCGAGGAACTGATCGGAGCCCCCGCTAGGGCGATCGCCCGCGCCGGCATCGCGTATTGCCCGGAGGAGCGCGGCATCTTTGCGTCGCTCACGGTGGACGAGAACCTGATGCTGCCGCCCGCCGTACGGCCCGGAGGCCTCAGCCGCGATCAGGTGCTGGCCATGTTCCCGAACCTGCGCGAGCGGCTCGCAAGCCAGGGCACGAAGCTCTCGGGTGGCGAGCAGCAGATGCTGGCCATCGGCCGGATTTTGCGAACCGGCGCCAAATTCCTTTTGCTCGACGAGCCGACCGAGGGACTGGCCCCGGTCATCGTCCAGCAGATCGGACGCACGCTGCGCGATCTCAAGCAGCAGGGTTTCACCATCATCCTTGTTGAGCAGAACTTCCGTTTCGCGGCCGAAGTCGCGGACCGGCACTACTTCGTCGAACAGGGCCGCGTGATCGACGAAATCTCCAATGCGGCACTAGAGGAAAACATCGACAAACTGCACGGCTATCTGGGCGTGTGACATCGGACGAGCCTGGTCTGTCAGGCAAAAAGGGGAGGAATAACAATGCGTTTCAAGTTCATCATGGCGACCGCCGCGGCGGTCCTGCTGAGCGCCGCTCCGGCTCTGGCCGTGGACGTCAAGCTTGGTGTTCTCAACGACCGGTCAGGCGTCTATGCCGACCTGAGCGGGGAGGGTTCCGTCATCGCCGCGCGCATGGCGGTGGAGGATTTCAAGGCGGGCGACAAGGGCATCAATGTCGAGATCGTCTCGGCCGACCACCAGAACAAGCCCGACATCGCTTCCAACATCGCCCGCCAATGGTATGACCAGGATGGCGTCGATGCCATTTTCGACGTGCCGACGTCTTCGGCCGCGCTTGCCGTTTCCCAGGTCACCCGCGAGAAGAACAAGGTGTTCGTGGATTCGGGCGCCGGCTCGACCGACCTGACGGGCGCCCAGTGTTCGCCCAATACCATCCACTGGACCTACGACACCTACGCGCTGGCCAACGGCACGGCGCGCACCATGCTCGATCAGGGCAAGAAGAGCTGGTTCTTCATCACCGCCGACTATGCCTTCGGCCAGGCGCTGGAGCGCGATACCTCGGCCATCGTGGAAGGGCTGGGAGGCTCGGTGCTGGGCAGCGCGAAGTATCCGTTCCCGGGCTCGGATTTCTCGTCCTACCTGCTACAGGCCCAGGCCTCGGGCGCCAACGTCATCGGCCTGGCCAATGCCGGCGGCGACACGGTCAACACCATGAAGCAGGCTGCCGAGTTCGGCATCACCCAGGGCGGCCAGTCGCTGGCGGCCTTGCTGGTCTTCATCACCGATGTCAACGCCATGGGGCTGGATACTGCCCAGGGGCTTCTCGTCACCAGCGCCTTCTACTGGGACAAGGATGATCAGACCCGAGCCTTCTCGGAGCGGTTCGCCAAGGAGAACGGCGGCAAGATGCCGACCATGGTGCAGGCCGGCGTCTATGCAGGCGTACTGGACTACCTCAAGGCGGTAGAGGCCACCGGCGGCAAGGACTCCAAGGCGGTCATCGACTGGATGAAGGCCAACCCGACGGACGATCCGCTCTTCGGCAAGGGTTCGATCCGCGCCGACGGCCGCGTGCTGCACGACATGTATCTCTACCAGGTCAAGGCTCCGTCGGAATCGAGCGGGCCGTGGGACTATTACAAGCTTGTCGCGACCATCCCTGCCGATCAGGCCTTCCGCCCGATGGATCAGGGCGGGTGCGAGCTGGTGAAATAGGCGTACCTTCCCACTAACCACCTGGGGTGCGCCGGCGCAGGCTGGCGCATCCTCAAGAGGACGGCTCGGCCGCCATGCAGATGTTCGATATTCCGGTTCAGGTCCTGTTCGGGCAGCTCCTCCTGGGGCTGATCAACGGCTCCTTCTATGCGCTGCTCAGCCTGGGGCTCGCCGTCATCTTCGGCATGCTCAACGTCATCAACTTCGCCCATGGCGCCCAGTACATGATGGGGGCGTTCCTGGCCTGGATGGGCCTGAACTACCTGGGTATCGATTACTGGTGGTCGCTGATCCTGGTGCCGCTCGTCGTCGGTGCGACGGGCGTCGTCATAGAGCGGCTGATGATCTCGCGGCTTTACCAGCTCGATCATCTCTATGGGCTGCTGCTGACCTTCGGCCTCGCCCTCATCATCCAGGGGCTGTTCCGCAACTATTACGGCTCCTCGGGGCTGCCCTATACCATTCCGCCCGTGCTGAGTGGGGGGCAGAACCTGGGCTTCATGTTCCTGCCCAACTATCGCGCGTGGGTGATCGTCGCCTCGCTCGTGGTGTGCCTGGCCACCTGGCTCGCCATCGAGAAGACGCGGCTCGGCGCCTATCTGCGCGCCGCCACCGAGAACCCGGTGCTGGTCGGCGCCTTCGGCATCAACGTGCCGCGCCTGATCACGTTGACCTATGGGTTTGGCGTGGCGCTCGCGGCGCTGGCGGGCGTGCTGGCCGCGCCGATCTATTCGGTCAATCCGAGCATGGGCTCGGATCTGATCATCGTGGTCTTCGCCGTCGTCGTGATCGGGGGCATGGGGTCGATCCTGGGCGCCATCATCACCGGCTTCGGGCTCGGCGTCGTGGAGGGACTGACCAAGGCCTTCTACCCCGAGGCCTCCTCGACCGTCATCTTCGTCATCATGGCCATCGTGCTTCTCGTCAAGCCGGCCGGCCTTTTCGGAAAGGCCGCGTGATGGTCGCCAGAACCCAGACCGATGCCCTCATCGAGCCGTCCGCGAACATCGGGACGTCGCGAACCTATCCCTATCTCTTCGCGGGGCTGTTCGTGGTGCTCTGCATCGCCCCGTTCGGGCTCTATCCCGTCTTTCTGATGAACGTGCTGTGCTTTGCGCTGTTCGCTTCGGCGCTGAACCTGCTGCTGGGATATAACGGGCTGCTTTCGTTCGGCCATGCCGCGTTTTTCGGCACGGCGAGCTACGTCTCGGCCTATGCCGCCAAGGAATGGCAGCTGACGCCCGAGCTGGCGATCCTTTCGGGGACGGCTGCCGCGTGCGTGCTGGGCGCAATCATCGGAGCGCTTTCCATCCGTCGGCAGGGCATCTATTTCGCCATGGTCACGCTGGCCTTCGCGCAGATGGTCTATTTCGTCGCCCTGCAGGCGCCGTTCACGGGCGGTGAGAACGGCATCCAGGCCGTGCCGCGTGGCCGGCTTTTCGGGCTTTTCGACCTCACCAACGACCTGGCCCTCTATTTCGTCGTCCTGGCGATCGTGTTCTTCGGGCTCGTCGCGATCTTCCGGATCATCCATTCGCCTTTCGGGCAGGTGCTCAAGGCCATCCGCGATAATGAATCGCGCGCCATTTCGCTGGGCTATCGGGTCAATCGCTATAAGCTCGCCGTGTTCGTGCTGTCGGCCACGCTGGCCGGCCTGGCAGGCGCCACCAAGGCCATCGTCTTCCAGCTCGCCTCGCTTACCGACGCGCATTGGAGCATGTCGGGCGAGGTGGTGCTCATGACCCTGCTGGGCGGTATGGGCACGATCTTCGGGCCCTTCGTGGGCGCCACGGTCCTCGTGGCGATCCAGAATTATTTCGCCGGTTTCGGCTCCTGGGTGACGGTCATTCAGGGCGTCATTTTCGTCATCGCCGTGCTTGCCTTCCGCGAAGGCATCGTGGGCGTCGTTTCCCGCTGGATAAAGAAACCCCTCTGATCGTCATGTCGCTGCCCTCCGTCGTAATCGTCTCCGCTCGCCGCACACCCATCGGGTCGCTGGGAGGCGTGCTTTCGCCGCTACCCGCGCATGAGTTGGGCGCGGTCGCCATTCGAGCCGCACTTGCCGATGCGCGCGTGGAGGCGGACGCGATCGACGAGACCATCCTTGGCCAGGTGCTGACGGCCGGCGCCGGTATGAACCCGGCCCGGCAGGCTGCCCGCAAGGCGGGCCTGCCCGATGCGGCGCCCGCCGCGCTCGTCAACCAGGTCTGCGGGTCGGGGCTGCGGGCGGTGGCAATGGCCAGCCAGCAGATAGCAACCGGCGCCGCGCGGATCGTCGTCACCGGCGGGCAGGAGAGCATGAGTTGCGCGCCGCACGTGGTGTCGCTGCGCAAGGGGACCAAGCTCGGCGACATGACTCTGCGCGACACCGTGATGAGCGATGGGCTCTCCGACGCCTTCTACGGCTATCCTATGGGCTCGACTGCCGAGAACGTCGCCATGCGCTACCAGATCAGCCGCGACCGGCAGGACGCCTTTGCCCTCGCGTCCCAGCACAAGGCCTCCGCGGCTTCGACGTCCGGCCGTTTCGATGAGGAGATCGTCCCGGTCGAAGTGCCCGCCCGCAAGGGCGCGGTCGAGGTGCGGGCCGACGAGCACATCCGGCACGACGCCAGTATCGAGATCATGGAAAAGCTGCGGCCGGCCTTCCGCGAGGACGGAACGGTCACCGCCGGCAATGCCTCGGGTATCAACGACGGCGCGGCGGCGCTGGTCCTCATGAGCGAGGATGAGGCGCGGAGGCGGGGGCTGGAGTCGCTGGCGCGCATAGCCTCGTGGGCACACGCCGGTGTCGATCCCCAGGTCATGGGCATAGGGCCAGTCCCCGCCAGCCGCCGCGCGCTCGAGCGTGCCGGCTGGGACATCACCGACGTGGACCTCTGGGAGGTGAACGAGGCGTTCGCGGCGCAAAGCCTTGCGGTGCTCGCCGACCTCGAGATCGATCCGGAGCGGGTGAACGTCAACGGCGGGGCCATCGCTCTGGGTCACCCCATCGGGGCGTCGGGCGCCCGCATCCTCACTACGCTCGTTCACGAAATGCGCCGGCGCCAGTCGAAGCGCGGCGTTGCGACCCTGTGCATCGGAGGCGGCATGGGCATCGCCATGGCGGTCGAGCATGTCTGAGACCGGCGAGATCCTCTGGACACCCGACGCAGGGCGCATCGAACAGACCAACCTGGCGCGCTTCGCACGGCTGGCGGGGTTCGAACCAGAGGACTATGCGGGCCTCCACGCCTGGTCGGTCGCCGAGCCCGAGGCCTTTCACGGGCTGCTCTGGGATTTTCTCGCCATCATCGGAGAAAAGGGCGGGCGGGCCGTCGCCCTGGATCGCGACATGCGCAAGACCCGGTTCTTCCCGGAGGCGCGGGTCAACTATGCCGAAAACCTGCTGGTCGACCCGGACGAGCGGCTGGCCCTCATCGCCCATCGCGACGACGGAACGCGCCGCGCGCTCACGCGCAAGCGGCTGCACGACCTGGTCTCGTGCATGGTCCAGGCCCTGCGCGCCAACGACATCGGCCCGGGGGACCGCATTGCGGGCATCGTCACCAACGACGTCGAGTCCATCGCGCTCTATCTGGCTTCGGCCGCGATCGGGGCGATATGGGCATCGTGCTCGCCCGATTTCGGGCCCGCCGGTGCCGCCGACCGGCTCAACCAGGTCATGCCCAAGATCCTCTTCGCGGTGCCGGGGTACAGCTATGCCGGCAAGTGGATCGACACCCGTCCCAGCATCGACGCGGTTGCCGCCGCGCCTTCGGTGCGCAGCGTCATCCTGCTGGGCGAGCCGAACGTGCCGACGGCCTATGCCAAGCCCCACGCGACGCTCGACGACTGGCTCGAACCCTTTTCTCCGGGACCCATCGCTTATCACCGGCAGGCTTTCAACGCGCCGCTGGCGATCCTGTTTTCATCCGGCACGACCGGCAAGCCCAAGTGCATCGTCCACAGTGCCGGCGGGCTGTTGCTGCAGCACCTGAAAGAGCAGGTCCTCCATTGCGACCTCAAGCCCGGTGAGCGGCTCTTCTACTATACGACCTGCGGCTGGATGATGTGGAACTGGCTGGTCACGGGATTGGCTGCCGGGGCGACGCTCGTCACCTATGACGGCAATCCCGCGTATCCTTCCGCGAACCGGCTGCCCGATCTCATCGACAGCGAAGCGATCACCATCTTCGGGACCTCTGCCAAATACATCGATGCGACCGCCAAGGCCGGCGTGGCGCCGGTGGGTACGCATTCGCTCGCGAGCCTCAAGGCGGTGCTTTCGACCGGTTCTCCGCTGCTGTCGCAGAACTTCGACTACATCTATCGCGACTGGAAGCGGGACCTGCATCTCGCTTCCATTTCCGGGGGCACCGATATCTGCGCCTGCTTTCTCGGCGGCGTGCCGACGCTCGCCGTGCGGCGCGGCGAGTTGCAGGGCGCCATGCTCGCCATGGATGTCGCCGCTTTCGATAGCGAAGGACATGAAGTTTTCGGCCGGCCAGGCGAGCTCGTGTGCCGCAACGCCCACCTTTCCATGCCAGTCGGCTTCTGGGGTGACAGCGACGGCAGCCGCTACGAGGCTGCCTATTTCAGCCGCTTTCCCGGCGTCTGGGCGCACGGCGATTTCGTCGAGAAGCGTCCCTCTGGCGGTTTCGTCATCCATGGCCGGTCCGACACCACGCTCAATCCGGGCGGGGTGCGCATCGGAACCGCCGAGATCTATCGGCAGGTCGAGGAGATACCCCAGGTTCTTGAAGCCGTCTGCGTGGGCCAGGACTGGCAGGGGGACCAGCGCATCGTGCTCTTCGTGCGGCTGCGCCCGGGCACGGAGCTGAGCGACAGTCTCCAGGCAGAGATCCGCGCGCGTATCCGGGCAGGGACGACGCCGCGCCATGTGCCGGCGCGCATCGTGGCGGTCGCCGAGATACCGCGGACGCGATCGGGCAAGATTTCCGAGATCGCGGTGCGCGACACCATCAACGGCCGGCCGATCGATAACGACGCGGCGCTGGCCAATCCCGAATGCTTGGCTGCCTATCGGAACCTGCCGGCGCTCGCGCAATAGCGCCTGCTGTCATCGAACCTTCTTGGAACCTTCAACAAACCGTTCGACCGGGCGGCTAAACGACACCCTGCATTGCAATCAAAATTGCAGGGAGACAGATCATGTCATGGAAATTGCAGAAATTCATCACTGCCAGTGCCCTCGCTCTGGTCGCTTCCACTGCCGGCGCTCAGGCTGAGACGACGGTCAAGTTCTGGCACAGCTTCAACAAGGACAACGGCGAAGCCCTCAACAAGATCATCGCCAACTTCGAAGCCGCCAACCCCGATATCAAGATCGAGGGCGAATACATCGGCAATTACAACGACATCGTCGCCAAACTTCAGGCGGCGATTCCGGCCCGTCGCGCCCCCGATGCGGTTATCCTCGAGGTGACGCGTTATGGCCTGTTCGCCGATGGCGGCGTGCTCACCGATCTCACACCCTACTTCAACGCCGACCCGCTCAAGGACGAGCTTTACGATTTTGCCCGCGAAGTGGGCGTGATCGGGGACAAGAATTACATCGTCCCGTTCAACTCCTCGACGCCGGTGCTCTACTACAACAAGGATATTTTCGCGCGCGCGGGGCTCACCGATCCCTCGCTCAAGACTTTCGACGAAATTCTTGAAGCTTCCAAGACGATCACCGACAAGCTCGGTTCGGAAGGCATCACAGGCATCGCGGCGCCGGGCCAGTTCGCCCGCTGGGGCCTGGTCATGGCCAATGGCAGCGACCTCATCGACTCGATGTCGGGCGAGATTCTGCTCGATGCGCCCAAGACCGTGGCTGCCTACCAGTGGATGGCTTCGCTCCTGGACCAGAAGGTTGCCTCGGTCGATGGCGTGACCGAAGAGGACAACGGTCGCGACGCCTTCCTCGCCGGCAAGGTCGGCATCATGATGAATTCGACCGGCAACTATGTCGGCTCAAAGAAAGCCCTCGGCGACAATCTGGGCGTGCTGCCCATGCCGTGCAACGAGACGTGCTCGGTGCCGATCGGCGGCGCCGGCATCGGCATCCTGGCTTCCTCTCCCAAGGAAGTGCAGGACGCGGCCTACAAGTTCATCTCCTATGCCGCCTCGGCCGAATCCAACGCCATCTGGTTCGCTGCAACCGGCTACCTGCCGATCAACAAGCATGCCGCCGACCAGCAGGTCGCCAAGGATGCGCTGGCGAGCCAGCCGGGGATCGACGTGGCGATCAACTCGCTGCCCTACGCCCATGGCCGGGCGCGCACGCCGGTCGTCACCTGGATGCGTACCACTGAGTACCAGATGTGGCAGGCGATGGCCCTCGGCCAGCGCGGTGTCGAGGAGACCATGAAGGACTTCGCCGACAAGACCCGCCAGGAAGAAGCCCGCTCGAACTGAGCGCGATCGCGACCGGACGATGGGCCCGCCAGGCGCCCATCGTCACAACCCGGCTGGTTTCATGTTTCGCAAGTTTACGCCCTATCTGCTGGTCGCGCCGCTGATCGCGTTCATCGCGGTCTTCACCTATGTGCCGATCGTTTCCAGCATCAATCTCAGTTTCCGGTCGTGGAACTTCATGTCCCCCGACATGCCGTTCGTGGGCCTTGAGAACTACACGCGCCTGCTCGGATCATCCGATTTCTGGAATTCGCTACGCGTCACCACGATCTTCGCGGTGGTGTCCGTGCCGATCCGGCTCGTCCTGGCGTTGCTGATTGCCAGCTATCTCAAGCGTGAGGCGCTCAGTTCGCGCACGCTGCGCGGCGCGCTGTTCCTGCCTTCGGTCACGTCCACGGTCTCGATCGCGGTTGTCTTCTCCTGGGTGTTTTCGACCGACTACGGCATGGCCAATGCCGTCTTGGGCTGGTTCGGCCTGGGCAAGGTCCACTGGATGCAGGATCCGCAGCTGGCTCTCTTCGTGCTGATCTTCATCAACACCTGGAAGCAGCTCGGCTATGACGTGGTCATCTATATCGCGGGCCTGCAGGCAGTGCCCCAGGAGCTCTATGACGCGGCGGCCATGGATGGCGGCAAGCGCTTCCAGGTCTTCCGGCGCGTCACCGTGCCCCTCATCATGCCCACCACTTATTTCCTGCTGGTGATCTCGGTCATCGAGGCGTTTCAGGTCTTCACCATCATCAACGTCATGACCCATGGCGGGCCGGCAGGCGCCACCGACATGCTGGTGCATCTGCTCTACCGCACCGGCTTCGTGCTGTTCGACATCGGTACGGGTTCGGCCCTGGCGGTGCTGCTCTTCGTTCTCCTCATCGCGCTCGCCCTCATCAAGTCGCGCGTCATCGGAAGGAGGGTCCATTATGAATCGTGAGAACAAGCTGCTTGCCGGCCTGGCGCTGGTGGGCGGCCTCATCTTCCTCTCGCCGGTGCTCTATTCGATCTGGATGTCATTCCAGACGGCCCAGGCCTATTACACCGGGCGCATCGAGTTCACGCTCGACAACTACGGCCATGCGATCGGGCAGTACAATTTCGCCCGCTACATGTTCAACAGCGTGCTCGTGTCGGGAATGGTGACGATCATCGGCCTGACGGTCTCCACCATGGCGGCTTTCGCCTTCGCGCGGTTCGATTTCCGGGGCAGGGACCTGTTGTTCGGCGTCACGGTGGCGACGCTGATGATCCCGAGCCACATCACGCTCATTCCCAACTACCTGACGCTCGCCAATGCCGGCCTGCTCGATAGTTACGCGGGGTTGATCCTGCCGGCCATTTCGAACGGCTTCGCCGCGTTCTTCCTGCGTCAGTACATCCGCGGCATTCCGCGGGCGCTGGACGAGGCCGCCTATATGGATGGCGCCAACCCGCTCCAGGTTCTCTGGCGGGTCATCGTGCCGATCTCGCGGCCAGCCATCTTCTCGATGGGATTGTTCATCTTCCTCACGGAATGGAACAACTACATCTGGCCGCTGGTCGCTGTCGGCAACGAGGATCTCTACACTCTCCAGCTCGGACTGGCCCGGCTCTACAGCATCAATCCGGGCGAGGGGCTTATCGACTGGCCGCTCGTGATGGCTGCCTCCACGATCACCATCCTGCCGGTGCTCCTGGGCTTCATGTTCGTCGAGCGGCACCTTGTGCGCGGCATAACGATGGGCGCCGTCAAATGACAAAGGATATCAAGATGACACGCATTGCCTCGCACCGCGGCGGCACCCTGGAGTTCGGCGACAGCACGCCCGCGGGGTTCAGGGCCAGCGCAGCGCTGCCGCTCGAGGAAGTCGAGTTCGACGTGCACCCCACTGCCGACGGCGCCATCATGGTGCATCACGACGCGACGCTCGACCGTACGACGGACCGCTCCGGCGCCATCGCTTTGCTGAGCGAAGCGGAGGTGCGGGCCGCGACGATCAACTACGGCGCTGGCGGGCATCCGATCTCGCTTGGCGAACTCTGCGCCATCTATCGCGGCAGCACGGTGGATTTCCGTTGCGAGATCAAGCCGGGCGCCGACGGGCGCGCCTATGCGGATTTCGTGCCGCGTGTCGTCCGGGAACTGACTGGCAACGGCATGATCGGGCGGACAACCTTCTCCTCGTTCCTCCTCGAAAACCTCGATGAACTGGCAGGCGTCACCGATCGCCCCCGGCTCTGGCTGGTGAGCCCAGCCGTCCTGCGGGAAGTGGGGAGGGACGGTGTCATCGAACTCGCCCGGCTCCATGCGGTGCCCGAGATCGGCGTCCATATCGATTGTGCCGATGGCGCGCTCAAGGCGGCATTCGAGGCGGCCGGGCTCGATTTCGGCTGCTGGGCGGCGCATACGGCCGACCAGATCGGCAAGGCCCTCGACCTTGGCGTAAAGGTCTTCACAACCGACAGGCCCAGCCTCGCCATCGCGATCCGCAAGGCCCGGAGCGGGGAGCAGACGGCATGAGTGCGATCAGTCTGCGCGATATCCGCAAGTCCTACGCTAGCGGCCCCGAGATCCTGCATGGGGTGTCGCTCGATATCACCTCGGGCGAGTTCATCGTCATCGTCGGCCCGTCCGGCTGCGGCAAGTCCACGCTTTTGCGGCTGATCGCCGGGCTCGAAACCTGCGATCAGGGTGAGATCGAGATCGGTGGGCGGCGGGCCAACGACCTGCCGCCGCAGGATCGCGACATCGCCATGATCTTCCAGAACTACGCGCTCTACCCGCATATGAGCGTGCGCGAGAACATCGCGTTCGGTCTCGAACTGCGGGGCATGCCCAAGGCCGAGCGAAATGCGCGGGCCGAGCAGGTGGCGCGAACCCTCCAGCTCGATCCCTATCTCGACCGCAAGCCGGGGGCGCTTTCGGGCGGTCAGCGGCAGCGCGTCGCCATGGGGCGGGCCATGGCGCGCAACACCTCGACCTTCCTCATGGACGAGCCGCTCTCCAATCTCGACAACGCCCTGCGCATCGCGATGCGGACCGAGATCAAGCAATTGCATCGCGACCTGGGCGCCACCATCGTCTACGTCACCCACGACCAGACCGAGGCGCTGTCGCTGGCTGACCGCATTGCGGTGATGAAGGATGGCGACCTGCTGCAATTCGATACGCCCGAGGCGATCTATGACCGCCCGGCGCACCGGTTCGTCGCCGGGTTCCTGGGCGTGCCGCAGATCAACTTCCTGCCGGCCGAGCGGCTTCCCGGCTGGGATGGCCCGGTGGGGCTGACGGTGGGGCTGCGTCCCGAAAGCATGCGCGTGGAGGCAACCGAACCCGATGGGCACGGCCTTCCCATCCGGGTGACGCTCTCGGAGATGACCGGGTCTTCGCTCGTGCTGCACTGCGACAGCCCGGCCGGAAAGCTCAGCCTCAACTGCGCTCGCAAGGACATGCCGTCCGACACCGGGAGCCTCTGGGTTTCCTACGAGCTCGACCAGGCCCTATTCTTTGACAATGGCAGCGGGCGTAGGGTCGAACTCGCCCAGGTCGGTTGATCGGGCGCATCGAGGGCAAAGTGATGGCAGCGCGTAATCCGGTTCCGCAGGTCCTCGGCGACCTCATTTCCGCCAATTCCAACCGGCTGACGCCGGCGGATACGCGGCTCCTCGACGTGGTTCTGCAGGACCCGGTGCGCGCCGCCATGGAAAACGGCACCGCCGTTTCGAGCCGCGCCGGGGTGCATCCGGCCTCGGCGGTGCGGCTGGCGCGCCGGCTTGGGTTTGCCGGCTACCCCGAATTCCGCGGTTTCATCCAGGCCAGCCTCATCGAGGGGGAGGGCGACTTCGAAAGCCCCGCCGCCCGCATGGCCGCGCGCCTGGTCCGTGCCGAGGATGGCGGACTGCTCGCTTCGGTGCTCGATAGCGAGATCGCCGCGCTCCAGCAGGTCCGCAACTGCACCTCCGATGGCGACATCCGCGCCTTCTCGCAGAGCCTGCGCGATTGCCGGCGCATCTTCGTGTTCGGGCGCGGCCATTCGGCCTCTCTCTCCTCATTGATTGCGCTCCGGCTCAACCGATCCGGATATGATGCGGTCGATCTTGGCCAGCAGATGCATCAGTTGCCCGAGGCCTTCGCGACCCTTTGCGACCGCGACGTCGTCTGGCTTCTGGCATTTCGCAGGATTTCCCAACTGGTGCACGAAGTGCGCGGCATCGCCGCCGCCAGGGGCGCCAAGACTTTGGCACTGACGGACCTGCATGCCGCCGGCCTGGATCCGGCGCCCGAACACCAGATTTCGGTGTCGCGCGGGGCGGCCGGCGAGTCTCAGTCGCTGGTGGTGCCAATGACCATCGCCAATGCCGTGATCCTGGATCTCGCCGCCATCGACAATGGCCGTTCGATCCAGGCCCTTGAAAGCTTCAAGACGTTTCGCGCAACATCGGGCCTTTCGAAGTCGCTGCTCTAGTCGGCTCGCGACCTTTTCGCGAAGCAGGCGCAGCGCAAGGAGGTACGATGGCAGACTATGGCCTGGTGTTCGGGGCAGGGGCGAACGACGTCTTCGCGGGCGTGCCGGTCAGCGACTTCAGGATCGCGATGGATTGGTACCAGCGACTCTTCGGTTGCGCGCCGGCGTTCTTTCCCAACGACAGGGAGGCGGTCTGGGCGCTGGGCGAGCAGCGCTGGCTCTACATCATTGTCGAGCCACAGCGGGCGGGCGGCTCGATCCAGACCATAATGTGCAAGGATCTCGAGGCCGCGATCGAGGCGGCAGCCGATCGGGGTATTACCTTCTCGAAGGAGGAGCGGCCGGCCGAAAACGTGCGCAAGGTCATGTATTACGACCCGGACGGCAACGAGATCGGTCTCGGCCGCATTCCTTCCTGAAGCGGCTTCTCCCTTAGAACTTGCCTGAAAGGCGCGCGCTCAACCCGTTGCTCAGCGCCCGCTGGCTGAACTCGCCGCGATAGGTGAGGCTGAGGTCGGCTGGGCCCGAGAGGTCGAAGTCGAGGCCGGCCTCGATCAACGCCGTGTCCTGGGCGATGGGTGTTCCGGCCACTGAGAACGAGGGGCCGCCCGAGGCAAACGCCGACGTGGTCTGGGAGGCCAGTTCGCCGAACGCATGGCGCCAGCCGAGCGCGGCGTTATAGGAAATCGTTGTGCCGTCTTCCGTGGTGCCGATCTCGCCGCCGGCGCGCACGCCCACCGTGGTGACGCCGAGCGTCTGGGAGGCGCTGCCCACGCTGAGCGCGGCGGCTCCGCCGGATTCGGTAAAGCCATCGGTCTGCAGGTTGAGGATTTCGGCGCCGATGAACGGCTCCTGCCAGGCCTTGTCATCGCCGAAGCGGTAGCCGACTTCGCCCAGCACCTGGAAAGTCCTGGAGAGGTAGTTGGCCTTCACCGTGTCCGAGAAAACACCAAAGGCGATGTCGCGTTGGCTGCCGACGGCATTGACGGCATAGGTGGCGGCGAACTTGG
Source organism: Youhaiella tibetensis (assembly GCF_008000755.1). Taxonomy (NCBI): domain Bacteria; kingdom Pseudomonadati; phylum Pseudomonadota; class Alphaproteobacteria; order Hyphomicrobiales; family Devosiaceae; genus Paradevosia; species Paradevosia tibetensis. The sequence goes on along the minus strand of NZ_CP041690.1, from coordinate 2,502,762 downwards.
TGTGCACCGGTCCGAAATACCGGCCCGCGTAGGCGCCCAGCGTGTAGCTGTCGACGTCGGCCGAAGCATTGCGGGCATCGGCCGTGGTGTGCGTCCGGCCATAGCCGGCCAGAACACCGGCCTTGAAGCCATGGAAATCGTCGGTTTCAGCTCCGAGGAAGAGACCACCCGAAAGCGTCTCCTGCCCGGCGGAGGTCGCGTCCCCCTGGACCTTGCCGAAGGCGCCATAGGTCTGGGCCCACATGCCCGTGCCCGTCGCGGTCGGCAACACGATCGGAGGGCTGCCGTCGCCGATATCGACCTCGGAAAGCACGCCGGTATTGCTGGTGTCGCCCGCATCGAGCCGGCTGCCGACGATGTCGCGGGCAAAGCCCGCGTTGAGGATCGTGGTGCCCTGCAGTGAGGCGTGGGCGTCGCCGGACAATTGATCGAGCGCGTCGCGCGCGTCATCCTCGGATTGGAGCAGCGCAAAGGCGTCGTAAATGGCGTTGTCGGTGCCCAGGGCGTCCACGGCGCCGGCCACCGATTTCTGGTTCGGCGTTATCGCCACGCTCGAGAATGCCACGCCGTTGCGCGCCACGTTGAGGAGAACGCTGGTGGCGCTATAGTCGAGGCTGAAATTGAGGAACGTGAAATCGTCCTGGTTCGTCGTATCGAACGTGCCGGCGAGCGAAGCGCCCGACAGCAGCGTGATCGGCTGCCAGACACCCGACGCCTTGCTGAACTCCACGGCGAGCGCGGAGCCGGCATCGAGCGTGATGGTGCCGGTGCTGGTCAGCGTCTGGCCGCTGCCCGCATCGACGCGATAGGTCGAGCCGGACGCGAAATTCAGCGCTCCCACCGAGTCCGAGCCGGTGAGCGTGCCGCCGCTGAGGACGTTCATTGCGCCCACGAAGGCGGTGGCGACATCGAGCGTGCCGCCGCTGACCGAGCCGAAGCCGGTGAAACCCGAATAGTCGCCCGTCAGGGTCGTGTAGCCGGCCTCCTGGGAAATCGTGCCGTCGCCGGAGACATCGGCATCGAAATCGTAGGCGGTTTCGGTGTGGTTGAAGACGATCTTGCCATTCCCGATCCCGAAGGTGATCTCGGTGGGCGTACCGTTGCGAGTTGCGATCGTGCCTGCCTCGGCGGCGGACTCGCCGGAGGCGGCGCCGATGTTGAGTGCGCCGTGGGTGGCGAAGGTCTGGGCGATATCGAGGGTGTCCGCCTTGAGCGTGCCACCCTTGCTGACGGTCAGCGAGCCGTCGCCGCTCTTGGCCACCACCACGTTCTGGGCTGAAAGCGTGGAGCCGGCTCCGGTAATGGTCCCGATGCCCTCTGAGGAGGCATCGGCGCCGAAGGCGACTGTTCCGCCGCTGCTGAGTTCACCGGCGTCCGAAATGGTCAGGGTGCCCTTGCCGGCTACGCCGACAGATGTGCCAGACCCCGCGCTGACCTTGGAGCCGGCGCCCGAAATGGTCAGCGTCCCATTGGCGGTGCTGTCCTGACCGAGTGCAATCGTGGTGGCGATGTCCACCTGGCCGCCGGCAACGACGTTGACGGTGCCTTTGACGGTGGACGAACTGGTGTCGCCGACGACGAGGCTTTTGCCCGTGAGCCTGGAACCGGTGCCCGTTACCGTCGCGATGCCGGTCCTGAAACGACCGATGGAGATTCTGCCGCTGGACTGGACGAGACCGCCGTCCGAGACCTCCATAATGCCGGTGCCGCCATCGCCAAGGTTGATGCCCGCGACCGCCGTCAGTTTCGATCCGGCGCCGGAAACGGTGATGGTTCCGCGTGAATCGGTGGATTCGGCGACCTGGAGCCTGCCGTCGGTGTGGAACTCGCCACCTGCCAGTACCGACAGCGTGGCGCTGGCCTCGCCGTTGGCGATATAGACATTCTTGGCCGAGGTGAACTTGGAGCCCCCACCCGAGATCGTAACGCTGCCACCCGAGCCGGCGTAGCGCGAGACGATGAGCCTCTGGTTGGTCACGACCTGGGCGCCGTCGAGAACATAGAGGGCACCGGTGCCGGCGGCGCCGATAACCAGATCGGTGAAATCGACGGTAGTCTGTGTCAGGCTGGAGCCGGCGCCCGACACGGTGATGGTGCCCTTCGAGCCGGCCTGCCAGCCGACCGCCACCAGGTCGCTCGCGGCCACCTGGCCACCGTTGCTGATGGTCAGTGAGCCGGTGGCGACATCGCCGACCGTGATTTTCTCGAAACTCTCTAGTGTGGTGAACTGCTCGTCACTGCCATCGATGAGCTTGTCGGCGGCCAGGGCCGCCGATGCGAAACCGACCAGCGCGGTGGAGGTCATCAACGCCGCGAGCATGATCCGCATCGGCGGCCGCTGGCCGCTGACGGAGGCGCCGCCATGGCGAGGGGCGGCTTGTCCGTTTGAAAGCGATCGAGAGGAAGGAGTTTTCTGCATAATCGTGCGGATGGCCCAAATGAATCACTGGCGTCGGGCTTGAAACTGCGCGCGCTCGAAGGGCGCGATCCGGGCAGCTTGGCTTGCACGACAATCACTTGGCTCTAGCCGGAGTTGCGCGGCAGTTCGACAGGGAGGGGCCAGAATTGCACCCCATGACAATCCAATTGCACGGACTGACAAGTGGATGCGCGTAACGCAGCCCAAGACCTGATAAACCAGCGTCAAAGTGACTGAGTGAGGCGTGGCATGGGCGAATCCGATCTGACCGGTGGGAGGGGGCCGATTGTTGCCGGTGACGGCGTAGGCGTGAAGGACGACAATCCGTTCCACATCACCTATTCGGGCCAGTTCGCGCCCTGGATGGCCCACAACGGCATCTCGCTGGCCTTCACCACCTACACGGCCGGCAAGACCGTGCTCATCGGTCCGGGCCTTGATGGCAACATCGCTGTGAGCGAACGCAATTTCGGGCGTGCCATGGCGCTGCGTGCCACCGGCTCCGGGCTCTATCTCTCCACCGAACATCAGGTGTGGCGTTTCGAGAACGGGCTCGAGCCCGGATGCCGGCTCGGCAACTGGGACAGCATCTACATGCCCCGGCGGTCGGATGTGACGGGGGGCGTGGATATCCACGATGTCCAGGTCGATAGGGACGGGCGGCTCCTGGTCGCCGTCACGCTTTACAACTGCCTGGCCGAACTCGACGGCAGGGGCAGCTTCTCGCCGCTCTGGCGGCCAGCGTTCATCAGCGAAATCACCAATGAGGACCGCTGCCATTTCAATGGCTTCTGCCTCGAGAACGGGGAGCCTGCCTACGCCAGCGTCGTGGCGGCCAGCAACGTGGCCGATGGCTGGCGGACCCGGCGCGCCGACGGAGGCATGGTGATCGACATGCGCGATGACAGCGTGGTGGCCTCCGGCCTCTCCATGCCCCATACGCCGCGCATGCACCAGGGCGAGCTCTATGTGCTCGAAGCGGGGTCCGGCTGGTTCGGGCGCATCGATCGCCAGGCGCGGCGCTTCGAGCGTCTCAAGTGGCTGCCCGGCTTCCTGCGGGGCCTGTGCTTTCACGGCGACTATGCCGTGATCGGTCTTTCCAAGCCGCGAAACCACATATTCTCAGGGCTGCCGCTCGACGGCGAACTGGCGCGGCGCGGGCGCGAGCCGGAATGCGCGGTCTATGTCATGCGCCTGAGCGATGGCGAGATCTGCCATACGCTCACGATCACCGGGGGCGTCGAAGAAATCTACGACACCGCCGTGCTCGCGGGTACCAGGCAACCGCTGCTCGTCGGCCTCGAAGGCGAAGAGATCAGCCGGTTCATCGCCGTGGGCCCGGACAGGTCGGGCGAAAGGCCGCGCCTCGCGGCGGAGTGACCTTTCGTCCCGTGTCCGAAGGGAGCGCTTAGCGCGCGCCCTCGGTGAGGAGCAGCGTGTCGAGGTTCTCGAACTGCTCGGGCCATCCGCCGGTGCTTCCCGAAGCGATTGCCTCGTCGAGCGCTTCCTTGGAGGGATAGAGGTCTCGCAGGACCAGCTGCGTTTTACCGTCCTTTTCCTCGAAGCTGACCGTGGTCACAGCTCCATCATCGCCTTCCTCGTTCGTCCACACGAGGCGCTGATTGGGAATGACCTCGATATACCTGCCGAAGAACGCCACGGGCTGGTCGGAGCCGGGGACACCGAAGACGAAGCGATAGGTGCCGCCCGTGCGGACGTCGGCCTCGCACGAGAGCAAGGTAATTCCGAACGATTTCGGCGCCCACCAGCGCATGAGGAGTTCGGGCGTGGTCCAGGCTTCGAACACGAAGCGCACCGGGCCGTTAAAGGTCCTCGTAACGACGAGTTCGCGCTCGGACTGACGGTCCACGCTCGTGTTGTTCGTCAAGGGGGCGGGCTCACTCACGCTCTGCTCGTCCATCGTCTCTCTCCTTCTGTTGCAATTGTTCGACGACTTTGTCCAACTCGTCAAAGCGCTCCGCCCATAGCTGGCGGTACCCTTCTATCCAGGCGGCCTCTTCCTCCAGCCGGCTCAGGCCGAGCCGGCAGGTGCGCACGCGCCCGATTTTCTCGGTCGTGACGAGCCCCGCCTGCTCGAGGACGCTCACATGCTTCTTCATGCCCGTAAGGGTCATGTGGAATCGTTCGGCGAGGTCCGAGATCGAGGCGTCCGAGCGCCCGAGCTGTTCGAGAATGCCGCGCCGCGTCGCATCCGAAAGCGCGGAGAACGAGGCATCGAAGCGGGTTTGAGAATACTGAACCATAAAGTTCAGTATAGAGGATGGACCTGGCCACGCAAGGGGGGAGGCAGTCCCGCCATGCTGCTTGAAGGCCACTCCCGATTGCCTTGGCCGAACTGGCAGAATTGGTGGCGACGGCGTAAGGAGCGTAAGCGGGAATATGGAGAACTCGCGCACCAGAACGCAGAGAGCACAAGCATGCGCATTGCAGTCACCGGCACCCACGGGGTGGGCAAGTCGACGCTGATCGATGACTTTGTCTCTGCCAGTCGCGGCTACGAAAGCGTGCCGGAGCCCTATTGGCTGGAGGACGACGGGCTTGCCTTTGGCGATGGCATTTCGATAGCCGATCTCGAAACGCAGCTGGAGCGCAGCTGCTCGCTGATCCTCTCGGACGAGGCCAGCACCAATCTCATCTTCGAGCGCTGCCCGCTCGATTTTCTCGGCTATCTCGATGTCGTCAGCGCGATGGAAGGCGGCGAGTGGTCGCCGACGGGGCGACAGTTGCGCCAGGTCGAGAAGGCCCTGGCGGCGCTTGACCTCATCGTGTTCATTCCGATCAGGCAGCCGGACGACATCACCGTCACCATCGAGCTGCCCAAGCTGCGCGCCAGGGTGGACAGACGCCTCAAGGCCATCATCCGGCAGGACGATCTTGGCCTTCTCGATGGTTCGCCGCGGGTGCTCGAGGTTTTCGGCACCCGCGACGCGCGATTGCAGCTGTTGGTGGACGCGACGCAGCCAGCCTAGAAGTCCCAGTCTTCGTCCTCGGTGGCGATGGCCTTGCCGATGACGTAGGACGATCCGGACCCCGAGAAGAAGTCGTGGTTCTCGTCTGCATTGGGGGAAAGAGCGGAGAGGATCGCCGGATTGACCGCGCAGGCCTCGGGCGGGAACAGCGCCTCATAACCCAGGTTCATCAGCGCCTTGTTGGCGTTGTAGTGCTGGAACTTCTTGACGTCCTCGGACAGGCCGACCGCGTCGTAGAGTTCCTCGGTATAGCGGGTTTCGGCGTCATAGAGCTCGAGGAGCAGGTCAAAGGCGAAGTCCTTCAGTTCCTGCCTGCGCTCCTCAGGGAGCCGGTCGAGTTCGCGCTGGTATTTGTAGCCGATGTAATAGCCGTGCACCGCCTCGTCGCGGATGATGAGACGGATGAGATCGGCAGTGTTGGTCAGCTTGGCGCGCGAGGACCAGTACATGGGCAGGTAGAAGCCCGAATAGAACATGAAGCTTTCAAGGAAGACCGAGGCGATCTTCTTCTTGAGCGGATCGCCGCTCTCGTATTGCTCCATGACCAGCGCCGCCTTCTGCTGCAGGAAGGCGTTTTCCTCGCTCCAGCGATAGGCGTCGTCCACGTCCGGGGTGAGGCAGAGCGTGGAGAAGATCGAGGAATAGGAGCGGGCGTGCACCGCCTCCATGAAGGAGATGTTCGAGAGCACCGCTTCCTCGTGCGGGGTGGCCGCGTCGGCCATCAGGCGCACCGCGCCCACCCCGTTCTGGATGGTGTCGAGCAGGGTGAGACCGGTAAAGACCCGTATGGTGAGCTGCTGCTCGGCGGCGGTCAGCGTTGCCCAGGATGGGATATCGTTGGAAAGCGGCACCTTCTCGGGCAGCCAGAAATTGCTGGTCAGGCGGTTCCAGACCTCCAGGTCCTTGTCGTCCTGGACGCGGTTCCAGTTGATGGCGCGCACGCGGGCGGCGGGGCGGAATTGAACGTTCATCTTGCTGTCAGCCTTCATCTCAGAGCGTGCAGGAAACGCAGCCCTGCACCTCCGTGCCCTCGAGCGCCATCTGGCGCAGTCGGATGTAGTAGATGGTCTTGATGCCCTTCTTCCACGCGTAGATCTGGGCGCGGTTGATATCGCGGGTCGTGGCGGTGTCGCGGAAGAACAGCGTCAGAGACAGGCCCTGGTCGACATGCTGGGTCGCCGCCGCGTAGGTGTCGATGATCTTCTCGGGCCCGATCTCATAGGCATCCTGGTAGTATTCCAGGTTGTCGTTGGTCATGAAGGACGCGGGATAGTAGACGCGGCCGATCTTACCTTCCTTGCGGATCTCGATCTTGGAGACGATCGGGTGGATCGAGGAGGTCGAGTGGTTGATGTAGGAGATCGAGCCGGTCGGCGGCACGGCCTGGAGGTTCTGGTTGTAGAGGCCGGTCTTCATCACCCTGGCCTTGAGTTCGCGCCAGTCCTCCTGGGTCGGAATGTGGATGCCGGCCTTCTCGAACAGCGCCTCGACCTTTTCGGTGGCGGGCTTCCATTCCTGCTCGGTATATTTGTCGAAGTAAGCGCCGCTCGCATATTTCGAGTTCTCGAAGCCCTTGAAGCTCCGGCCGCGCTCGGCGGCGATGAGGTTCGAGGTGCGGACGGCGTGGTAAGCCACGGTGTAGAAATAGATATTAGTGAAGTCGACGCCTTCCTCGGACCCGTAGAAGATGCGCTCGCGGGCCAGGTAGCCGTGCAGATTCATCTGCCCGAGTCCGATGGCGTGGCTATCGGCATTGCCCTTGGCCACCGAGGGGACGGAGGCGATGTCGCTCATCTCCGACACGGCGGTCAGCGCGCGGATCGAGGTCTCGATGGTCCTGCCGAAATCGACCGAATCCATCGCCGCGGCGATGTTGAGCGAACCCAGGTTGCACGAGATATCCTTGCCCATGTGGCTATAGGAAAGGTCGTCGTTGAAAACGCTGGGCTCGCTGACCTGCAGGATTTCCGAGCAGAGATTGCTCATGGTCACGCGGCCGGCAATCGGGTTGGCCCGGTTCACCGTGTCCTCGAACATGATGTAGGGATAGCCGCTCTCGAACTGGATCTCGGCGATGACCTGGAAGAATTCGCGCGCCTTGATCTTCTTCTTGCGGATGCGGCTGTCGGCCACCATCTCGCGGTACTTTTCGCTCACCGAGATTTCGGTGAAGGGCACGCCGTAGACCCGCTCCACGTCGTAGGGCGAGAACAGGTACATGTCCTCGTTGTTCCTGGCCAGTTCGAACGTGATGTCGGGGATCACCACGCCCAGCGACAGCGTCTTGATGCGGATCTTCTCGTCGGCATTTTCGCGCTTGGTGTCGAGGAAGCGCATGATGTCGGGGTGGTGGGCGTGCAGGTAAACCGCTCCCGCGCCCTGCCGCGCCCCCAGCTGGTTGGCATAGGAGAACGAATCCTCCAGGAGCTTCATCACCGGCAGCACGCCCGAGGACTGGTTCTCGATCTGCTTGATGGGTGCGCCCATCTCGCGGATGTTGGTGAGGCTGAGAGCCACGCCGCCGCCGCGCTTGGAGAGCTGGAGCGCCGAGTTGATGGCGCGCCCGATGCTCTCCATGTTGTCTTCCACGCGCAGCAGGAAGCACGAGACGAGTTCACCGCGCTGTTTCTTGCCGGCATTGAGGAAGGTCGGGGTGGCCGGCTGGAAGCGCCCGGAAATGATCTCGTCCACGAGGTTGCGTGCGAGCTGTTCGTCGCCGCGCGCCAGCGTCAGGGCGACCATGCAGACCCGGTCCTCGTAGCGCTCGAGGTAGCGCTTGCCGTCGAAGGTCTTGAGCGTATAGCTCGTATAGTACTTGAACGCGCCCAGGAACGTGGGAAAGCGGAACTTCTTGCCATAGGCGTGGTCGACCAGGTCGCGGACGAAGTTGAACGCGTACTGGTCGAGCACTTCCTGCTCGTAATAGCCCTCGGTCACGAGGTAATCGAGCTTCTCGCGCAGGTTATGGAAGAAGACCGTGTTCTGGTTCACGTGCTGCAGGAAATACTGCCGTGCCGCCAGGCGGTCCTTGTCGAACTGGATGCGGCCCTCGCTGTCGTAGAGGTTCAGCATCGCGTTGAGCGCGTGGAAATCCAGCGTCTGGTCCGGGGCCTTTGCGGGGCGTTCTAGTGTGAGCATGTCCAAAACCGTACGAGTCCTTGTCTGACATTTTCGACGTCCTCCGCGGTCCCGAGAAGTTCGAACCGGTAGAGGAGGGGCACGGCGCATTTGCGCGAGACGATATCGCCCGCGATCGCGTAGGCCGGCCCGAAATTGGTGTTGCCCGCGGCGATCACGCCGCGGATCAGGCTGCGGTTGGCAGGATTGTTGAGGAACTGGATAACCGGCTTGGGAACCGCGCCCTTGCCCCCTCCGCCGCCATAGGTGGGGAGGACCAGCACATAGGGTGCTTCGATGACGGGGGGCTCCCCGCCGGCCTCGACCGGCAGGCGCAGGCTTTCAAAGCCCAGCTTCCGGACGAAGCGGTGCGTGTTTTCCGAGCTGCTCGAATAGTAGACGATGTTGCCCATGGCCGCATGGCGTCCGCGTCGGTCCGGGCGTCAGGAGAGGGCGCCGATCATGTCGGGACGGAAGCCGGCCCAATGCTGCTCGCCGGCGACGACGACCGGGATCTGGCGGTAGCCCATGCCCTGGACGCGCGCATAGGCTTCGGCGTCTTCTGAGATGTCGACGAGCGTATAGTCGATACCCTTGCGGTCGAGCGCGCGGGTAGTGGCGGTGCATTGAACGCAGGCGGGCTTGCTGTAAACGGTGATGGTCATCTGATCCCTCGCATCTGTTAGCTGGGCAGGGATAGAGGACGGCGGCCGAATGGAAGACCCATGCGCACCCGCTCGCCTCCGGCACCCCGCCGGTGGACGTAACTTGTTCGAGGCAGGTCTCCTGGCTCGCGGGTCAGCGTCTTCTGTTCCGCCTTCCCGAACCGGTGGGTCCAGTGGCCGAAAACGAACAGATACTCGCCGCTTACAGTTGCGGGGGCAGCCTCGGCATTGCTCCCATAGGGAGCGCACCGAGTTCCCGTCTTAGCTCCCGGCTTTGGTAACCGGAAGAACCTAGAACGCTACATATAGTATGCGCATCTTCTTTGGCGTCAATGGATATGGGGTAGGTGAGGGGCGATGAATCGGGTTGAAACTTCCCCGCGATGGTGCGTGGGAATCACGAGGGCGGGAAACGGCCTCCGGTCTCGTCCGGAAGTCTGGCGCGCAGCGGCCGAAGGCATCGGCCTTCACAGCCGCCGCTGCACGTGGAGGGCCGCTGCGTGCGTTCAGCCGCAGGTCGCCCGAGCCAGGTTTCCGGCTTCGTCGACTTCCAGGTTGAGTCGGTCCTCGCTGAAGTCCTGGGTGACCATGTCGCCCGGCATGATGACGCGCACCACGCCTTTGGACTGCACCGGCGCGCCGCCGACCGTCACGTCTTCGGCCGTCGTGCCGACCACCGCCTTGCCGATGCTCGCCTCGAGCGCTGCCGCCCCGCAATCGGGCGTGGCCGGTTCGGTCGCCGGCCCGTCTGCCCGGGCAGGGGCGGTGCAGGCGATGATGGTCGCCAGAATGGCAATTCCCGCAGGCAAGCTCTTGAACATCGGCATATCTCCTCGTTCGGGCAGCGCGACCACAACGGTTCTCTGCGACAACAAGAAGAACACCTTTCCGTGCCGCGCGTCGAGCCGCCCGAAAGACAACAAGGCGGCGAGGGCAGGAGCCGGTAGAAAGGCATCCTTACTTCCCGTCATTTGTTAAGTCTCTCGATCATCGCCCCTCGCGATGCCAGGACAGGAGATTGAACATGGCTGGTCAGCAACGCGGCTCGGACGAACCCACAGGGACGATGCCATGACGTCCCGCTGGCTTTGGCTTACCATCCAGGTCACACGCCGCATCTGGTTTCGCGCCAGCATTTTTTCGGTCGTTGCGGTTCTGGTCGCGCTCCTGGGTATCGCACTGGACCCGTACATTCCGAGCGACCTGCCGGCCAAGGTGGGTGCCAATGCGGTCGACCATATCCTGAGCATCATCGCCTCGAGCATGCTGACCGTTACGACCTTTTCGCTCAGCATCATGGTCTCGGCCTATTCGGCGGCCACGACCAATGTCACGCCCCGTGCCACGAAGCTGGTTATCGAGGACTCGACCACCAAGAACGTGCTGTCCACGTTCGTCGGCTCCTTCCTGTTCAGTCTGGTCGGCATAATCGTATTGAGCACCGGAGCCTATGGAGCCCAGGGCAGGGTCGTCCTGTTCGCCGCAACGATCATCGTCATTATCCTGATCGTGGTCACCTTGTTGCGCTGGATTGACCACCTGGCCCGGCTCGGCCGGGTTACCGAAACGACCGACAGCGTTGAGCAAGCGGCGGCCAAGGCCATGCGGGCCCGACATCAAAATCCATATATGGGTGGGCGACCCTTTGACGATCCGGCGGGCCTGCCGCCAGACGCTCGCGCCGTGCCGAGCAGCAAGATCGGATACGTGCAGCACGTTGATATCGGAGCGCTTGCCGAGCTCATTCCCGATGAAGGTGGCGCCATCTATCTCAACGCGATTCCGGGCAAGTTCGTCGATCCTACGCAGACGCTGGCCTGGACCTCCCGCGTCGAGGGCGAAGCGGTCGAGAAGGCCGTTCGCGACTGCTTTTCCATCGCCGATACGCGCTCGTTCGACCAGGACCCGCGGTTTGGCGCATCGGTCCTCGCCGAAATCGCGTCACGCGCCCTGTCGCCCGGCATCAACGACCCCGGGACGGCGATCGACGTCATCGGGCGAGCGGTTCGCATATTGTCCATCTGGTCTGAGCCGGACGAGTTTGACGAGGCCGACTACCCAGAGGTCTACGTGCCACCCTTGGCGCTGGCCGACCTGTTTGACGACCTCTTCATGCCCATCGCCCGGGACGGCGCGCCCGTAGTCGAGATCGGGCTCCGCCTGCAAAAGGCCTTCCTGACGCTTTCCCGGCTCGGAGAAGGCCGGCTCCGCCCCCAAGCCCTCCGGCATGCCGCCGAAGCACTCGAGCGTTCAGAATCGGCCTTGCCGATAGAAGCCGACAAGGTGCGCGTGCGCCAGGCCGCCCAGATGGTGCTGCAGACCGGGCACTAGTCGACCGAGGCGCTTGACCAGAGCCAGACAAAACAGCAAGGCGCCCGGCTTTTCAGCCGAGCGCCCAAACATGACTTATTAGCTTTGGTTGTTGTTCCCCAACTACCCTCAGCTGCAACCCGTGGTCGTGCCGCAGGTGTCGCACTTCAGGCACGTGCCGTTACGCACCATGGTGAAGTTGTGGCACTCGGTGCACTGGTCGCCGGTGTAGCCCTTCATCTGGGCCTCGGCCCGGAGCAGGCCCGCGTCCTTGCTGGGCGGGGGGCTCGGGATGGGGCTCAGCTCGGCGGCCGGGAAGGCCGCAGGGGCGAGGGCGGGCTCGGCCTTGAGGGCCGTGGCCGTGCGCAGCGCGGTGACCGTGGAGGTCTGCATGGCCGGAGCCGCCGTTGCCGAAACCTGGGCCGTGGGCACCAGCATCAGCGAGGAGTTGGCCACGCGGCCGCGGGTCATGCCGCGGGATACAAAGCGCTCGGCGGGCACCGGGGCAGGCGCGGCCGTGTTGCCACGGGCGCTCTTTTCCTCGGCTACGCCCTTGCCGAGCGAGGTCGGGCCCTCGGGGTTAACGTGGGCCAGGTCGTCGCGGTCGAGATAGGAGACGGCGAGTTCGCGGAACACGTAATCCAGGATCGAGGTGGCGTTCTTGATGCGGTCGTTGCCCATGACCATGCCGGCGGGCTCGAACCGGGTGAAGGTGAAGGCTTCCACGTATTCGTCCAGCGGCACGCCGTACTGGAGGCCGAGAGAGATGGCGATGGCGAAGTTGTTCATCATCGCACGGAAGGCGGCGCCTTCCTTGTGCATGTCGATGAAGATCTCGCCCAGGCGCCCGTCGTCGTATTCGCCGGTACGGACATAGACCTTGTGGCCGCCCACGACTGCCTTCTGGGTGTAACCCTTGCGGCGGTCGGGCATCTTCTCGCGCTCGCGCACGGTGCGCTCGATGATGCGCTCGACGATCTTTTCGGCAACCACCGGCACGCGGGCCGCCGCGTTCTGGGCCACCAGGGCCTCGACCGCATCGTCCTCTTCCTCGTCGTCATCGGCGAGGAGGGCGGCGTTGAGCGGCTGGCTGAGCTTGGAGCCGTCGCGATAGAGCGCGTTGGCCTTGAGCGCCAGGCGCCAGGAGAGCATGTAGGCTTCCTTGCAGTCCTCGACGGTGGCGTCGTTGGGCATGTTGATGGTCTTGGAGATTGCGCCCGAGATGAAGGGCTGCGCGGCAGCCATCATCAGGATGTGGCTCTCGATCGAGAGGTAGCGCTTGCCGATCTTGCCGCAGGGGCTGGCGCAATCGAACACCGGCAGGTGCTCGGCCTTGAGGTGCGGAGCGCCTTCCAGGGTCATCGCGCCGCAGACGTGCAGGTTCGCCGCCTCGATGTCCTTCTTGGAGAAGCCAAGCGCCGGCAGCAGTTCGAAGGTGAAGTCGTTGAGCTGCTCGTCGGTGATGCCGAGTGACTTGAGGAAGTCCTCGCCCAGCGTCCACTTGTTGAAGGCGAACTTGACGTCGAAGGCCGAGGCCAGGGCTTTGTTCAGCGCTTCGATCTTGGCGTCGTCAAAGCCCTTGGCGCGCAGGGTGCCGGGGTTGATGCCCGGGGCCTGGTTGATGTTGCCATGGCCGACGGCATAGGCCTCGATCTCGGCGATCTGGCTTTCCGAGTAGCCGAGCGTGCGCAGGGCCGGGGGCACGGCGCGGTTGATGATCTTGAAGTAGCCGCCGCCGGCGAGCTTCTTGAACTTGACCAGCGCGAAGTCGGGCTCGATGCCGGTGGTGTCGCAATCCATGACCAGGCCGATGGTGCCGGTCGGGGCGATCACCGAAACCTGGGCATTGCGGTAGCCGTGCTTCTCGCCGAGGGCGAGAGCGTTGTCCCAAGCCACCTTGGCGCGCTCGGTGAGTTCGGCATAGGGCACGTTGGCGACGTCGAGCGGCACCGGGTTGATCGAGAGCTTCTCGTAGCCATCGGCATTGCCGAGGGCCGCGTTGCGGTGGTTGCGGATGACGCGCAGCATGTGCTTGGCGTTGCGCTTGTAGTCGTCGAACGCGCCCAGTTCCTTGGCCATTTCGGCCGAGGTGGCATAGGCGACGCCGGTCATGATGGCGGTGAGGGCGCCGGCATAGGCGCGGCCTTCCACCGAGTCATAGGGAATGCCGGAGGTCATCAGCAGGCCGCCGATATTGGCGTAGCCCAGGCCCAGCGTACGGTACTTGAAGGAGCGCTCGGCAATGGCCTTGGACGGGAACTGGGCCATCATCACCGAGACTTCGAGCACGATCGTCCACAGGCGAATGGTGTGCTCGTAGGCGGCCACGTCGAACGAGCCGTCTGCCTTGCGGTAGGGCAGCAGGTTGATCGAGGCGAGGTTACAGGCCGTGTCGTCCAGGAACATATATTCCGAGCACGGATTGGACGCGATGATCGGGCCGGCCTCGGGGCTGGTGTGCCAATCGTTGATGGTGGTGTGGTACTGGATGCCCGGATCGGCCGAGGCCCAGGCGGCGTAGCCGATGGATTCCCACAGGTCCCGGGCTTTGAGGGTCTTGGTGACCTTGCCGGTGATGCGGCCCATCAGGTTCCAGTCGCCATCGGTCTCGACGGCCTTGAGGTAGTCGTCGGTGACGCGGACGGAATTGTTCGAGTTCTGGCCGGAAACGGTCAGGTACGCCTCGCTGTCCCAATCGGTGTCGTAGATCGGGAATTCGATGTCCGTATAGCCCTGCTTGGCGAACTGGATGACGCGGTAGATGTAGTTCTCCGGCACCAGGGCCTTCTTGGCGGCGCGCACTTCGCGCTTCAACGCCGGGTTCTTGGTCACGTCAAAGCAATCGTCGCCCGCGCCGTCGCAGTTGACGGCGGCCTTGAGGATCGCCTTGAGGTGCCTGGAGACGACCTTGGAGCCGGTGACGAGAGCGGCAACCTTCTGCTCTTCCTTCACCTTCCAGTTGATGTAGGTCTCGATATCGGGGTGGTCGATGTCGACCACGACCATCTTGGCGGCGCGGCGGGTGGTGCCGCCCGACTTGATGGCGCCTGCAGCGCGGTCGCCGATCTTGAGGAAGCTCATCAGGCCCGAGGACTTGCCGCCGCCCGAGAGCTTTTCGCCTTCGCCACGCAGACGCGAGAAGTTGGAGCCGGTGCCCGAGCCGTACTTGAAGAGGCGCGCCTCGCGGACCCAGAGGTCCATGATGCCGCCTTCGTTGACCAGGTCGTCATCGACGGACTGGATGAAGCAGGCATGGGGCTGCGGGTGCTCGTAGGCGGATTTGGACTGCACGAGCTTGTGGGTGAAGGGGTCGACATAGAAGTGGCCCTGGCCGGGGCCGTCGATGCCATAGGCCCAATGCAGGCCGGTGTTGAACCATTGCGGGGAGTTCGGCGCCACCTTCTGGGTCGCCAGCATGTAGCGCAGCTCGTCGAAGAACGCCTGGGCGTCTTCCTCGGTTTCGAAATACTTGCCCTTCCAGCCCCAGTAGGTCCAGGTGCCGGCAAGGCGATCGAAGACCTGGCGGCTGTCGAGCTCGGAGCCATAGCGCTCCTTTTCGGGCAGGGCGGCGAGGGCGGCTTCGTCGGGGATCGAGCGCCAGAGCCAGGAGGGAACCGCGTTCTCCTCGACCTTCTTCAGGACCTTGGCGACGCCGGCCTTGCGGAAATACTTCTGGGCGATGATGTCGGACGCGACCTGGCTCCAGGCCGCGGGAATGGCGATGTTCTCGAGCTTGAAGACGACAGAGCCATCGGGATTGCGGATCTCGCTGGTCGCGTTCCGGAACTCGATACCCTCGTAGGCCGACTGGTTGGCCTTGGTAAACCGACGTTCAATGCGCATAAAAATCCCCGTAGTAACCGGACACGACTGTCCGTAAGCCTGCCAACGGCTTCAAACCCAAACCTGTTTTGACGCGTCCAACCGCGATCCGCCGCAACGGGTCGCCAAAACCTTGCCCCGTGCCCGCAATGTGAACCGATCGCGATGCCGGTCCTTGATTTCGGGCGGTTGCCGGCGGGCCGTTCAATTCCGTCCGCTCAGCCTTAAAAAACTGCGCCGATTCAAAATCCGCGTCAACTGCGTTTGGTCGCATCTTTGTCTACACCTTGTGCTGGTTTGCCTGTGTAGCGCTAAATCTAGTATATAATATGTGAACAGCGGGGATAAGTCTCAAGGGCGCGAGCGCATCGTGATCGGGCTCATCCGAGGCCTCGTTTGCGCTGTTCATATTTGCGAGCCCGTGGCCGAAACGGCGGCTAAGTGGGCCTTTTGCCTGACTCTTTTCAGCCACAATTGCGTATGGAGAAAGCCGGGTTCACCCCTGGCGGCGCGGGGCGGGGAATCGCTCGGGGCTGTCAAGGCGATTATTTTAGGGGCTCTGCCAACAGGCAGGCACTAGATGTGGTGTTCGACGGTGGGGCCAACCCTGCGCGAATTTGAGCAAGCCGGGCCTAGGCGAGGGGGGAGCACCGTGCTAATGCAGGGCGACTTCACGAACGGGTTCGGGCATGAAAGCGCTTCTCTCGGAAATCTTCGTCTGGTGGCAGGGACAAACCTGGGGCACGCGCCTGTATTTGAAGCGGTTCTTCAAATACGTGGGCAGCGATGAGTTCGGGAATCGCTACTACGAGGACAAGAAGCGCGACCGCCGCTGGGTGACCTATAACGGGTATGCCGACGCCTCTTCGATTCCGCCCGGCTGGCATGGCTGGATGCATCACCGCACCGATACGCCGCCGAGCGCCGAGCACTACAACGCTCGCCCCTGGGAAAAGCCGGCCCAGCCGAACCTCACCGGCACCGCGGCAGCCTATCGCCCCGATGGGAGCCTGCTCAACAAGGGTGAACGCCCGCGTGTTACGGGCGACTACGACGCCTGGTCGCCCGAATAAGTCCACGCCCAGGCTGATCATGAAGCGCTTTGCGGCAGCGCTGGCCATGCTCGCGGCTTTGTCCGCGGCGCCTGCGCTGGCAGCGACCATTTCAAACCCGGTGGCGACCTTTACCGGGCTCGACAAGATCACGGCGCGGATCACCACTTTCGACGTCTACATGAACGAGACCGTGCAGTTCGGCGCGCTGCAGGTGACGCCGCGCGTCTGCTACACGAGGCCCTCGACCGAGATCCAGCGGACATCGGTGTTCGTCGAAGTTGACCAGGTGAGCCTGCAGGGCACGGTCAAGCGCATCTTCACCGGCTGGATGTTTGCCGATGCGCCCGCGCTCAACGCGGTGGATCATCCCGTCTATGACGTGTGGCTGAGCGACTGCAAGCAGAGCTCGGACGTGCCGCCGCCCAAGCCCTAGGGCTGTTTGGCCGCCTTGCGCGCGGCGCGGACGCGCCGCCAGACGGACCACTTTCGCCGGCCGTTGACCACGGCGCTCCCCACGGGGCCCTGTAGCGGGGGTACATCCACCGCCAACAGCAGCAGGCCGAACGGCAGCATCCAGATGCCGAGAACGGGCAGGAAGCTGAAGACCCCGCCCAGCACCATCAGCACGCCCACCGGAATGCGCGCCGCGCGCGCCTTGGGCTGGCGAATCCAGCCGACCGGCCGGCCTACGCCCGATGGCAGCTTGCGCTCGAGTTCGTCGAACAAGCGCTGGATGCGGATATACTTCTTGTCGGGCAACGGCCCCTCCCTTTGTGCGCACTGGATATGGGAAATCGCGGCCCGAAATCCAAGAGGAGGTATGGCTTGACGCCACCGGGTCCCCAGCTGTATTTAACTGATGAGTTATTTAACCGAATGGTGCAATAACGATGCACGAAGAACAGCTCAATCTGGCCTTTTCGGCTCTGGCCGATCCGACGCGACGCGCCATCCTGGCGCGACTGACCCACGGGCAGGCGAGCGTGCTCGAACTGGCCGAGCCCTTCCAGATGACGCTGCCAGCGGTTTCCAAGCACCTCAAGGTCTTGGAGCGGGCAGGGCTCATTACCCGCGGCCGCGAGGCGCAATGGCGCCCATGCCGGCTCGCACCCGAACCCATCAAGGCCATCGCGGGCTGGATCGAGCCCTACCGGAAGTACTGGGAAGGCAGCTTCGACAGGCTGGACGACTATCTGGCAGAGATACAGGAGGGAAAATCCGATGACGGCATCAACTGAGGCGGCGCAAGCCGTAAATGACGATCTGGTCCTGTAGATCACGCGCGTCTTCGCGGCTCCGCGCGAGCTGCTGTTCAAGGTCTGGTCGCGGCCCGAGCATACTGTGCGCTGGTGGGGCCTGAGGGGTTTCGGCTCTCCCATTGCCAGATGGATTTTCGTGTCGGCGGCAACTGGCGGTTCTGCATGTCGCGGCCGGGCCGTGACCACTGGATCCACGGCACCTACCAGGAGATTGCGCCGCCGGAGCGCCTGAGCTTCACCTATATCAACGATGCCGACGGCCATAGCATGCTGGTCGAAATCGAGTTCATCGGTCTTGGCGAGGAGACCGAGATGCGATTCAGGCAGAGCGAGTTCCTGAACGTCGCCGAGCGCGACGGCCACCGCTTCGGCTGGAGTTCGACGTTCGAAATGCTCGATACCTATCTTGCCACGCCCCAGGCGCAACAGTGAGGATACTGAGCATGCTCAGCGAACCGAAGATCATCGAACGCCCGCCACAACCCTATCTCGCCATTCGCGAGACGGTGACCATGCCTTTCGGCCAGGTCGTCGACCGGGTCTACCCTGAGTTCTTCGCCTGGTTGGCCCGCCACGGCGTCGCGCCCGCCGATGCGCCGATTATCAAGTACAATCTCATCGACATGGACGGCGAACTCGAGCTCGAGTTCGGCGCCCCGGTGGCGAGCGCGGTGGAGGGCGATGGCCGGGTGATCGCGGGGGTGCTGCCGGGTGGCCGTTTCGGCTCCATCACCTGGCAGGGTGGCTATGACAAGCTGATCGACGCCAACGGGGCACTCATCGATTGGGCGCGCCGGGAGGGCATCCGGTGGGACATGGAGGAAACCCCAAAGGGCGATCGCTTCGGATGCCGGCTCGAAATCTATCGCACCGATCCGGGCCAGGAGCCCGATTCGAGCAAATGGCTTACCGACGTGGTGATCCGCATCGCGGATTAATCGAGGGGGCGCCGGTCCCAGGCGTAGAAATCCCCGGCGTGGGAGAGGGCATCGGCCAGGCGTAGTTCGTAGATTTCGCGCGGGATCTCGATGCCCCCAAGCGACTTCAGGTGGGCGGTGAGGAACTGGGTGTCCAGTAGCCGGAAGCCTCCCGCGGTGAGGCGTTCGACCAGGTGCGCCAGCGCGATCTTGCTTGCGTCGGTTCGGCGATGGAACATCGATTCCCCGAAGAAGGCGGAGCCGAGCGCCAGCCCGTAGAGCCCGCCCACCAGTTCCTTGCCGTCCCAGACTTCCACGGTGTGGACCAGCCCGCGGCGGTAGAGTTCGCCATAAAGGCGCCGGATGGTGGAATTGATCCAGGTGGTCTCGCGCTCGGGCGCCGGCTCGGCGCAGCCGTCGAACACCGCTTCGAGGTCCGTATCGACCTTCACCTGAAACGGGTGCTTTTTCAGCGTCTTGCGCAGGCTTGTTGAGATCTTGAATCCGTCGAGCGGGATAATGCCACGCATCTCGGGCGAGACCCAGAAGAGGTCCGGGTCGTCCGCATCCTCGGCCATGGGAAAGATGCCGGCCTGATAGGCCCGGACGATCAGTTCGGGGGTCAGCTCGATATCGAAGGGGTCGGGTTTCTTGGACATGGTCGACTCGCGCCCTTGCAGTCTAGCAGAACTGGTCGCCATGCCCATCGCGTGCGCGCCTTCGTGATGGGCGCGCGAGGGGCCTCAAACGACTTCCCCGGCAGCGCGGCCGGGGAAGAAGAGACGTTGGGCAATGGAAGCGGACTTCGTCCGGCTCACTTCTTGCCGAGATAGTTTTCCAGCCAGTGGATGTCGTAGTTGCCCGCGATGATATCGGGTTCGCGGATCAGGCGCTGGAAGAGCGGCAGCGTGGTCTTGACGCCGTCCACCACGAACTCGTCGATCGAGCGGCTCAGGCGCTGCAGGCATTCGTGGCGCGTGCGGCCATAGACGATGAGCTTGCCGATCAGGCTGTCGTAGTAGGGCGGGATCGAATAGCCCTGATAGACGGCCGAATCCACGCGCACGCCGACGCCGCCGGCAGGGTGGTAGAAGCTGATCTTGCCGGGCGAAGGCGTGAAGGTCTGCGGGTCTTCCGCATTGATGCGCACTTCGATGGCGTGGCCGTAGAACTGGATGTCCTTCTGCTTGAGCGAGAGCTTCTCGCCCGACGCGACGCGGATCTGTTCATAGACGATGTCGATGCCGGTGATGCGTTCGGTCACCGGGTGCTCCACCTGCAGGCGCGTGTTCATTTCGATGAAATAGAACTCGCCGTTCTCGTAGAGGAACTCGATGGTGCCGGCGCCCGAGTACTTGAGCTTGCGCATTGCGGCGGCGCAGATCTCGCCGATTTCCTCGCGCTTCTCGGGCGGAACGGTGGGGGCGCTGGCTTCTTCCCAGACCTTCTGGTGGCGGCGCTGCAGCGAGCAGTCGCGCGTGCCCAGGTGCACCGCGTTGCCCTGGCCGTCGCCCATCACCTGCACTTCGATGTGGCGGGGCTTGCCCAGGTACTTTTCGATGTAGACCGAGTCGTTGCCGAAGGCGGCCTTGGCTTCCGAGCGGGCGGTCGAGAGGGCTATGCCGATATCGAGTTCGGTATGGGCAACCTTCATGCCGCGTCCGCCGCCGCCGGCGGTGGCCTTGATCAGGACCGGGTAGCCGATCTTGGTGGCGAGAGCCTTGGCCTCGGCCTCGGTCTTGATCTCGCCGTCCGAGCCGGGGACCACCGGGATGCCCAGTTCGACCGCCGTCTTCTTGGCGGTGATCTTGTCGCCCATGATCTCGATATGGTGCGCCGAGGGGCCGATGAAGGTGATCTTGTGCTCGTTGAGAATCTGGGCGAAGCGCGCGTTCTCGGAGAGGAAGCCGTAGCCCGGATGCACGGCGTCTGCGCCGGTGATCTCGCAGGCGGCCATGATCTGGGGGATGTTCAGGTAGCTGTCGCGGGCCGGGGGCGGGCCGATGCAGACGCTTTCGTCGGCCAGGCGCACATGCATGGCATTGGCGTCGGCGGTCGAGTGAACCGCAACAGTCTGGATGCCCAGTTCCTTGCAGGCGCGCAGGATGCGCAGGGCGATTTCGCCGCGATTGGCAATCAGGACCTTGGAGAACATTGCGTCTAGCCCCTCCGCCTTATTCGATAACGATCAGCGGCTGGCCATATTCGACAGGCTGGGCGTCTTCGACCAAGATGCGCGTCACGGTGCCGGAGCGGTGCGCCGGGATCTGGTTCATGGTCTTCATCGCTTCGATGATGACCACCGTCTGGCCCTCGGTCACGCGCGCGCCGACTTCCACGAAGGGTGCTGCGCTGGGCTCGGGGGCACGGTAGGCGGTGCCGACCATCGGGGAGGTGAGGGTGCCCGGGTTGGAGGCGAGGTCCTCGACCACGGCGGCTGCCGAGGCTGCGGGGACCGAGCCTGCGGGCACGGCTGCCTGCGGCGCCGGAGCGGCGGCGGGGGCCTGGGCGTAGGCGGGCGCGGCGACCTGCACCACTTCCTTGGCGAAGGAGCGCGTCACGCGGACGCGGAAATCGTCCTGCTCGATCTCGATCTCGGCGAGATTTTCCTTGTTGAGCAGTTCGGCAATGGCGCGGATCAGATCCTGGTCCACCTGGGATGCCTTGGTCATGTTATTGTTCTCCTTCGGCAACGCGCTAATCTGAAAGCTTTTCGGCCAGCGCGGCGAGCGCATACCGGTAGCCGGCAGCACCCAGACCGCAGATGACCCCTAATGCCACAGACGATACGTACGAATGATGGCGAAAAGGCTCACGCGTGTGGATGTTGGTTAAGTGAACCTCGATGGTGGGCAGGCCCACGGCGCGCAGCGCATCGTGGATCGCCACCGAGGTGTGCGAGTAGGCGGCAGGATTGATGACGATGCCGTCGGCCGTCTTGCGGGCGTCCTGAATCCAGCTGACCAGTTCGCCCTCGTGGTTTGACTGGCGGAAATCCAGCTTCAGCCCCAGGGAATTGGCGTCTTCCTTGCAGAGCTTTTCGATATCGGCGAGGGTCTGCGAACCATAGGTGCCCGGCTCACGGGTGCCCAGGAGATTAAGGTTCGGCCCGTTGAGGACGAGTATGCGTTTGGCCATGATCTTCGGGTTTTGCCTTGTCGCCCGTGCTGACGCAAGCTGCACTATACGAAATGCACGGAAAACGCAAAGCCACTAGGGGCTTCAGCCGCTCGTGCACACCGTCTCACCGCACGCGCGCACGTTGGAGATGCGTCCGCGCAGCTCGTCCAGCCCGATGGCGCCCGGGATCAGCTCGTTGCCGATGATGTAGGTCGGGGTGCCGGTGATGTTGAGCGCCTTGGCCAGCCGATAGGTATTCTCGATGGCCGTGCTCACTTCCTCGCTGCCCATTTTGAGGGCGAGGTCGACCTTGCTCATGCCCAGCTTCTGCGCCTCGTCGAGCGCCGTTTCGGCGGTCACCTTGCCGCGCGAGGTGAAGAGGGCCTGGTGGAAAGTCCAGTAGTCCACGTCCTTGTCCTTGCCCACCAGCACCGCCACGCGCGCCGCATCCACCGATTCCTTGGAGAGGATGGGGAATTCCTTGAGGATCACCTTGAGGTTGGGATCTTCCGCCAGGAGCGTCGCCAGGTCGGGCAGGGCGTTGCGGCAGTAGCCGCAATTGTAGTCGAACATCTCGACCAGCGTGACGTCGCCATTGGGGTTGCCCAGGACCACGTGGTCCGGGTCGTTGTAGATGGCGTCGCTCATCTGGGCGATCAGGCTCTTGGCCTTGTCGCGCTGTTCGGCGCGGAGCTGGGTGTCCAATGCCTCCGAGACGCGCTGGAGGATTCGCGGATTGCCGAGCAGGTAGCTCTCGATCATCGGGTTAAGCTTGTCCTGGTCGATCGCTGCCGTCTCGACCGGAACCGGCGCGGCGTCGGCGCGCTCCTTGAGCACGTCCTCGACCACCGAGCGCACCTGGGCGGTATCGAGCGCCTGGGGTTGCTTGTAAAGCGACACCGCCAGTCCACCTGCCAGAATGCCGGCTAGGGCAACGAGAGCGATGGTCAGGCGGGACATGGACAACTCCGTGAATCGTAAGCGAGCCGACAGATAGCAGGTTTGTCGACGCGCGGGCACCCGCGCGCATTCGCGCCCGCACGGAAGCAATCAACTCTTGTTGAGCCGTCCGGTTGTGGGCGCGCGGCGATCCGGACGCTTGATCCGGCTGCAATCCTCAGGCAGACCGGGGGCTCAAACGGATAAGCCCATGACCACCGCACCTGATATCGGCCTCAAGCCCTTCCACGCCATGGAGATGGTGACCCTCGCCCAGGAGATCGAGGCCAAGGGGCGCACCGTGTGTCATCTCGAAGTGGGCGAACCCGCCGCGCCGCCGGCGCCCCGCGTGCTCGAGGCCGTGCGCGCCGCCTTGCCGCAGCCGCAACGCTATACGGCCTCCAAAGGATTGATCGAGTTGCGCGAAGCGCTGGTGCACTATTACGAGTCCCAGCATGGGGTTAGCGCTGATCCTCAATCCATCATGGTAACGATGGGCTCGTCGGCCGGCTTCATCCTGGCTTTCCATGCCGCCTTCCGTCCGGGGGCGAAGATCGCGGTGACGCGGCCGGGCTATCCGGCCTATCTCAATACGCTCGATGGCCTCGGCTTCCGCGCCGTCGAAATCCCGGTGAGCGCCTCTTCGGGCTGGCGCCTGACCGCCGCCGATATCGAAGCGGCGCATGCGGCCGAACCCTTCGAGGGACTGCTCTTTGCCAGCCCCGCAAACCCCACCGGCGCCGCGGTCGATCGGGCCGGGTTGGCAGAGATCGTTGCCGCCTGCGCCCGGCTGGGTGTGCGTTTCATTTCCGACGAGATCTATCACGGGCTCGATTATCGGGGCCCCTCGGTCAGCGCGCTCGAGCTGACGCGCGACGCCATCGTCATCAACAGCTTCTCCAAATACTATTGCATGACCGGCTGGCGCGTCGGCTGGATGGTGCTGCCGGACGATTTGGTGCGTCGCGCAGAAATGCTCCAGCAGAACTTCTTCATCTCGGCTCCCACCCTGAGCCAGGTGGCGGCTACGGTCGCCCTTGGCGAGCGCGACTATTCGGAAGAGCAGAAGGCGCGTTATGCCGCCAACCGGCATCTGCTCAACGATGGGCTGGCGAGCCTCGGGCTCGGCACGGGGCAGGTGGCCGAAGGGGCCTTCTATGCCTATGCCGACGTGGGGCGCTTCACCAACGATTCCCTGGCGTTCAGCAAGGAACTGCTCAACGTGGCGGCCGTGGCCGCCACGCCGGGCATCGACTTCGATCGCGTCAACGGCAACCGCTTCGTGCGTTTCTCCTATGCCGGCTCGCGCCAGACGATCGAAGAGGCATTGGCGCGGATGCAGATGTTCCTCATCGGGCGCTGAGCTGGTTCAGCGCGGGTTCGGCGCGAAGGGCCGCAGGCGGTGCCCGTCGGCATCGCTGGCGACGAAGGTGAAGCCGAAATCCATCTCGGTCGGGGTCTGTTCGATCTTGAGGCCGAGAGTCTTCCAGTCATCGTAAGTCTTTGTGACAGAAGCCTTATCCGCCAGCGAGAACGAGAGCTCGCTGCCGCCGGCTGGCTTGGGGGCGGGTTCCATTTCAGTTGCCTGCCAGAGGCCGACCTTGAAGCCGTTGGCCAGCACATAGAGAACGAACGTCTCCGAGTTCTCCACGGGCGAGACGCCTAGGATGCGGTCATAGACCTTGGCGCTTTCGCGCGGGTCCTTTACCGCCAGAAGGATGTAGTCGAGGGTGGACATCTGTTCTCTCCGTCATCGTGTTGATGGGAGAAGCCTAGGGGCGGGCGCTGACAGTTTCCGGCAGTGGCGGCACGGTCACGGACCGCTATCAGGCGGGATGCCCTGGGTCTGGCGCCATTCCTTGAGCAGCGCGGCGCGTCGGCGCGGATAGCGCTCGTCCACCGCCTTGATGGCGGTGATGCGGTCGGTGCGGAAGTGGCGGAAGTCGTTTCGCAACTCGCACCAGGCCACCACGATCCGTACATGGTCGAAGAAGCCTATGGCGAAGGGCCAGATGGTGCGGGCCGTCTCGCCATAGGTGATGGCCAGCTTGTGTTCCTGGCGGATGGCGTCGCGGATCAGGCGGGCATCGACCAGGTCGACCGGCTGGGTGCGCGGTCCCACGAGCAGCGTTGCGGCCTCGACCTCGCGGCGCAGTTCGCCCGGCAGCACGGCGGCGATCTTGGCCAGGGCATTGGCGGCCGCCGAGCCCAGGCTCGGGTCGTCGGCGCGGCGCGCCACCCAACGCGAGCCGAGCACCAGCGCCTCGAGTTCTTCGACCGAGAACATCAGCGGGGGCAGGGTGAAGCCAGGGCGCATTACATAGCCCATGCCGGGTTCGCCCTCAATGTCGGCGCCCTGCGCCTGGAGCGTGGCGATGTCGCGATAGAAGGTGCGCATCGAGATGCCAAGTTCCTGCGCCAGGGCATGGCCGGGAACCGGGTTGCGGTGTCGGCGCAGGATTTGCAGCAGTTCGAGCAGGCGTTCGGTGCGGGACAAGGGGATGCGATCTCGATGTTCGTCGGGACGATAACACGCTGGTGCGCGCTGGCGATCCCTGGCCCAAAAGTTCGGGGCGGGATCGTGTGATCCCGCCCCGTTTTCATTCAAATTTTATCGTTTCAGCTGCCCAGGAAACCGCGCTGCCACCAGCCGGCCTTCTTCTTGGGCTGCTCTTCGGCGGCGGGGGCTTCCGGTGCCGACGTCGAGCTCACGATGATCTCGTCGGGCGGCAAGGCCTTCTTGCGGCTCTTCTTTTCCGGTTCGGCCGGCGCTTCGGCGGCCCCTTCCGGCTCGGCTGCGGGCGCAGTTTCGGTCACGGCGGGAGCGGCAACGGCTTCCTCGGCGGCGGCCGCCTTCTTGCGCGTCCGGGTGCGCTTGGGCTTGGCCTCGGCAGCCGGCTCCTCGGCGACAGCTTCCGCTGCGGGAGCAACGGCCTCGGCGGCAGGGGCTTCCTCGGCCGGAGCGGCCTTCTTGCGGGTGCGGGTGCGCTTGGGCTTTTCGGCAACCACTTCCTCGGCGGGCGTGGCGGCCTCGGCCTCGGCAACCACCGGCTCGGGGGCAGGGGCTTCGGCCACTGCTTCCACGACCGGTGCCTCGGCGGCGGCTTCAGCCGGCTCGGCCTCGGCTACGGCCTCTGCCGCAGGAGCCTCGCCGTTCTCGGCATTCTCGAACTGCTCGCCGTTCTCGCGACGGTTGCGACGGCCACCGCGGCGACCGCGGCGGCGGCGCTTGCGCGGCTCGCCGTTCTCGTCGCGCTGGGAGGCATTGGCCTCTTCGCCGGCAGCTTCCTCGTCGCCTTCGTCCTCATCGCCTTCGGCGTCGCTTTCGGGCGCCTGGCGCTGCTGGGGCTGGGCATGGCGCTCGCCCTCGCCGCGCTCGCCACCACGGCGGCGGCGGCGACGACGACGGCGGGAGTCGCCTTCGCCACCGTTCTCGCTGGAACGGGCGGAGACTTCTTCCTCGGCGCCTTCGGTCTCTTCGACTTCCTCGTCCTCGATGACCTCGTCCATGGCGGCGGTGTCCACGCGCACATGGTCGGTGTTGGTCGCGGTCTGCTCGCTGTAGTGATGGACGCGCGTTTCACCCTTTTCGATATTGAACTGGGTGCCGGTCAGCTTGGCGTCGGCCGTGATGGTGATCGAGAGGCGATACTTTTCCTCGAGCGCGGTCAGCGTGTCGCGCTTGGTGTTGAGGATATAGAGCGCCACGTCCATCGGCACGCGGACATTGATCGACTGGCCGGGGCGGCGCAGCACGGTGTCTTCCACGTGGCGCATGACCATCAGGGCCACGCTTTCCACCGAGCGGATGAGGCCCGTGCCCTCGCAGAGCGGGCACTTGTGGGTCGAGCTTTCGACAACGCCGAAGCGGATGCGCTGGCGGCTCATTTCCATCAGGCCGAAATGGCTGATGCGGCCGACCTGGATGCGCGCTCGGTCGTTCTTGAGGCAATCCTTGAGCTTGCGCTCCACCGCCCGGTTGGAGCGGTTCTCGATCATGTCGATGAAGTCGATCACGATCAGGCCCGCCAGGTCGCGCAGGCGCAGTTGCCGGGCGATTTCCTCGGCCGCCTCCAGGTTCGTCTGGAGCGCGGTGTCCTCGATATTGTGTTCCTTGGTGGCGCGACCGGAGTTCACGTCGATCGAAACCAGGGCTTCGGTCGGGTTGATCACCAGGTAGCCGCCCGAGGGCAGGGTCACCTGCGGGGAGAACATCGCGTCGAGCTGGTTCTCCACGTTGTACTTGGAGAACAGCGGCTGGTCGTCCCTGTACTGCTGCACGTTCTTGGCGTGCGAGGGCATGATCATGCGCATGAAGTCCTTGGCTTCGCGGTAGGCGTTGTCGCCCGCCACCCAGACTTCATCGATATCCTTGTTGTAGAGGTCGCGGATGGTCCGCTTGATGAGCGAGCCTTCCTCGTAGACCAGGCTCGGCGCCTGGCTGCGCAGCGTCAGGTTGCGCACGTTCTCCCAGAGCCGCAGCAGGTATTCGTAGTCGCGCTTGACCTCGGCCTTGGTGCGCGAGGCGCCGGCCGTGCGCAGGATCACGCCCATGCCCTGGGGCACGTCGAGATCGGCGGTGATTTCCTTGAGGCGCTTGCGGTCGGCCGCGTTGGTGATCTTGCGCGAGATGCCGCCGCCACGGGCGGTATTGGGCATGAGCACCGAGTAGCGACCGGCGAGCGAGAGATAGGTGGTCAGGGCCGCGCCCTTGTTGCCGCGCTCTTCCTTGACGACCTGCACCAGCATCACCTGGCGGCGCTTGATCACTTCCTGGATCTTGTACTTGCGCGCGTTGTTGCTGCGACGGCGCTCGGGGACCTCGTCCTCGACCGTGTCACCGCCACCGACGCTCTCGACCGGCTCGTTGGAGACGGGAGCTTCCTCGATGTGGCTGTGCGCGCCTTCCATGTCCTGCGTGTCCGCCTCGGCGTCAGGCTCGCTGACACCGGCAGGCAGGCTGATGGACGTCTCGGCGGCGGCCTCTGCGGCTGCGGCGGAGGGCTCGTGGTCGTGGTGGTCGTCGTCGTGCTCTTCGTCGCGCAGCAGGGCTTCGCGGTCGGCCACGGGGATCTGGTAGTAGTCGGGATGAATTTCGCTGAAGGCGAGGAAACCGTGACGGTTGCCGCCGTATTCAACGAACGCCGCCTGCAGGGACGGCTCCACTCGGGTAACCTTGGCGAGGTAGATATTGCCTCGCAGCTGCTGCCTCTGGGCAGACTCGAAATCGAACTCTTCGAGCCGATTTCCGCTAGTGACTACAACGCGCGTTTCTTCCGGGTGGATGGCATCCACCAGCATTCTCTTGGTTGGCATAAAGTGTAGCTCCGCGCCTTCGCGCGCCAACAGCGTAGGGCCGGCGTGCCGGCAACCTCCGTGCAGCGCCGTGCGAGGCGAATGGTTCTTCTGGGGGTGTAGCGCCAAATATCGGATTGAGTCTGGCACCGCTGGTTTGACGGATGGTCAAAGCCGAAAAGAGAGGCGTGACAAGTGCGCAACCGTTGTCGGTGATTGCGTCGCGTGCTGTCCGCCCTATGGCCATCTGACCTCTTCCTAGTGGGCAAGCCTTCGACCTGTCACCGGTCGCGGCCGCCGTCCGGTCCGCTTGGGAACCGAAATTCGGTAAGTGAAGCAAAAGCCGCCGCTTTTTCAGTGGGACACCGGAGACAACAGGGGCGATTCGACCCGCATTGTTCAGCCGGATGAAACACTCGCTTCAGTGACTAGCCTTTAGGGGTGTTGCAACCAATTGGCAACAGGAAACTCGAAACGGCGGGAAACCGAGACTTTCCACCAGCCATTCTGTTGCACAGGGCTTAAAAAGACGCATAACAAGCCCTAACGCCGCAGAATCGCCTTTCCCTTGGGCGATGTCATCGCCTGTATTTAGGGAGCCTTGCCCACTTGTTCAAATCCGCCGTTATCGCGGCTGTCGCGCTACTGATCACCGCCATTTCGGCCGTTGCGCAGGAACTCCCCGCCAACCCGCTTCCGGAGGTTCTGGACGCGCGCGTCTCCACGACGCCGCAGCGTGCCCGCCTGGTGCTGGATCTGGCCGGGCCGACCCAGTTCGCCATCGTCTCGCTCGACAATCCCAACCGCATCGCCATCGACGTCAAGGCGTCGGGCCTCGAGTTCACCGAGCTGACGCCGGTGGCCGGCGAGGGGCTGGTCTCGGCCTATAACGTGGAAATGGCCGAGTCCGGCCGGGCCCGCACGACGCTGACGCTGGCCGCCACCGCGCAGGTGCAGCAGGCCTATATCCTCGATCCCTTCGCCGACCAGCCGGCGCGACTGGTGGTCGACATCATTCCGATGGACCCGGCCGGATTTGCCGGCAAGGTCGCTGCGGACCTGGCCGCTTCCACGGTCAAGCAGCAGGCGGCGATGGCCGATACGCCGACCCAGCCGGGCGGCTCCAATATCGAGGCCAAGACGCGCCCGCTCGTGGTCATCGATCCGGGCCATGGCGGGGTCGACAGCGGTGCGCGCGGTCCGGGTGGGGTGATGGAAAAGGACATCGTCCTCGCCTTCGCCCTGAAACTGCAGGACCTTCTGGTGCAATCGGGGCGGTTCGACGTGGCGCTGACGCGCGAGGACGACAGTTTCCTCAAGCTCGAGGACCGGGTGGCCCTGGCGCGCCAGAACAAGGCCGATCTTTTCATCTCCATCCATGCCGACAGCTTCCAGCAGCCCGAGATCCGGGGCCTGAGCGTCTATACGCGCGACGAGAACGCCACCGATGCGCTCGATCGCGTGCTGGCCGACCAGGAGAACAAGGCCGATATCATCGCGGGCCTGGCGCCGCCGCAGATGGCGACATCGGTCGTCGACCTGCTCGTGGACCTCATGCGCCGCGAGATGCGACGGCAGTCCTACGAGGCGGCGCAGTCGATCGTCCACCAGGTGGAACCCAGCGTGGCGCTGCGCAAGTTCCCGGTGCGGCAGGCGAACTTCCTCGTGCTCCAGGCGCCGGACGTGCCCTCGATCCTGGTCGAGCTGGGCTTCCTCTCCAATTCGAGCGATATCGCCAACCTCAAGCAGTCCGGCTGGCAGGACCGCACCGCCGAGGCCATCGCCCGCGGCATTTCGGCGTTCTTCGACGAGATGCAGCAGGGCAACGACCAGGCGAGCGCGGAAAAGTGATGGCGGCCCGCAGGAGCCGGGACGGGTCGTTACACAATTGCCACAGCGGACGGGGCAGGGCGTCTGCTATCAATTGTGAGTTGAATCAAGCGGCTCGCTCCAGAGTCGCGTTTATGCGGATAAGGTACTGATGCTCCGCTTGCTCGGCTGGATGTTCGGTTTTGCGGTCTTTTGCGCGTTCGGCCTGATCGTGGTCGGCGTCGTCTATCTGCAGAACCTGACCAACGATCTCCCCGACTACACGATCCTGAAGGATTACCAGCCGCCCGTGACGACGCGCGTCCACGCCGCCGATGGCACGCTGCTGGCCGAATATGCCCGGGAGCGGCGCCTGTTCCAGCCGATCGAGACGATCCCGCCGCTGGTGATCCAGGCTTTCATTTCGGCCGAGGACAAGGACTTCTACTACCACAACGGCATCGCGCTCGATGGTATCATCCGCGCCATGCGCGACAACATCATGGCCAAGGTGGATGGCGCTGGCGGCCCGCTGGTGGGGGCTTCGACCATCACCCAGCAGGTGGCGAAGAACTTCCTGCTCACCACCGAGCAGACCTGGGACCGCAAGATCAAGGAAGCCATTCTGGCGGTCCGGATCGAATCCACCTTCTCCAAGGACAAGATCCTCGAGCTCTACCTGAACGAGATCTTCCTCGGGCTGAACTCCTATGGCGTGGCAGCCGCCGCGCTCAACTATTTCGACAAGGCGCTCTACGACCTCAAGCTCTCCGAAGTCGCCTACCTTGCCGCGCTGCCGAAGGGGCCAAACAATTACCATCCGTTCCGTCGGCCCAAGCAGGCCATCGAGCGCCGCAACTGGGTGCTCGATCGCATGGCCGAGAACGGCTACATCACCGCCGCCGAAGCGGCCGAGGCCAAGAAGGACCCGCTCGACGTGGTGCCGCGCGCCTCGGGCAGCCAGGTCTATTCGGCCGAGTACTTCACCGAGGAAGTGCGCCGTCAGCTTGCCTCCATGTATGGCGAGGAACAGCTCTATGGCGGCGGGCTTTCGGTGCGCACCACACTGGTGCCCAAGCTCCAGGAATATGCCCGCAAGTCGCTGATGGACGGGCTCGTCGGCTTCGACCATCTCAAGGGCTTCCGCGGCCCGGTGGCCAGCATCGACCTCGAGGGCGACTGGGGCGCCGATGTCTACAAGATCACCCCGCTGCGCGATGTGCCCGAATGGCAGCTCGCCGTGGTGCTGGAACTGGGCGACAACCAGGCCAGCATCGGCCTGCGGCCGGGCACCAATATCGATGGCGGCATGCTGCCGGACCGGGTGACCGGGGAGTTGGCTGGGCCCGATACCAAGTGGATCAGCAAGAAGCTCTCGAGCATCCTCAAGGTCGGCGACGTCGTCTACGTCTCCCCGGTCGAAGGCAAGCCGGGCAGCTACAAGATCGAGCAGGTGCCCGAAATCGAGGGCGCTCTGGTGGCGATGGATCCACGCACCGGCCGCGTGCTGGCCATGGTGGGCGGCTTCTCCTTTGCCGAGTCCGAGTTCAACCGCGCCACCCAGGCGCTGCGCCAGCCGGGTTCTTCGTTCAAGCCCATCGTCTATTCGGCCGCGCTCGACAACGGCTATACGCCGTCCTCCGTGGTGCTCGACGCGCCGGTGGAGGTGGTCAATGGCGACGGCACGATCTGGCGCCCGGAAAACTACGCGCAGCGCTTCTACGGTCCGCAGACGCTGCGGCGCGGTATCGAGAACAGCCGCAACGTGATGACGGTGCGGCTGGCCAAGGATATCGGCATGCCGCTCATTGCCGAGTACGCGCGCCGGTTCGGGGTCTATGACAACCTGACGCCGGTCCTCGCCATGGCGCTGGGCGCCGGCGAAACCACCGACCTGCGCATGACCGCCGCCTACGCCACCATCGCCAATGGCGGGCGCAAGATCGTGCCCTCGCTCATCGACCGCATCCAGGATCGCTACGGCAAGACCGTCTATCGGCATGACCAGCGCATCTGCGAGGGCTGTGTCGCCACGAGCTGGGCAGGGCAGGCCGAGCCGCAGATCACCGACAACCGCGAGCAGGTCATCGATCCGATGACCGCCTACCAGATCACCTCGATGATGGAAGGCGTGGTGCAGCGCGGCACCGGCACCTATGCCAAGCGGCTCAACCGCCCGGTGGCCGGCAAGACCGGCACCACCAACGACTACAAGGACGCCTGGTTCGTCGGCTTCACGCCCGAGCTCGCCGTCGGCGTCTACATGGGCTACGACCGCCCGCGCTCGATGGGCGGTGCGTCCACGGGCGGCGAGGTGGCGACGCCGATCTTCACCTCGTTCATGGACAAGGCCCTCAAGGGTACGCCGCCGACGCCGTTCAACGAGCCTCCCGGCATGCACGAGGTCTGGATCGACGAGGCGACCGGCGTGCAGAGCGGGGGCGGGGGCGTACTCGAGGCCTTCAAGCCCGGCACGGGGCCGAACCTGCAGACGTCCGTTATCGGCCTGGGCATGGACTATAGCCAGCAGGTCACCGGCGAAGCCCAGCCGGGGGCGTTCGATCCGAACCAGCCGGTGGCGCAGGGCGGCGGGATGTTCTGAGTGCCCTTCGTCACCTACCCCCATGCCGTCCTGGCGCAGGTAGCGCCCGAAGGCAATGTCGATAGCGCTCTCCTCGCGGTAGGCGAGCGCCTGCGCGCTGCGGCGGTCGAGGCACGGGCCTATGGCCTGGCAGGCGCCCATATCGGGGAGGCCGCGCCGGTGATCGTCCTCAACGTCACGCCCGAAGCGCCGGTGGCCGATTACCGGCTCTTCTTCAATCCCAAGGTTCTCGCCGTCGCGAGCGAAGTGGCCAGCGGCACGGAAGGATCGGTGTCGCTGCCGGGCGTCGAGATTGCCGTGGAGCGCCCCGTCTGGGCCGAGATCGCCTTCCAGGACGCAGAGGGCGCCTCGCACACCGAGCGCATGGAAGGGTTCGTGGCGCGCTGCGCCCTGCACGAAATCGACCAGGTGAACGGCATCTTCTTTCTCGAGCGCGTCTCGCGGCTCAAGCGGGAAATGACGCTCAAGAAATTTCTCAAGCGCCAGCGGGCGGGTTGATCGAAGCGGCAGTCTCGCCTAGATGACTGCTCGAAGATTACGAACGGAAAATGCTTATGCGCGCGGAAATCGAAAAGGTCATCGGCGAGATCGAGCAGGTGGTAAGCCTGCTAAGGAGGCATCTTTGACTGGGATACTGCCCAGCCTCGCCTAGACGAACTCAACGCCAGATCCGAATCCCCCGACTTCTGGAACGACCCTGAGAAGGCTCGTGAGCTCATGCGCGAACGCGATGAGCTCGACGTGCAGATCAAGGCGGTCAAGGAGCTCGAGAGCGGCATCCGCGACAACAGCGAACTGATCGAGATGGGCGAAGCCGAAGGCGACGCCGAGATCGTGAGCGAGGCCGAAAAGGCCTTGCTGGCGCTGCGCGACACCGCCCATCGCCGCCAGATCGAGACGCTGCTGTCGGGCGAAGCCGACGGCAACGACGCC
This sequence comes from Youhaiella tibetensis, assembly GCF_008000755.1. Lineage (NCBI taxonomy): Bacteria > Pseudomonadati > Pseudomonadota > Alphaproteobacteria > Hyphomicrobiales > Devosiaceae > Paradevosia > Paradevosia tibetensis. Next base: position 2,469,510 of record NZ_CP041690.1, on the reverse strand, counting down.
TATCTGGAAATCCACTCCGGGGCCGGCGGCACCGAGAGCCAGGATTGGGCCTCGATGCTGCTGCGCATGTACACCCGCTGGGCCGAGCGCCGGAAATTCAAGGTCGAGACCATGGAATTCCATGCCGGCGAAGAAGCGGGCATCAAGTCGGCTACGCTCAAGATCACCGGTCACAACGCCTATGGCTGGCTCAAGACTGAGAGTGGGGTTCACCGGCTCGTGCGCATCTCGCCCTACGATTCCCAGGCGCGACGCCACACGAGCTTTTCGAGCGCGTGGATCTATCCGGTGGTCGATGACACCATCGACATCCAGATCAACGAAGCCGATCTCAAGGTCGATACCTATCGCTCCTCGGGCGCCGGTGGCCAGCACGTCAACACGACGGACTCGGCCATCCGCATCACCCACGTTCCCTCGGGAATCGTGGTGGCCTGCCAGCAGGAACGCAGCCAGCACAAGAACCGTGCGACGGCCATGAACATGCTCAAGGCCCGGCTCTACGAACTTGAGTTGCAGAAGCGCGAGGAAGCGGCGAATGCCGCGGCGGCCAGCAAGACCGACATCGGTTGGGGCCACCAGATCCGCTCGTACGTCCTGCAGCCCTACCAGATGGTCAAGGACCTGCGGACGGGCGTGGAAAGCTCCCAGCCCGCCGTGGTGCTGGACGGCGATCTCGATCCGTTCATGGAAGCTTCGCTCGCGGCCCGCCTTGGCGGGCAGGCCGAGGCCTGATTTCGACGGCTCCGGCCCCAGAGGGGTCGGGGCGTCCTACACCGCCGCGAATTGCTGCAGGCGGGTTCCCACATTCAGGAATTGCTGCGGATTGACCGCCGTCTCGTTGCGGCGCACCTCGAAATGGAGGTGCGGGCCGGTCGAGCGCCCGGTCGAGCCGACCTTGGCGATCGGCGTGCCTGTCGCCACCATCTGGCCCTGCTTGACCAGGAAGGCCGAGAGGTGCGCGTAGCGGGTGACGAGGCCGTTGCCGTGGTCGACCTCAACCACATTGCCATATCCCGATTGCTGGCCGACGAAGGTGACGGTGCCGGCGCCCGCGCTGAGCACCGACGTACCTGAGGGGGCCGGGAAGTCGATGCCCGAGTGAAAGGCGGCGCGGCCGGTGAAGGGGTCGCGCCGGTTGCCGAAGCTCGAGCTCTGGCGCAAGGCGCCGTCGAAGGGCTTGTGCACCGGGGCGGTGTCGATGGCCTGCCGGGCGGCCTTGAAGCGCAGGAGCGCGGACATGACGGTATTGGCGTCCTCGACCAGATCGTCGGACTGGGCACCTTCGACCGGCGGCAGGAAGGGGCCGCCCACCGCGTCGGCGGTGTCGGGCATTTGCGGCTGGATGCCGATGCCCTTCAGTTCGGTCAGGATCGCGTCGGTGGACTGGGTCGCCGACTGGGAGATGGAAGCGAGGGCCGAGCGCGATTCATCCATCATCTGCCTGACGCCGGCGGCCGCCGCGGCGACCTGTTCGTCGGCGCTTCCCAGCAGAAGCGGGGGCGTTCCGGGCGAAGCGGTGGCGGCAATCGGGGCAGTGGCGAGGCCCAGTTCGGAGGCCTTCTCGGCCAGTGCCTTGACGTATTGGTGCTGCTCGGAAAGCACTTCCTGCTGCTGGGCGATCTCGTGCAACTGCAGGTTGATGTCGCCGGTCTGGGCATAGTTGCGCGAATGCAGGCGGTCCACCTCGAGCCGGAGCTGGGCGACGCGATCCTCGTAGGCCGAGATCACCTGGTTGTTCTGGCCGTTGATGATGCCGGCGATGTCCGGGCTCATCAGGAAGCCGACGAGGGTCAGCGCGTTCGTGGCGACGAGGCCGGCGAACAATCCATAGAAAAGACCCGGGTGAATTCCGGGTCTCGGCTTGCTTGTGCCGGTATCGGCTTTCGTCTGTCCGAAGCGCTTGGCCTTGGCCTGATCACGCACGCGCCAATCTCCCGCACGCACCCCATGTACATTGCGGCAGGATGACAAATCATGGTTAATGAAAGGCCAATCAGGCCTTTGCCATCAATGCCCTGGTCGCCTCGAGAACCTCTTCGGGGTGGCCTTTTACGCGCTTGACCGTCCAGATGTTGGCGACGGTGCCGTCCGGGGCGACGAGGATGGTGGTGCGCACCAGGCCCAGGTATTCGCGTCCGAAAGTCTTCTTGGGTTGCCAGAGGTCGAAAGCGGCGATGGCCTTGTGGTCGGGGTCGGCGCCGAGAATGGGCGCCAGGTCGTATTTGGCGCGGAACCGGGCGTGGCTGGCCACCGAATCCTCCGAGATTCCGACCAGTTTCGCACCGAGCGCGGCGAATTCGGCAGAGAGCCGGCTGAACTCGAGGTTCTCATTGGTGCAGGTTTCGGTATCGTCTGTACCGTAAAAGTAGAGAACGACTGGGCTACCCTTTTGCGCCGAGAGCCGGAACGGGGTACCGCTATCGGTTTCTATTTCAAAATCGGGAGCGGGGGTGCCAGGTGCGATCGCGGTCATGGTCAATTTGTCCTAAATCCCCTTGAAGACAGTCAAAACGGGGTGTTGGTGCCATATTCGAGCCAGTATCATGGAGCAAGTGGCGGCTTGCACCGGTTGATTCTCGGCGGTGGTCCCAGATCCTCACGCACTAGCGGCCGGGCATTGAGTCGGAAACCAGTGAACGCAATCGGTGAGCCAAGCCCCCCGCGCTCGCGGTCGGTACCGCGTTTGGCGGCCAAGGTCTGCGCCTGGATCGTCGGCATTCCGCTTGCGCTGCTTATCCTGCTCTATCTGGTCCTCCTGGTCACGCCCATTCCGCTGCCGTTCGCGCGCGAGCCGGTGCGCATTGCTCTCACGTCATCGCTCCCCGAAGGCGTGGCGCTCGAGCTGGGCGACATGTCCCTGGCGCTCGAAAACGCCGTGGTTCCGGTGCTCAAGTTCACGCCGGTCACCTACAAGGACAGCAAGAGCGGGGGCAGGGTGAGCATGGAGGCGCTCGACGTGGGCTTCTCCCCGTTCCGGGCGCTGCTGGGGCAACCGGGCGCCAGCATCACCATGGTCCGGCCGCACATCCAGATGGTGCAGGATCTCCTGGGTCCGCGCCTGAGCACGTTCGAGGTGGTGGAGGATGCCGAGGGCGGCACGGCCACCGTGCGCGTGCTCGAGGGCACCGATGCTTTTCCCAAGGTCGCGATTTCATCGAGCGGGCTCGACGTGCGCGGCGACATCCCGGCGTCCGTCCAGGGCGGCCTGCGCTCGGACAACGACTGGCTGATCTATAACCTGGAGGCGGCCGAGGCGAGCCTGCGCGACGTGGTCAAGCAGGCCGATGACGGGGTGTTCTCGCGCCTTATCATCAAGGACGGCGTTCTGGATATGAACGATTCCGTCTACGGCCTCTATCGTCAGTTCAAGGACATCACGCTCGATGTCGCCCCCAAGGCGAACGGGCGCGAGACGGTCGGCAATTTCTCGGCGTCGCTGGGCGGGCGCAAGATGGCGGGCAGCATCTCGCGCGTCCTCAACGAGGACGGCACCTCACAGATCAATGCCGATATCGCCAATATCGACTTCGCCTCGATCATGCCGTTCATCGACGATCCGGCGAGCGTGATGGCCATCCGCGGCGCCGGGGCGCTCTCGATCAACGTCAATTTCGACGAGGCCACCGGCAAGGTCCTGGGCGGCAAGTTCCATATCGACATGACCGGCACGGACCTGCGAGTGGGCAAGGACTACTTCCCCATCGCCAGCTCCATCATGGAGGTCACCTGGACGCCCGAGACCGGCGCCTTCGAGCTGGCGGACTCTGAACTGCGCGTCGGGCAGAGCTCTGCCCACATCGCGGGGCTCTTCAAGCTGGGGCTGGACGACACCTACGGGCCGACCGTGGGGATTTCCATCACGGCCCATGACGTCAGCCTGCATCCGGACGACATGGATGCGGCCGCCGTGCCGCTGGACGAAGTCTCGTTCACGGGCTGGTCGGCTCCGCTCTATGGCGCGCTGGGCATCGACCAGCTCGCGGCCAAGAAGGGCGACGGGCGCGTGGCGGTCAAGGGACGGCTCGACATGCTCCAGGCCGGCATCGGGCTCGATATCACGCTGGCGGGCGAGAAGATGTCCGCCGACGACGCCAAGCGCCTCTGGCCTTATTTCCTGGCCGAGGACTCGCGCGACTGGTTCGTCAAGAATGTCGCCGACGGAGAGGTCGCCAGCGCCAACATGCGCTTCAACTTCCCGGTGGGAACGCTGGCGGTCGCAGGCGAGGAAAAGCCGATCCCGCAGGGCGCCATGTCCATCGACATGGTCGGCGAGGGCGTGGTGGTGCGCGCCACCGAGACCATGCAGCCGGTGGCCATCGACGGGAACACCCGCCTCAACGTGCGCGACAATGACGTCACCATCTCCGCCGACGGCGGCAAGATCCCAACGGCGGGCGGCGACATCACCGTTTCCAATGCCGCTCTCGTCATCGACAGCAGCGTGCCAAAGGTCCGCACGCTCGAAATATCGGGCGACGTGCAGGGCGAGATCAAGGCGCTCCTGGCGCTGGCCAAGGACCAGCAGCCGGAGGCTGTGGCGGGCGCCAACCTGCCGATCAAGCTCGATGCCCTGGGCGGCCACGTCTCCATCGATGTGGTGGCCACCGTGCAGGTGGGGGAAACGAACGCCATCAACCAGATCGACTACGTGCTCAACGGCGCGGTCCGCAATTTCGTGAGCACCGAGCCGATCCAGGACCGGTCCATCAAGAACGGGCAACTGGCCTTCAGCGCCACGCAGGCGGGCTATCACGTCACCGGGTCGGCCGATATCGACGGCATGACGGCCGATCTTTCGGTCGAGGGCACGCCCACCAGCGACCCGGTCTTCCAGCTGGGCTCGACCCTCGATGTCAAGGAACTGGCCAGTATGGGCTTTGATGCCTCCCAGTTCCTTTCCGGGCAGGTGCGCTTCGTGGCCTCGCCGCTGAGCGATGGCTCGATCGCCATGGGCGTCGATCTCGAAAACGCCGCGCTCGATATCGCCGATCTCGGCATCCGCAAGGCCAAGGGCGTCAAGGGCGTGCTCAAGGCTACGGTGCGCCAGGATGGCAAGCTGACCGAGCTCAACGACGTGTCCCTGGTCTTCGGCGACGTCAACCTCATGGGCAACCTGGTGTTCGATGGCGAAAAGAAGCAGCTCTCTTCGGCCAAGTTCGATACCTTTGCCCTCAGTCCGGGCGATAGCGCCCAGGTGGCGCTCGCGCCCATCGATGGCGGCTACTCGGTCTCGATCAAAGGCGATCAGCTCGATCTCAAGCCCATGCTGCAGCGCTTCTTCGGCCTGGGCGAGGGTTCGCTGGGCAGTGTGGCCTCAACCAGCTTCAACCAGACCATTGCGCTCGACGTGAGCCTCAAGCGGGCCGTGGGCTTCTATCTCACCACCGCCTATAACCTCGAGCTCAGCCTCAAGCTGCGCGGCAGCGACCTGCAGCGGGTGAGCATGCAGGCGCAGCTGGGCGACGACAACGCCATTTCGGTCACCACCAATCCGACGCCGGACGGCAACTCGATCTCGGTGGCGTTCAACGACTTCGGCACGCTGCTGCGCCTCATCGGTGTCTACCCGCGCGTCGAGGGCGGCGAAGGCAGCCTGGTGCTGGCGACCAACAGCAAGGAAAAGGTCGGTAACGGCCAGGTGCGGTTGCGCAACTTCTCGCTGATCGACGAGGACAAGGTGGCCGAGGTCCTGGGCAACCACCAGGGTTCGCGCCAGTTGATCGCCAAGCAAAACAAGCTGGCTTTCCGCAGCGCCGAACTCAATTTCATCCGCCGTTCGGATCGCATCGAGGTGACCGACGCCATGCTGGCGGGCGATGCGGTCGGCGGCACGCTCAAGGGCTTCATCTATACCGACAAGCGCCAGTACGATCTGGCCGGCACCTACGTGCCGCTCTTCGGGCTCAACAGCGCCTTTGCCAAGGTGCCGCTCTTCGGCCCGCTCCTGGCGGGCCCGGACGGGGCGGGCATGTTCGGGGTCACCTTCGCCATTCGCGGCGCTCTGGAGAACCCGGACTTCAAGATCAATCCGGCCTCGCTGCTTGCCGTCGGCGCCTTCCGCTCGCTCTTCGAATTCCGCGCCAAGGAACTGCCGCGGGAATAGAAAAAGGCCCGGTCGCTGGACCGGGCCTTCCTCAATTCATGTGATCGGGATCAGACCGGTCTGATCAGCGCGTGGCGCTTCTTGCCGACCGAGAGCTTGATGACGCCTTCGGGCAGGACCTTGTTCTCGCCCAGGGTGGCGCGCTCGTCCTCGACCAGCTCGTCGTTGACGCGCACGGCGCCCGAGGTGATGTGGCGGCGCGCTTCCCCGTTCGAGGCGGCCAGGCCTGCCGCCACCAGCGCCGCCTGGATGCCCAGTCCGGCATTGAGCTCGCCGCGCGCGACTTCGGCGGTCGGCAGCGACAGGTCGATGGCGCCCGCCTCGAAGGTAGCGCGGGCCGTCTCAGCGGCCTCGTCGGCTGCCGCGCGGCCATGGACGATGGCGGTGGTTTCCGTTGCCAGCACCTTCTTGGCTTCGTTGATCTCGTTGCCGCCCAGTGCCTCGAGCCTGGCGATCTCGCTCAGCGGCAGGCGGGTGAAGATCTTGAGGAAGCGGCCGACATCGGCGTCTTCGGTGTTGCGGAAGTACTGCCAGAAGTCATAGGGCGAGAAGTTCTCGGGGTTGAGCCAGACGGCGCCCGAGGCGGACTTGCCCATCTTTTCGCCCGAGGACTTGGTGAGGAGCGGCGTGGTCAGCGCGTAGAGCTGAGGGCCGCCCATGCGGTGGCTCAGGTCCACGCCGTTGATGATGTTGCCCCACTGGTCCGAGCCGCCCATCTGCAGCACCGTGCCGTAGCGGCGGTTGAGCTCGGTGAAGTCGTAGCCCTGCATGATCATGTAGTTGAACTCGAGGAAGCTCAACGACTGCTCGCGGTCGAGGCGCAGCTTGACGCTGTCGAAGCTGAGCATGCGGTTGACCGAGAAGTGCCGGCCAACGTCGCGCAGGAACTCGACATAGTTGAGCTTGAGGAGCCAGTCGGCGTTGTTGACCATGATGGCGTCGTTCGGCCCGTCGCCGAACGTCATGATCTTGGCGAAGATCTTCTTGATGCCGGCGATGTTCTCTTCGATCTGTTCGACCGTGAGGAGCTTGCGCTGGTCGTCGCGGAAGGACGGGTCGCCCACCATCGAGGTGCCGCCGCCCATCAGGGCGATCGGGCGGTGCCCGGTCGCCTGCATCCAGTAGAGCATGGTGGCGGTGATGAGATTGCCGATATGCAGGCTCGTCGCCGTGGCGTCATAGCCGACATAGCCCGTGATCGGCCCCTTGAGGGCCAGCGCATCCAGACCTTCCGGATCGGAAATCTGGTGGATGAAACCGCGCTCGTCGAGGACGTTCAGGAAGTCGGACTTGAAGGCCATGGTTCAGGCTCTGATGGTTCTGGTGGTCTAGGGGGAGAGGAAGGGCCTTAGCGGCCCTTGCCGGCGGCGATCTCGGCGCGGCGGCGGTCGAGATACTCGGCCGAACGTTCGGTCAGCTCGTCGATCTTGCCTTCGAAGAAATGGTTGGCGCCTTCCACGATCTGCTGCTCGATGGTGATGCCCTTCTGCGTCTTGAGCTTGTCCACCAGCTTCTGGACCGACTGGGGCGGAGCCACGCGGTCCTTGTCGCCATGGATGATGAGGCCCGAAGACGGGCAGGGGGCCAGGAACGAGAAGTCGTAGAGGTTTTCCGGCGGCGCCACCGAGATGAAGCCTTCCACTTCCGGACGGCGCATCAGCAGCTGCATGCCGATCCAGGCGCCGAACGAGAAGCCGGCGATCCAGCAGCCGCGGCTTTCGCGGTTGAGGGTCTGGAGCCAGTCGAGGGCGGCGGCGGCATCGGAAAGTTCGCCGATGCCGTGGTCGAAGACGCCCTGCGAGCGGCCGACGCCGCGCGAGTTGAAGCGCAGGACCGAGAAGCCGCGCTGGGCGAACATGTAGAAGAGGTTGTAGACGATCTGGTTGTTCATCGTGCCCCCGAATTCGGGGTGCGGATGCAGCACGATGGCGATAGGCGCGTTCGGTTCCTTACCTGGCTGGTAGCGGCCCTCGATGCGTCCTTCCGGACCGTTGAAAATCACTTCTGGCATGTGTTCGTTTCCCGTGAGCTTATGTGGCCCGGTTTGTGCGGAATTCTCCACGACAGGTCCGGCTGCGCGGCTTGACGAAAGCGCAGGCGCTGCCTAAAACATGCGTGAAAAAACCAGTTTAGAATTGTTCGAAACTCGGTTTCGCCCTTAATATAGGGCACGCGAGCGCTCCTTGTAGAGAAAGTGAGCGTCCGATTTCAAGAATTGTTTCGGCTAGGAGCGGGCGCACGGGCGCCACATGTGGCTTTGATGACGCGATCGGCGATCTACCTCGACCACAATGCCTCCGCTCCGCTGCTGCCGGAGGCGCGGGCGGCGATGCTTGCTGCGCTCGATCTGGTCGGCAATCCTTCCTCCGTTCACGGCCACGGCCGGGCGTTGCGCAACCTCATCGAAACCGGCCGGGATCAGGTCGCCAGGCTAGCCGGAGCCGAGCGCAAGCAGGTCGTCTTTACTGGTTCCGCGACCGAGGCCATCACCCAGGCCATCGTCGGCGGAGCCAAAGCCCTCAAGGTCGAGCGGATCGTCATCAGTGCGGGTGAGCATGCCGCTGTCGGCAAGGCCGCCGAAGCGACCGGATTGCCGGTAGTGGTGGTCGGGCTCGATGCCGATGGCGTTATCCGCACCGATGAGATCGCGGTTGCCTTGCAGCAGGATGGCATCGCGCTGGTGGCCGTCCATGCGGTCAACAACGAGACCGGTGTCGTTCAGCCGCTCGCAAAGATCGAAGCGCTGGTGGGCCCGACGCCGCATTATCTCTTCATTGATGCTGTACAGGCTCTCGGAAAGCTCGATCTCGATTTTGCCGCGCGCCCGGCCGACATGATGGCGCTGAGCGCCCACAAGATCGGCGGTCCGGTCGGAATCGGCGCGCTGCTGGTCAAGAGCCATGCCGATACCGTGCGGCTCATTCCGGGCGGCGGGCAGGAGCAGGGGCGGCGCGGCGGCACGGAATCGGCTAGCCTGGTTGCCGGGTTCGGCGCGGCAGCCGAAGCCTTTGCCCAACACTACGATGCCGCGCTGGTTGCAAAGCTGACATTCGAACTCATGTATAGACTGCGTGAGCTGAATGGTGATCTTGTCGTATTCGGCGAAAAAGCTCAGCGAGTGGGTAACGTCGTCGATTTTGCGGTGCCCGGCCTCAAGAACGCCGTGGCGATGATGGGTCTGGACCTGATGGGGATTTCCGTCTCCTCGGGCTCTGCCTGTTCGTCCGGCAAGGTCGGGCCGAGCCACGTGCTGGCGGCGATGGGTGTTGCCCCCGAACTTTCAGACTGCGCGCTGCGCGCCAGCCTGGGATGGAATTCCACCGAAGAGGACGTCTCGGCGTTTCTCTCGGGATTTGAACAGGTCCTGGACCGGCACCGGCGCCGGCAGGGACAGGCGGCGTAGCGGCCGCCAGGTAGGAGAAGAACAATGGCTGCGTTCGATATTCCGACGCTCAAGGAAAACATCGACCACGATACGGTCGAGAAGGTCCTGGCTCTCGACGTCGACAAGTACAAGTACGGCTTCGAGACCGAGATCGAGACCGATCTGGCGCCCAAGGGGCTCAACGAAGACATCGTTCGCCTGATCTCGGCCAAGAAGAACGAGCCGGAATGGATGCTGGAGTGGCGCCTGGATGCCTATCGGCGCTGGCTGACCATGGCCGAGCCGAACTGGGCCAAGGTTCACTATCCCAAGATCGACTTCCAGGAGATCCACTACTACGCCGCTCCCAAGAGCACGACGGGCCCCAAGAGCCTGGCGGAAGTCGATCCCGAATTGCTGCGCACCTATGAAAAGCTCGGTATCCCGCTCAAGGAGCAGGCGATCCTGGCTGGCGTCGAGGGTGCGGCCGAGACCCCGTTCGGCTCGAACGTGGCAGTCGATGCGGTGTTCGACTCGGTTTCCGTGGTCACCACGTTCCGCGAGGAACTGGCCAAGCACGGCATCATCTTTTGCTCGATCTCCGAGGCGGTTCGCGAATATCCCGATCTCGTCAAGCAGTACCTCGGCTCGGTCGTGCCGGTGACCGACAACTATTACGCCACGCTCAATTCGGCGGTCTTCACGGACGGATCGTTCGTCTACATCCCCAAGGGCGTTCGCTGCCCGATGGAGCTGTCGACCTATTTCCGCATCAACGAGAAGAAGACCGGCCAGTTCGAGCGCACGCTGATCATCGCCGACGAAGGCTCCTATGTGAGCTATCTCGAGGGCTGCACGGCGCCCTCGCGCGACGAAAATCAGCTCCATGCCGCCGTGGTCGAGCTCGTTGCCCTCACCGATGCCGAGATCAAGTATTCGACGGTCCAGAACTGGTATCCGGGCGACAAGGACGGCAAGGGCGGTATCTATAACTTCGTCACCAAGCGCGGCGATTGCCGTGGCGACCGTTCCAAGATTTCCTGGACGCAGGTGGAGACCGGCTCGGCCATCACCTGGAAGTATCCGAGCTGTATCCTGCGCGGCGACGGTTCGAGCGGCGAGTTTTACTCGATCGCCATTTCCAACGGCTACCAGCAGGTCGACAGCGGCACCAAGATGCTGCACCTGGGCAAGAACACCACGAGCCGGATCATTTCCAAGGGCATCGCGGCGGGCTTCTCGGACAACACCTATCGCGGCCAGGTCTCGGCGCATGCCAAGGCCAAGAACGCCCGCAACTTCACGCAGTGCGACAGCCTGCTGATCGGTGACCGGTGCGGCGCGCATACCGTGCCCTATATCGAGAGCAAGAACGCTTCCACGGTCTTCGAGCACGAGGCAACCACCTCGAAAATCTCGGACGACCAGATGTTCTACTGCCTGCAGCGCGGGCTTTCGGAAGAAGAAGCGGTGGCGCTGATCGTCAACGGCTTCGTGCGCGACGTGCTTCAGCACCTGCCGATGGAATTCATGGTCGAGACGCAAAAGCTCATTTCGATCAGCCTCGAAGGCAGCGTGGGATGATGAGCAATCCCGCCCGCCCGATTGCCTCCATTGGCGACCTGGCCCTGGAGGCCTTTGAAGAAGGAAGCCTCTACAGGGGGAGTGACGCGTCGTTCGCGTCGCTTCTCGGGCTCAGCGGCCTCGGCATTCGATACAACGAAGTGCCGGCCGGCATGTCGTCTTGTCCGTTTCACAATCATCACGTGGAAGAGGAAATGTTCATCATCCTTGAGGGTGAAGGGACATATCGGTTCGGACCGGCAAGCTACGCATTCAAGGCGGGCGACGTGCTCGGCGCGCCGGCCGGTGGGCGTGAAACTGCCCACCAGATCATCAATACAGGCAGCAACGCGTTGCGATACCTGGGTGTATCAACGGTCGCTGCCACGGAAGTCTGTGAATATCCGGATTCCGGCAAGTTCCTGGTCAGCAGTCGTGCTGGCACGGAGCGGTTACGCCACATCGGGCGCGCCGGCGAACACAATCTTGACTACTGGGACGGCGAGCCTGGCGCCTGAGGCGCCGATCGCAGCGACTACCATTGGAGACCGAAATGACCACCCCGATGCTTGAAATCCGCGATCTGCATGTTCGCATCGAAGAGCGCGAAATCCTCAAGGGCGTGAACCTGGTGCTGCCCAAGGGCGAAGTGCATGCCATCATGGGCCGGAATGGCTCGGGCAAGTCGACGCTTTCGTACGTGCTGGCCGGCAAGGAAGACTACGAAGTCACGAGCGGCGAAATCCTGCTCGATGGCGAGAACATCCTCGAGATGGAGCCCGACGAGCGCGCTGCCGCCGGCATTTTCCTGGCGTTCCAGTACCCGATCGAAATTCCGGGCGTCGCCACCATGACCTTCCTAAAGGCTGCTATGAACGCGCAGCGCAAGGCGCGCGACGAAGGCGAGCTTTCGACGCCCGAGTTCATGAAGGCCGTCAAGGAAGCCGGCAGCCGCCTCCATATCGACAGCGACATGCTCAAGCGTGCGCTCAATGTCGGTTTCTCGGGCGGCGAGAAGAAGCGCGCCGAAATTCTGCAGATGGCGCTGCTCCAGCCCAAGATGTGCATCCTCGACGAGACCGATTCCGGGCTCGACATCGATGCGCTCAAGGTGGTTTCGGAAGGCGTCAACGCGCTGCGTTCGCCCGAGCGGTCCATGCTCGTCATCACGCACTACCAGCGCCTGCTCAACCACATTGTTCCCGATGTCGTGCACGTCTTCTCGGACGGCAAGATCGTCGAGAGCGGCGGCAAGGAACTGGCGCTCGAGCTCGAAGCCAAGGGCTATGCCGATTTCGACGAAGACGCGGCGGCTTGAACCAGATGAATGTAGCTTTCCCCGTCCGGCTCGGGCCGGCTGAAAACACACTGATCGAGCAGCTCAACGCTGCCGGCGCCGCTGACCAGGCCGAGCGCCTGGCCGGTGCAGGCCTGCCGACGCGCCGCGTCGAGACCTATCACTATACCGACCTCAAGACCCTGCTGCGCAGCGTTCCGCCGCTGGCCGGGGCCGCGACTTCCGCCAGCGCTCCGGCGCTCGAAGTTCCCGGCGCCTTCCAGCTCATGATCGCGAACGGCCAGGTGCAGGCGCACGGCACGGCTCCAGCCGGCGTCATCGTCGGCAAGGCCGAGGGCTCGGCGCTCACCACCCGTGACGACGTGATCGTGCGGCTCAACACCGCGCTCGCCAAGGAAAGCCTGGTGCTCAACCTCGACGGCTCGGTCGATCCGGTCATCCAGATCGATCGCCGCACCGAGGGTGCCGCTGCGCATGCTTCCAGCTCCGCTCGCATCTTCGTGGCCGACAACGGCTCGGCGACCATCATCGAGACCTATTCGGGCAGCCAGGAAGCGCATCTCGCCAACCACGCGACCTATCTCGATGTCGGCGCGAACGCCAACGTGACCCACATCACGGTGGATCTATCGGCCAAGGCTTCGACCCACTTTGCCACCGTCGAGTACCAGATCGGCGAAAACGCCAAGCTGCGCTCGCTGGTGATCCATGCCGGCGCCGCGCTCGAGCGTACCCAGATCTTCTCGCGCTTCGCGGGCGAGGGGGCTTATGCCGATTTCACCGGGCTCAATCTCGTCAATGATGGGCAGCACGGGGACATCACGCTCAACGTCAACCACGAAGTGCCCAATACGGCCAGCAAGGAACTCTACAAGCAGATCGCCCGCGGGCGTTCGCGCGCCGTGTTCCAGGGCAAGATCGTGGTGGAGCGGGATTCCCAGAAGACCGATTCCAAGATGATGATGCAGGGCCTGATGCTCTCGGACGAAGCCGAGATCCTCTCCAAGCCCGAGCTCGAAATCTATGCGGACGACGTGGTCTGCGGGCACGGCTCGACCTGCGGCAAGCTTGACGAGGACTGGCTGTTCTACCTCGTCAGCCGCGGTATCCCCAAGGAAGAGGCCGAGACCATGCTGGTCCGCGGCTTCCTCGAGGAACTGCTCGATCCGATCGAGGACGAGGCTCTCAACGAGGCGCTCAAGGCGATCGTGGATAGCTGGCTGCTGGGCAAATGAGCTTCGACCTCGCAAAGGTCCGAGCGGATTTTCCGATCCTTTCGGAGAAGATCCACGGGCAAAGGCTGGTTTATCTCGATAGCGGTGCATCGGCGCAGAAGCCGGTGCAGGTGCTGGACCGGATGGACTATGCCCATCGGCACGAATACGCCAACGTCCATCGCGGGCTGCACACGCTCGCGAACCGGGCCACCGAGGCCTATGAGGGCGGCCGCGAGGCTGCCCGGCGCCTGCTGAACGCGAAAAAGGTCGAAGAGATCATCTTCACCAAGTCCGCGACCGAAGCGATCAATCTCGTCGCGTCGTCCTTCGCGGGCCCGCGCATTTCCGAGGGTGACGAGATCGTCGTCACCATCATGGAGCACCATTCCAACATCGTGCCCTGGCATTTCCATCGGGAGCGCAAGGGCGCGGTGCTCAAGTTCGTCGATGTCCGCGACGACGGCAGCTTCGATATCGATGCCTTCGAGAAGGCGTTGTCCCCCAAGACCAGGATGGTTGCGGTGACGCATATGTCGAACGTGCTGGGCACGGTGACGCCGATCAAGGACGTCATCGAGATCGCCCATGCCCGCGGCATTCCGGTGCTGGTCGACGGGAGCCAGGGCGCCGTTCACCTCAAGGTGGACGTGCAGGACCTCGATGTCGATTTCTACGTCGCCACCGGCCACAAGCTCTATGGCCCCACCGGCATCGGCATTCTCTACGGCAAGTTCGACCTGCTCAAGGACATGCAGCCCTATCAGGGCGGTGGCGAGATGATCGATACGGTGACCGTCGACGGCATCACCTATAACGAGCCGCCGCACCGTTTCGAGGCCGGCACCCCGCCTATCGTCCAGGCCATCGGCCTTGGCGCGGCCATCGACTACGTCGATGCTCTCGGTCGCGATGCCGTGGCGGAACATGAAGCAGAACTAACGGCTTACGCCCAGGAGCGCTTGCAGAGAATCAACTCGCTGCGTCTCATCGGCACCGCGCCGGGCAAGGGCGGCATCTTCTCGTTCGCCATCGACGGCGCTCACGCCCACGACATTTCGACGATCCTCGACCGCTACGGCATCGCCGTGCGGGCAGGGACCCATTGCGCTATGCCGCTACTCAACAGATTTGGCGTCACCTCTACATGCCGGGCCTCGTTCGGCCTATATAACGGCAAGGACGATGTCGATGCGCTGGTTGAGGGCATCGAAAAAGCGCGTACTTTCTTCGCTTGAGGCGATAATCGATGACTGAAGAAGCTGAAACCAAGGTCGAGGCGAACGCCAGCGAGGCTCCGGTGCGGATCGAGACGGTGCATACCAGCGCCGGCTTGCCCGAGGACGAGGTCGCGCGGATCACGGGCGACCTGATCGGCGCTCTCAAGACCGTCTACGACCCGGAAATCCCGGTCGACATCTATGAACTCGGCCTCGTCTATAAGGTCGATCTGGATGACAACCGGAACCTCACGATCGACATGACGTTGACCGCTCCGGGCTGCCCGGTTGCCGGCGAGATGCCCGGCTGGGTCGAAAATGCGGCCCGGGCCGTGGAAGGCATCCAGGACGTGACCGTCAACATGGTCTTCGATCCGCCGTGGACGCCCGACCGCATGAGCGAGGAAGCCCAGGTCGCCCTCAACTGGTGGTAGGCATTTCGCGTCGGACGTGCTATATCGTCATCTAACGATGGATGGTGACTGAATGCCCTTCAAGATCATGAGCCTGAGCGATGCCGCTGCCGAGCGCATCCGTGAAATCATGGAAGACAGCGATGAGCCGGTTATCGGCGTGCGCGTCGGCGTCAAGAACGCCGGCTGCGCCGGCATGGCCTATACGCTGAACTACCTCAAGGAACCCGTGCCGGGCGACGACCACGTCGCCGAAAAGGGCGTGGATGTCTATGTCGAGCCCAAGGCCACGCTGTTCCTCCTCGGAACGGTGATGGACTACAAGGAGAGCAAGATGAGCTCCGGGTTCACGTTCGACAATCCCAACAAGACCGGCGAATGCGGTTGCGGCGAAAGCGTCCAGCTCAAGCCCGCCGATCTCAAGGCCCTGGCCGAGGCTCGCGCTCACGTCTGATTTGGGGCGGGGCCAGGCCTCCCAGGCTCAGTTTGTTCCCGACCTCTGGACGTTCTTCCCCGGCGAAAGCCGGGGCCGATGGATTTCTCACCTGACTCCGGGTTCGTTGCTGTGCCCCGGCCTGCGCCGGGGAAGTCCAAAGAGTTGAGGCCCCCAACCCTCGGCCCTTTCTGCCCTGCCCGAAATGTGCCAATAGTCCGGCGCGCTTTTCAAAACGGAAATCGGGAGAAACGAAGTGACGACGAACAGCTTGCGCGCGGTGAGGATCGTTCCGCCGCAGGGCCCGCTCTACGGGCGCGTCACCCCGCCGGGCTCCAAGTCCATCACCAATCGCGCCCTGCTGCTCGCTGCCCTCGCCAAGGGCCGCTCGGTCCTCACCGGTGCGCTCAAGAGCAAGGACACGATCCTGATGTCCGCCGCGCTGCGGCAGATGGGCGTCGAGGTCAACGAGCCGGACGCGACCACCTTTGAAGTCATCGGTTCCGGCCGCCTCGAGGCGCCGAGCCAGCCGTTGTTCCTCGGCAATGCCGGCACGGCCGTGCGCTTCCTCACCGCTGCCGCCGCGACCGTCGATGGCGCGGTGATCGTCGATGGCGACGAGCACATGCGCAAGCGCCCGATCGCCCCGCTGGTGGCCGCCCTGCGTTCGCTCGGCATCGTCGCCAACGCGCCCACCGATTGCCCGCCCGTCACCATCCAGGGCCGCGGTTCGTTCGGCTCGGGCAGGGTGGAGATCGATGCCGGTCTTTCCAGCCAATATGTTTCCGCGCTCCTGATGGCTGCCCCGCTCGGCGATGGCCCCATCGAGATCGCGCTCACCGGCCCCGATATCGGCGCCCGGGGCTACGTGAACCTCACGGTCGCCGCCATGAAGGCCTTTGGCGCCGAGGTCGACCAGAAGGATGAGGCCACCTGGTTCGTCCTGCCCACCGGTTACCACGCCACCGACTTCGCCATCGAGCCCGACGCCTCGGCTGCGACCTATCTGTGGGCGGCCAGCGCGCTCACCGGCGGCGATATCGACCTGGGCGTGCCCATGGACGCTTTCACCCAGCCCGACGCCGAGGCAGCCCGCTACATCTCGATGTTCCCCAATCTGCCGCCCGTCATCGATGGTTCCCAGATACAGGACGCCGTGCCGACGCTTGCCGTGCTCGCGGCCTTCAACAACAAGCCGGTCCGTTTCGTGGGCATCTCGAACCTGCGGGTCAAGGAATGCGACCGCATCTCGGCGGTCGCCACCGAACTCTCGCGCATCCGGCCGGGACTGGGTACGGAGGATGGCGACGATCTCATCGTGGCTGCCGATCCCGCGCTCGCCGGCCAGACGCTGCCGGCAGACATCGAAACCTATGCCGACCATCGGATCGCCATGAGCTTTGCGCTGGCGGGGCTCAAGATCAACGGCATCACGATCCTGGACCCGAACTGCGTCGGCAAGACCTATCCGGGCTATTGGGATGCGCTGCGATCGCTCGATGTCGAGGTCGACCCGGCCTAGTGCTGGTTTCGCCCCCTCGCAAAGAGAAAAGAGGTGCGCTCCGGCGCGCCTTTTTTGTTGCCGAATAGGCAAGCCGTGCCAGCAAAGTCCGGCTCGACCCCCCGAAATTTGAGTCAAATTTTAACGATTGGCGGGCTGGCGTATCGCCAAAAGCACGTTGTATATCAATGCTTTACAGAAAAATCTTGCCGCAGAGAATCCGCGCGAACGCTGTGGCGGTTATCCGTCACGCCGCAGACTAAGCAGCCTCTTGCGGATCGCGCTTGCCGGAATGCTCGGGGGCGGCGAGGCCGATCTCGCCGACCACGCAATTGCGGCCTGAATGCTTGGCGGCATAGAGGCAGCGGTCGGCGCGCTCGAGGAGCGAGGATGGCGTATCCCCGGGGCGATAGCTGGCGACGCCGAACGAAGCGGTGATGCGTCCCAGCTTTTCGTTGGTCGAGCGCTTGAGCAGTTCCTTGGCCTGCAGGGCCTTGCGGACGTTCTCGGCCACGTGGAGGGCCGCCGCGTAGTCGGTCGAGGGCAGGATAGCCGCGAACTCTTCCCCGCCGTAGCGGGCGGCGAGGTCCTTGCCCTTGATGTTGGATTTGAGCGTCATGGCGACGAGCCGGAGTACCTGGTCGCCAGTCTGGTGGCCGTAGGTGTCGTTGAACTGCTTGAACTGGTCGATGTCGATCATCACCAGCGAGAGCGGCTCGCCATAGGTCGCGGCTTCGCTCATGGCCTTGACCAGGCCCTCATCGAAGCACTTGCGATTGAAGATCTTGGTAAGGGGGTCGAGCATGGACTCCTTGCGCGCCTCGTCGAGGTCGCGCTGGAGCGCCGAGAGGTCGTCGCGCGCCGCCTCGAGTTTCTGCTCGAGCTTGCGGTTGGTGTCCTGCATGCGGCGCGTCTCCTTGAGGAGGCGCTGGGCCATGGCGCGCAGTTCGGCCGCCGAGATTTCGGCCTCCAGGTCGCCGGTGGCGGTCTGGAGGGTCGATGAAAAGGAACTGGCCGTCACCATCGCCGCGTCGATGGCATCGTGCACCGCCTCGATGCGATGCGACATGCGCTCGGAAACGCTGTTGATGCGCTCGTTGGCATCGTGGGCCTTGAGAAACTCGTCGTAGAGCTTGGCCGCCAGGTCGCTGTCAGGGGCTTCGCCGCCCTGGAAGATGGCGTTGATCCGCGCGTTCAGGAGAGGGTTGACGCCGGTGGCGTAAGTGTAGAGCAATTCATAGAATTGGGGGTAGGGCGGAATCTGCCCGCGGTGGAGCAGGTCGAGTGCAGTGTTGGCATAGCCAAACGCGCGCTTGAATTCCTGTTCAGACACGGCCCCTCGCCCTTCTGGACGCTTTCCCTGAAAGAGCGCCCATTGTTCCGCTATCTATTTAATGGGGCGTAAAGACGCCCCCTAAAACTAGTCTACACAAGTAGTCTGTCTTGGCGCTTAAAATGAAGGCGCCAAGCGTATTCGAAGTAATACTAATTACCGGCCGGTGGGGCGCAGGAGGAATGCCGGAACCGGGCCGTCTGCACCGAAAGGCGAACTGGCGTCGATGCCAGTAACCTTGTCCGGGCGAGGGGTCTTTGCCTTGCGGGCGGGCTTGGCTGCCTGCTCCGCGGGGGCCGGTTGCTCGGCGCGTTCGCCGTGGTCTGGTTTGGACTTGGCTTCCGCCTTGCCGCGACGCGAGCGCGACGGCTTGGCGGTCTCTTCGGCATGAGTCTCCTCAGCGGCGGCAGGCTTGCCGCTCACATAGGGAATCTCACGCTGAATCAGCTTGGTGATGGCGTCGATGTGCTTGGCATCGGATGGCGCCACCAGGGTGATCGCCACGCCCGAGCGGCCCGCACGGCCAGTGCGGCCGATGCGGTGGACATAGTCCTCGGCGTGCGTGGGCGCATCGAAGTTGAAGACGTGGCTTACCGCCGGAATGTCGAGGCCGCGAGCGGCGACGTCCGAAGCAACCAGCAGCGTCAGCTTGTTTGACTTGAACTGGTCGAGCGTTTCCATGCGGCTCTTCTGGTCCATGTCGCCATGCAGCGCGCCAACCGAGAAGCCGTGCCGCTGGAGCGAGCGGGCGAGAGTCGCCACGTCGCGCTTGCGGTTCGAGAAGATAATCGCGTTGGTGAGATTCTCGGCCGCGCGCAGTTGCTGGCGCAGCGTCTCGCGCTTGTCTTCGGGCTTGTTGCCGGTCTTGACCAGGCGCTGGTCGATGGTCTCGGCGGTCGAGTTCTGGCGAGCCACTTCGACCTTGACCGGATCGCGCAGGAAGCGGGCAGTCAGCTTCTGGATCTCCGGCGGCATCGTGGCCGAGAAGAACAGCGTCTGGCGGCGCGGCGGCAGCAGCGAGATGATGCGTTCGATATCGGGGATGAAACCCATGTCGAGCATGCGGTCAGCTTCGTCGATGACGAGGATGTCCACGCCCGTAAGCAGCACGCGGCCGCGATCGAACTGGTCGAGCAGGCGGCCGGGTGTCGCGATCAGCACATCGGCGCCGCGGTCGAGCTTCTTGTTCTGCTCTTCGAAGGAAACGCCGCCGATGAGGAGGGCGACGGAGAGCCGGTGGTTCTTGCCGTACTTCTCGAAATTCTCGTGCACCTGCGCTGCGAGTTCGCGCGTCGGTTCAAGGATCAGGGTTCGCGGCATGCGCGCGCGTGCCCTGCCGCTTTCGAGAAGCGTGAGCATGGGCAGGACGAACGATGCCGTCTTGCCGGTTCCGGTTTGGGCAATGCCAATCAGGTCCTTCTTTTCAAGGACATGGGGGATGGCCTGCGCCTGGATGTCGGTGGGCTTGGTATATCCGGCAGCGGCAACAGCGTCCGTCACCTTGCTGCTAAGGCCAAGCCCGGAAAAGTCTTGCGTCAAATCTCTAATCGTCCACTCAGAAGTTGGAAGGATGTCGGCAGGGAGCAGAACCGCAGGCCGACGGAGTGGTCCTCGACGGCGGGGACCATAACGCAAAGACCTTGCGAGTCAACGGGATTCCAAGGCGGAACCTTAATGCTTCCGATTGCACTCGCTAGATATCGAGATCGGTAACGAAAGCGGCATTGGCCTGAATGAAATCGAACCTGCTCTCGGGCTTGTTGCCCATGAGCCGATCCACTGAAGATCGGGTGTCATCGCGATCTTGCAGGACCTTGACCTGCAATAAAGTCCGAGTAACCGGGTTCATGGTTGTTTCGCGTAGATGCGCGAACGGCATTTCGCCCAGGCCCTTGAACCGGGTGATTTCGATCTTGCCTCTGCCGGTGAATTCACTGGCGATCAATTCTTCCTTATGCAGGTCGTCTCTTGCGTAAAGCGTCTTGGCGCCCTGGGTGATGCGGTAGAGCGGAGGCACGGCCAGGTAAAGGTGGCCGTGGTCGATGAGCTGCGGCATCTCCTGGAAGAAGAAAGTGATCAGGAGCGACGCGATGTGGGCGCCGTCGACGTCGGCGTCGGTCATGATGATGATCTTGTCGTAACGCAGGTCGTCCTCGCGGTAGCGATCGCGCGTGCCGCAGCCGAGCGCCTGGATCATGTCGGCGATCAGCTGGTTGGCGGCGAGCTTGTCGCGGCTGGCGCCGGCGACATTGAGGATCTTGCCGCGCAGGGGCAGCACGGCTTGGCTGGCGCGGCTGCGGGCCTGCTTGGCCGAGCCGCCGGCGCTGTCGCCTTCCACGATGAAGAGTTCGGCGCCCTGGGCGGCGGTCTGCGTGCAGTCGGCGAGCTTGCCCGGCAGGCGAAGCTTGCGGGTGGCGCTGGCGCGCTCGACTTCCTTTTCCTTGCGGCGGCGCAGCCGCTCCTCGGCGCGGTCGACCGCCCAGTCGAGCAGCTTGCTCGCCTGGTTCGGGGAGGCGGCCAGCCAATGGTCGAAGGCGTCGCGCAGCGCGTTGTCGACGATGCGGGTCGCTTCGCCGGAGGCCAGCTTGTCCTTGGTCTGCCCGACGAATTCGGGCTCCCGGACGAAGACCGACAGCATGGCGCTGCAATGGGCCAGCACGTCCTCGGACGTCAGTATCGCGGCGCGCTTGTTGTTGGTGAGTTCGGCATAGCTCTTGAGGCCGCGCAGCAGCGCGGTGCGCAGGCCGGTCTCGTGGGTGCCGCCATCGGGGGTGGGAACCGTGTTGCAGTAGGACGAGACGAAGCCGTCGCCCAGCGACCAGGCGATTGCCCATTCGCAGGCGCCGTGGCTGCCCGGTTTGCCGGCCTGCCCCGAGAAGATGTCATCGACGATGCGGGTTTCGCCCTCGATGCGCGAAGCCATGAAGTCGCGCAGGCCGCCCGGATAATGGAACGTCGCCTTGGTCGGCACGTCCTCGGCTGCATGGGCCTCGTCGCAGGACCAGCGCAGCTCGACGCCGCCGAAGAGATAGGCCTTGGCGCGCGTCATCTTGAAGAGGCGCTGGGCGGAAAGCTGCGCGCGGCCGCCGAAGATTTCCGGGTCCGGGTGGAAGCGCACCGAGGTGCCGCGGCGGTTGTTTATGCGGCCGACGTTCTCGACGCCGCTCGTCGGCGTCCCGCGAGAGAAGGACTGGCGGTAAAGCTGCTGGTCGCGCACCGTTTCGATAATGAGCGCGTCCGAGAGGGCGTTGACCACCGAGACGCCGACGCCGTGGAGGCCGCCGGAGGTTTCGTAGGCCTTGGAATCGAACTTACCACCCGCGTGGAGGGTGGTCATGATGATCTCGAGGGTCGAGCGGTTGGGGAATTTCGGGTGCGCTTCGACCGGAATGCCGCGGCCGTTGTCGATGACGGTCACGAAGCCTTCGGCGTCGAACTCGACTTCGATGCGGGTGGCGTGACCGGCGATCGCCTCGTCCATGCAGTTGTCGATCACTTCGGCGAAGAGGTGATGCAGGGCGTTGGAATCTGTGCCGCCGATATACATGCCGGGGCGCCGCCGAACGGGCTCAAGTCCTTCCAGGACCTCGATATCAGCCGCCGAGTAGCTGCCCGTCGCGGGCGCGGAGGCAGGGCGCGCGGGCTGTTGAGCCGCGGGCGCAGGAGAGGCGGGAGCGGGAGCCGGTGGCGGAGTATCGCCGAAAAGATCGTCAGTTTGCGACATATGTACCTTTCGGGGGTGGGCGCATGTGGCGCCCGCGAATCAGGACATCTTAGCGCCTATCATAACTCAGGCGCGCCGTGGCTTCCGGCCACAGTTTGTTCAGCGCAGGCCTTGGCTGAACGGCAGATGAACAGACAATTCCGGTTCCGTTCAACGCGAGCTCTCTAGGGTGATCACAACGCCGAAGAGGCGCAGTGAATTTCCAAGTGAGTGGAGAGAGCAAATGGCCCCGATCCTGAACATAGTCAAGAACACCAGCCGTGCTGCCGTCGTGGCGCTGGCGCTCGGGGCCAGTGCGCTGACGGCGCTGCCGGCACAGGCGGCCGGTCACGGCCCCGGTGGCGGAAACGGTCCGGCCATGACCTTCCAGCTCGACCTGGGCAATGACGGCGGCCGGAACGGCAACCAGACTTTCGGTCCCCAGGGGCGGGTGATCGTTCCCGACCATCGCCCGGGGCGGTTCTGCCTCAACGACCGCCAGATCCGGCGCGGCATTGCTTCCTACGGTTTCGACAATGTCCGCATCCGCCGCGATGTCGGTCGTGACCGGGTCGAGGTGAACGGTGTCTATGGCCGCTGGCTCTATTCCATGCGCGTCAACCGCTGCACGGGCTATGTCGACCGCGTGCAACCAATCCGTCCGGCTTTTGGCGGTGGCTTCGGCTTCCAGTTCGATTTCGGCAACTAAGATCCCGCCGCGATCTTTATTGCTGGAACCCGGCCCGGAGAAATCCGGGCCGGCGCCTATTGCTTTGGCGCCGTGGCGGGTCTTCAATCAAGCGCCCAGGAGGGGAAGAAGGCCATGAAACTTCACAGCCTGACTGCAGCAGCGTTCTTCATGCTGGCGATCGCCGCCAGTTCCACTTCGGCCCAGGCCAATAATTTTGGCATGTTCATGGGTTTCGGAAGGCCGATCGCACCGGTCCTGTGCCTCACCGACTACCAGGTTCGCCAGCGGGTTGCCGCCGAGGGGTTCACCAACATCTTCCTCAACGCACCAATCGATCGGCACATCCAGGTTCGCGCCACCAAGGGCAAGTGGGTGTACCTCATCGATTACAACCGCTGCCGCGGCGAGATCGTGAGCGCCAAGCGCCTGCGTCGCGCCTCCTAGCTGCACCGCGTTCCAGCAGCCATCACATTCGCTTCACTTCGGCGCGGCGGCCTGATCTTGGCCGTTTTCGCGCCCATTTACCTTCTGTTTGCTTCTCAGCAGCACTTTTTTAAGCCTGCTCAGATACAAAGCGATGCATACGGTCATGTGTCTGGAGTTGCCGTATGGCGTTCGCGGCTGGCAGTAGTTCTGCGTTTGTAAAAGCCGGAAGATCGCGAAGCAATCGATGGTGGTTGCAAGCCGGATTTTTGAGTCTCGCGTACCGGCTTGCCCACCTCTGTGCTCCGCGTCAGTTTGTTATACTTGGCGTTTCGCTGCTGTTTTACTTCTCATAGCTGTTACCAAGCCGGCGGGCAAAATCCTTTGCTCGGCGGTCTGTCGTCGTGGTGAAGAGGGAGGGTTGGCGATCCCGGCAGGACTCGAACCTGCGACCAACAGCTTAGAAGGCTGCTGCTCTATCCAGCTGAGCTACGGGACCACACTGGCGCGACCCCGTTTAGCGCAAGCGTTGCCTGGGCAAAAGACAAAGTTACTGCCCGACGGCTTTCCGGTGTGAAGAGCAGGCGGCGGTGCTGCCCCGGATGATCAGCTGGGACGGCAGGATCACATGCAGGCCCTGATTGGGCCGGGTCGTGCCATCCAGGATGTCGAGCAGCGTCGCAGTGGCGACGCGTCCCAACTCGTGGCGCGGTTGGCGCATGGTGGTCAGCGGTGGCCAGTAATTTTCGGCAATGCTGATGTCGTCGAACCCGATCAGGGAGATATCGCGCGGGCACTCGATGCCATGGGCCCGGCTGCGCGAGAGAAAGCCGATCATGGATTCGTCGTTGGCGCAGAACAGCGCCGTGGGGCGATCCTCGAGCGCCAGGTAGCTGTCGGCCGCTCTGATACCGCAGGCCATGGTGTGGTCGCCCGGAAAATACCAGTCAGGCCGGGTCGTCAGGCCTGCCTTGCGCATCGCATCCTGGAAGCCGAGCGTACGCTCGTTTGGGAACTGATGGACCTGCCTGCCGCCGATCTGACCGATTCGGGTGTGCCCCAGTTCGATCAGGTGACGGGTGGCTCGTTCTGCGGCGGCGCGATTGTCGGTGGTCACCAGGTTGAAGCCGCCGTCGATGATCTCGTCGCACGAGAGTACCAGGGGCAGGGCGCCACGCTGCCGCGGCGGCTCGGGCAGGTGGCCGAGTTCGAGCGAGGCGTCGAAAAGCAGGAGGCCATCGGCGCGGTTGGACGAAAAATAGTCTCGCAGCCATTGGGTCGGGTCGTTGCCCAGGCGATTGGCGACGAGAACGCCATAGCCGCGCTCGGCAGCCTCCCCGACTACCGCATCCATGATGGTCGAGTAGAACGGGTTGCCCATGTTGGGGATCGCAACCAGGATCGTCCGTGCCTCGCGCATGCGCAGCGAGCGGGCCGCCTGGTTGATGGTGTAGCCCGTCGCCTCGACAGCCTCGGAAACCTTGGCCCGCGTGTCGCCAGAGACCTTTTCCGGCGCGCTGAGGGCGCGGCTCACGGTTGCCGCGGAAACTCCGGCCTTGCGTGCAACATCTTGAATTGTTGGGCTTTTGGGTGGCTTCTGAGGGGCCAACGGCTCCTCCCGTCGCCATTGCGAATGGGACTTGTCTAAAACGATCTTGACAGCCGCGCAAGAAGTGTCTGAGTGTAGTGCAATCGATTGCACAAGGCGGTAGAGGATGCGCCTTGCAATCGATTACATTCGGTCGGCTGGAGAGCCTTGAGGAAGGTTTTCAGCGGCCGTCGTCGTGGAGCGTTTTGCTCCAAGGACCGTTGGGAGGAAACACTATGAAGAATATTTCGGCGGTGGCCTTGCTGGCCGCCGCGGTGCTGGGCAATGTCTCGATCGCGCAGGCGGCGGACGTTGAAGTCATCCACTGGTGGACGTCGGGTGGCGAGCAGGCGGCCGTTTCGGTCTTTGCGAACGAGTTCGACAAAACCGGCGACAAATGGGTCGATAACGCCATTGCCCTGGGTGAAACCGCTCGCGCCGCCATCATGCAGCGCGCCCTCGGTGGAGACCCGCCGGACGCAGCCCAGTTCAACCCGGGCCGTCAGTACGAAGAACTCATTTCCGCCGGCCTGCTGCTCGATCTGACGCCGCTTGCCGAGAAGGAAGGTTGGGACAAGTTCATCCGTCCTGCCGAGACCGTTGCTCCGTGCAAGATCGACGGCAAGTGGTGGTGCGTTCCGGTCAACATCCACATGAACAACTGGGCCTGGGCCTCCGTTGCCGCCTTCAAGAAGGCCGGCCTCGAAGTTCCCTCGACCTGGGACGAATACACCGCCGACCTTCCCAAGCTGAAGGAAGCCGGGGTCATTCCTTTCGCCATCGGTGGCGACGGCGGCGGCTGGCAGGTCAGCCTTGCGGCCAACCAGCTCATCCTCGCCCAGCTCGGTGCCGAGAAGGTCGAGAAGATCTGGAAGGACAAGGATCTCGATCTCGCCGGTGGCCCGGAAGTGCTCAAGGCCTTCACCGACCTCAAGACCCTGGGTACCTATGCCGACCCGGGTTCGCCGAACCGCAGCTGGTCCGATACCACTTCGCTAGTGATCTCGGGCGAAGCCGCTCTCCAGGTCATGGGCGACTGGGCCCAGGGCGAATTCCAGGTTGCCGGCCAGAAGCCGGGCGTGGACTATGCCTGCCTGCTCGGGCCGCTGCTGCCTGAGGCCAAGAACGTCCGCATTGGCGGCGACATCTTCGTGTTCTTCAAGCAGAGCGACCCGGATGTCGAGCGCGCCCAGCTCTCGCTGGCCTCGATGATGGTCAACCCGCAGGTGCAGGCGAAGTTCAACACGGCCAAGGGTTCCGCCCCGATCCGTGACGACGTCGACCTGTCGCTGGCCAACGATTGCATGAAGAAGGCGATCGACGTGCTCAAGCAGCCGGGTGCCGTTGTTCCCGACCAGAACGTGTGGCGCAACGAGGCCTTCGCTACGGCCCAGAACGCCATCTTCTCGGACCTGATCTACAACGCAAACACCACTCCGGAAGCCGCTCAGGCGCAGTTCGTCGAACTGCTCAAGAACGCCGAGTGATTTGTTGCGGCGGTTCGGAGTAATCCGGACCGCCGTTCTTCTTGTGTCTTTGCATGCGGGGATCAGCGCGTGACCACGACTGTTGCGACCGAGCAGGCGCTCACACAGCGTCAGCTCAAAGCGAGAGCCGGTCGCCGGCGACTAGCCGGCAAGCTTTCGGCCATCATCGGGACATTGCCCATGATGATCGTGGCGATTGGCGTCTTCGTCGTCGGCATCATCTTTACGGTGGTGCTCTCTTTCACCAACTCCAAGCTCTTTCCCAGCTTCAACTTCGTTGGCTGGCGTCAGTATGAAATCCTGTGGGCGACGCCCCGCTGGCAGCAATCGGTCATCAACATCTGGTTCTATGGCTTCGGCCATATCGCCCTTTGCCTGAGCCTGGGATTTGCGCTGGCGGTGGCCATCGACCAGCGTGTCCGCGGGGAAGACGCGTTCCGAACGGTATTTCTCTACCCGTTCGCGCTCTCGGCGGTGATCACCGGTCTGGTCTGGCAGCTCATGCTCGATCCGAACTGGGGCTTCCAGGCCTTCGTTCGCAGCCTCGGCTACACCGACTTCACCTTCGCGCCCCTGGCAAGTTCCAATACCGCGCTGCTCGGCATGGTCGTCGCCAGCGTTTGGAACGGGGTGGGTGTGACCATGGCGATCCTGCTCTCCGGCCTGCGCGGCGTGGATGAGGAAATCTGGAAGGCGGCGCGCATCGACGGCATCCCCACCTGGCGCACCTACCTGAGCATCGTCGTTCCGATGATGCGCGGGGCGGTGGCCACGGCCCTGGTGCTGCTCGTCGTCAATGTCGTGCGCACCTTCGATATCGTCATCGCCATGACCGGCGGCGGCCCGGGCATCTCAACCCAGATGCCGGCGACCTACGTCATCGACAACATCAATTCTCGCAATGTCGGTCACGGCATGGCGGCAGCGACCTGCATGCTGCTCCCGATTGCCGCGCTGATCATTATCCAGGCGATCTACCGTTGGCGCGTTTCGCGCCGTGGGAGGACCGTATGAGTTCCTTGGCAATGCAGGCTGGCATCGAGCCCTCGGGGCCCAGGCCCAAGCAGGTTACCGCAGCGCGCGTCGGCATCTACGCCTTTCTTCTCATCGCCGCGCTCTTCTTCCTCGTCCCTCTGATCGTCATGATCATGACGTCCATGAAGTCGATGAACGAGATCCGGGGCGGCAACATCTTTGCGCTGCCGACCCAGCCGACCTTCGACTACTGGGTGAAGGCTTGGAGTTCGGCCTGTACGGGCGTGGCCTGTACCGGTCTGGCGCCCGGGTTCTTCAATTCAGTCAAGATCACGGTGCTCTCGGTGCCCATCTCGATCGTCATCGCGATGATCAACGGCTACGCGCTGAGCTTCTGGCGCTTCCGCGGCGCCGAGTTCATGTTCGCCATCCTGGTCTTTGGCGCCTTCGTGCCGTTCCAGGTGCTGGTCTATCCGATCATCTTCGGGCTGAGCCGCGTGGGCCTCTTCGGGACCTTGCCCGGCATCGTGATCGTCCACACCATCTTCGGCATGCCGATCCTGACGCTGCTGTTCCGCAACTTCTTCGCGTCGCTGCCGGTGGAACTGTTCAAGGCGGCGCGCGTGGATGGGGCAGGGTTCTGGCGCATCTTCTTTTCAGTAATGCTGCCCATGTCCGTGCCGATCGCGATCGTGGCGGTGATCCTCCAGGTCACGGGCATCTGGAACGACTTCATCTTCGGGCTGGTCTTTGCCGGGCGCGAGAACATGCCGATGACGGTCCAGCTCAACAACATCGTGCGCACCTCGACCGGCACGGTCGAATACAGCACCAACATGGCGGCCACCGTGCTTACGGGCGCTGTTCCGCTGATCGTTTACTTCGTTTCCGGCAAGTGGTTCGTCCGCGGTATCGCTGCCGGCGCCGTGAAAGGCTGACAATTGGCTACCAGTGTAGATATCAAGGATCTGTCGCTCAGCTACGGTGCCGTCACGGTGCTGAACAAGCTGAACCTCGAAGTCGGGCGAGGCGAGTTCATCGTGCTGCTCGGACCCTCCGGTTGCGGCAAGTCGACCCTGCTCAACTGCATCGCCGGTCTGCTCGACATCTCGGACGGCCAGATTTTCATCTCGGGCAAGAACGTCACGTGGGACGAGCCCAAGGACCGGGGCATCGGCATGGTGTTCCAGTCCTACGCGCTCTATCCGCAGATGAGCGTGGAGAAGAACCTCTCCTTCGGCCTGCGGGTGGCCGGGGTGAAGAAGGAGGAGATCGAGGCGCGCGTGAAGCACGCTTCGGAAATCCTGCAGATCCAGCCGCTCCTCAAGCGCCGTCCCGTCGAACTTTCGGGCGGACAGCGTCAGCGCGTCGCCATCGGGCGTGCACTGGTACGCGATGTGGATGTGTTCCTCTTTGACGAACCACTTTCGAACCTGGACGCGAAGTTGCGTTCGGACCTGCGCGTCGAGATCAAGCGCCTTCATCAGCGCCTGAAGAACACGATGATCTATGTGACGCACGATCAGATCGAGGCCATGACGCTGGCTGATCGCATCGCCATCATGCGCAACGGCATCATCCAGCAGTTCGATACGCCGCACGCGATCTACAATAAGCCCGTCAATCTTTTCGTTGCCGGGTTCATCGGCAGCCCGTCGATGAACTTCCTCAACGGTCAGGTCGATAGCGACGGCACCTTCGAGACCGGCGGCACCAAGATTTCTCTCAGCGGCTACGGCTGGGAAGATGGCACTGTGAGGACGGGCAAGGCTGTTCTGGGCATCCGTCCTGAGCATGTAACCGTCGGGGAGGCCGCCCGGGCTCTGCCGTTCAGCACGGAAGTCGATATCGAGCTGGTTGAGCCGATGGGCGCGGACACGATCGCCTGGACGAAGCTCGGCGGCCAGTCGGTGACGTTCAGGGCCGCCGCGGAGGTCGAGCTGCACTCCGGACAGAAGGTGACGATCGGCTTCGATCCCGCCCGCGGGTCGCTGTTCGACGCCGAGAGCGGCGAACGCATCTAGTTTGGGGGCAAGGGCACAGGCGCTCCGCCGCCGCGGGCGTCTGTGCTTGCCCCCCACGCGACAGGCGCCGACCGGCGGCCGCCGCTTCTTACCATACGAGCGTTTCTTCTGCCCGTGCGAGATGACGACGCTCGTCCCCTGAGGTTACCTCCGCGTGCATTCCCCTCCGGTCACGCGGTTCTTTCGCAAAGAGGCAGTTATGAAGGACTTCTCGTTCCAGCTTTACAGTGCGCGCAACTTCCCGCCGCTGGAGAACAACCTCGCCATGGTCAAGCGCCTTGGCTACACGCAGGTTGAAGGTTTTGGCGGTCTTTACGCCGATGTCGACGGCCTCGCGGCGAGCCTGAAAGCGCATGGCCTGGCCCATCCGACGGGCCATTTCGGACTCGACCAGCTCAAGGATACGTCCAACGCGCTCAGGATTGCCGAGAAGCTCGGCGTCAAGAAGATATTCTGCCCCTACCTGGCGCCCCAAGATCGTAGCGCAGACGATTCCAAGTGGATCGAGTTGGCCGAGACGCTCGGCAAGCTGGGCGAGGTGTTCAACAGGGAAGGTTACGGATTCGGCTGGCACAACCACGACTTCGAGTTCGTCGCTACCACCAACGGCCACCTGCCCATCGACCTGATTTTGGAGACTGCCCCCAATCTGGAGTGGGAGGCCGATGTCGCCTGGATCGTGCGCGGCAAGGCCGATCCTATCGCCTGGTTCGACAAGTACGGCAAGCGCATCACCGCCGTTCACGTCAAGGATATCGCGCCGGCAGGCGAGAACGCCAATGAAGATGGCTGGGCGGACGTTGGCTTCGGCACGCTCGGCTGGGACAACCTCATCAAGGAAGTGAAGGCGCGTACGGCCGCGCAGTATTTCGTGGCCGAGCACGATAATCCTTCCGATATCGAGCGTTTCGCGTCGCGCTCGATCGCAACCGCCAGCAAGTGGGCGTGATCCGATGAGCAAGGTATATGGCGTCGGCATCATGGGTGCCGGCAATATCTCGACGGCCTATCTCAAGCTGGCGCCGCTCTTCCGTAACCTCGACGTCCGGGCCATCGCCGACATCATGCCGGAGGCGGCGAAACGCCAGGCGGATGCCTTCCACGTCCAGGCGCAGACGCCCGACGAACTCCTCAAGAACAGCGAAATCGACGTCATCGTGAACCTGACGGTTCCGGCGGCGCACTACTCGGTTTCCAAGAATATCGTTTCGGCGGGTAAGCACGCCTATTCGGAGAAACCTTTCGTCCTCTCCGTCGAGGATGGCAAGCAGCTCAAGAAGCTGGCCGACGAACGGGGCCTCAAGGTGGGTTCTGCTCCCGATACGTTCCTGGGGGGCGTCCATCAGCAGGCACGCCAGATCATTGACAGCGGCAAGGTGGGGCGCATCGCTTCGGGCACCACGCACGTGCTGAGCCGGGGCATGGAACATTGGCATCCGAACCCGGATTTCTTCTTCCAGCCCGGCGGCGGCCCGATCCTCGACCTGGGGCCGTACTACATCACCGACCTCATCAGCCTCGTTGGCCCGATCAAGCGCGTTACGGCCTTTACAGGTTCGGCAAATGCCGAGCGCACGATCACCACCCCGGATTCGCCCTTGCGTGGGACCAGGATCAAGGTTGGTACGCCCACGACCATTCATGCCGTGCTGGAGTTCCACAACGGCGCGATCATCACGTTGGGCGCGAGCTGGGACGTATTCAGCCACGGCCACCACAATATTGAGCTCTACGGCACCGAAGGCTCGCTCTACGTGCCTGACCCGAACTTCTTCTCGGGCGATCTCATCATTGCGGACAAGGAAGGTGTCAAGGAAACGGTGGCGCCCTGGGATCATCCGCTCGGAAAGCCCAATTGGGAGCGCCCGAACGGTCCGACTTTCGCCAACTATCGCGCCGCCGGGCTGGCCGACATGATGGCTACCATCGAAACCGGCAAGCAGGCACGCTGCGGGCTAGACGTGGCCCTCCATGCCGTGGACGTGATGCTTTCGATCCTCGAGGCTGGCGAGACAGGGAAAGTGGTGACGCTTTCGACCTATTGCGAGCGTCCCGCGGCGCTCGGGCCGGACGAAGCCAGGCTTCTGCTCAAGGCATGACGAATTCCCCTAAGGGGGCGCGAAAATTGCCGGAACAACAACAATCGGCTGGCGGAAATCACCGCCGGCTGTTCTCATTGATAGGCACGCGTACACTTGGCCGAAGCCTTGATGTACGTGCCACGAGGGAGGATTAGGATGCGGACGATCAAGGGGCCGGGGATATTCCTGGCGCAATTCGCCGGCGATGCTGCGCCGTTCAATTCGCTCGACGCGATTTGCGGCTGGGCAGCGGAACTGGGTTACAAGGGCGTGCAGATACCGACCTGGGTATCGAGCTTCATCGATGTCGAGAAGGCGGCCAATTCGAAGGCGTATGCCGACGAGATTCGCGGGACCGTCGAAAAGCATGGCCTCAAGATCACCGAACTCTCAACGCACCTGCAGGGCCAGCTCGTAGCGGTCCATCCTGCTTACGATACGCTGTTCGACGGCTTCGCTCCGGCCTCGGTGCACAATAACCCCAAGGCGCGCCAGGAATGGGCGGTGCAAACGCTGCTGCACGCCGCAAAAGCCTCGCAGAACCTTGGTCTGACCGAGCACGCCACTTTCTCGGGCGCGCTGGCCTGGCCATATCTCTATCCGTTTCCACAGCGCCCGGCAGGGCTGGTCGAAGAGGCGTTCGATGAACTGGCGCGCCGCTGGACGCCAATTCTCAATGCGTTCGATGAAGTGGGAGTGGATGTCTGCTATGAAATCCATCCGAGCGAGGATCTGCACGACGGCGTTACTTACGAGATGTTCCTTGAGCGCGTGAACAACCATCCGCGCGCCAATCTGCTTTACGATCCCAGCCACTTCGTGCTGCAGCAGCTCAACTACCTGGACTACATCGACATCTACCACGAGCGGATCAAGATGTTCCACGTCAAGGATGCCGAGTTCAATCCGACCGGCCGGCAGGGCGTCTATGGCGGCTTCCAAAGCTGGGTCAACCGGGCAGGGCGCTTCCGTTCGCTGGGCGATGGCCAGGTCGATTTCGGAGCGGTGTTCTCAAAGCTCTCCCAGTACGACTTTGCCGGCTGGGCGGTGCTCGAATGGGAATGCGCCATCAAGAGCCCCGAGCAGGGTGCCGCCGAGGGCGCACCGTTCATTGCCGCACATATCATCAATGTGACAGAAAAGGCCTTCGACGACTTTGCGGGCGCCGGCACCGACAGGGCGGCCAACCGCAAGCTGTTGGGCCTTTAGGAGGGAAACATGGCAGAGAACGGCGAACCACGCATTCGTCTGGGTATGGTTGGGGGCGGGACGGGAGCCTTTATCGGCTACGTTCACCGCATTGCCGCCCGCCTGGACGATGACTACGAACTGGTGGCGGGTGCCTTGTCATCGCGCCCTGATGTGGCGATTGAATCGGGCAAGAACCTGCGCCTGGCCGAAGACCGCATCTATACGAGCTACGAAGAGATGGCCGCCAAGGAGGCTGCTCGTAAGGACGGCATCCAGGCCGTCTCGATCGTCACGCCCAATCACATGCATTTCGGCCCGGCCAAGACCTTCCTCGAAGCGGGCATCCATGTGATCTGCGACAAGCCGCTGACCTCGACTCTGGAAGACGCGCGGGCACTGGCGACAATCAAGCCCAAGAAGGGTGCGAAGTTCCTCCTGACCCACAACTACACGGGCTATCCGCTGGTGCGGCAGGCGCGTGAGTTGGTGAAGTCGGGTGCCCTCGGCAAGATCCGTATCGTCCAGGTCGAGTACCCGCAGGACTGGCTGACGGAGGCAGTATCCTCCAAGCAGGCGGATTGGCGCACGGACCCCAAGCGCTCGGGCGCCGGCGGAGCAATCGGCGACATCGGCACCCATGCCTACAACCTCGCCCGCTTCGTGACCGGACTTAAGCTCGATGCGCTTTCTGCCGACCTCACGAGCTTCGTCAAAGGTCGCAAGCTCGACGACAACGTGCAGATCCTGCTGCGCTTCCAGGGCGGCGCCCGCGGCATGCTGTGGGCGAGCCAGGTGGCCGTGGGACACGAGAACGGTCTCAAGCTGCGCGTCTATGGGGAGAAGGGTAGTATCGAGTGGGTGCAGGCCAACCCTAACGAGATGTGGTACGCCGAGTTCGGCAAGCCCCGGCAGTTGCTGACGCGCGGCGGCTCGATCGCGGGGAACGTGGCGCCGGCCATGAACGTCCGCATCCCTGGCGGCCACCCGGAGGGCTATCTCGAGGCGTTTGCCACGCTTTACAGCCAGTTCGCCGAGGTGATCCGCGGCAATGGCAAGGCCTATGCTGGTATTCTGCCGAGCCTGGCCGATGGCGTGGAAGGCATGGAGTTCATTACTGCCGCGGTGCAGTCGAGCAAGAACGACGGCAAGTGGACGAAACTGTCGGACGTTTGATCCGGACCATTCCTGACGCTAACGGTCGCGCCACGTGCGCGGCCGTTTCGCATAATTCTATTGCACGCGCTCGATGGTGAGACCTTCTGCCTCCAGGAGGTCCAACAGGCTGCCGTCCCCTGCGAGATGGGCGGCGCCGACCACGACCAAGGTGTCGCCGGGCTCGCCGAGCAGAGTCTTCAGCTCCTCAAGCCAGCGAGCGTTACGGCGATGGAGCAGTATGTCATCCGTGCTTCCGCCCGTCCCCAAATCGTCCGCGACATTGTGGGCGATTTCTTCAGGTTTGCCCGCGGCCCAGTTGGCGACGATTGCCTTGAGCGCGTCGGGGGTCTTCTGAATGCCCTTGGCGGTACTCAGAAGATAGGCGATCTGCTGGTCGTCGGG
Organism: Youhaiella tibetensis; assembly: GCF_008000755.1. Classification (NCBI taxonomy): domain Bacteria; kingdom Pseudomonadati; phylum Pseudomonadota; class Alphaproteobacteria; order Hyphomicrobiales; family Devosiaceae; genus Paradevosia; species Paradevosia tibetensis. Next base: position 2,435,346 of record NZ_CP041690.1, on the reverse strand, counting down.
TATCTCGTCGAAAAACGCGAACTGGTCTGCCAGCGTCTCGAATGCCCGAAGCTTGTTCCGCGAGACTTCGCCCTGCAGGGTGACATCAACGCCAGCAGCGAAATCAAAACCCTGTCGGGCGGCGAGGAACGTGGTGAGAACTTCCGCCGCGACCCAAGGCCTGAAGATATTCAGGCCGGACACGGGGGCGCCAACTTCCTTGGCCGCCCAGGCTACCAGTTCCCGTTCTTCGGGCGTGAGGAGGTCGAGCAACCGCGATCCGCTCGGGACCAGGTATTTGCCCATAGCCTCCCTGGCGTCCGCTCCTGGATCTTCCAGATCAACTATGGCCTCGAAGTATACGGCGTCGGCGTTTTGCAGCGCCGACTCGAGGATCTCGGAGCGCCATTCGATGCCGGGCGGGAGCAGATGGACTGAACCGAACAGCCAGATTCGGATATCGCCCTTGTGGGCCAACCACATTGCAGGCAGTGCGAAAGCCGTTGCCGAGAACAGCACCCACATACAGGCTGCAACGAGCGCAACCCTTGCGCTAAGCCATTTGTTCATTTGCGCTTTCTCCCCCAAGCAAAGCCACTGGCTGCACCTTATCGGCTCACGCGTGGGCGGCAAGGGCGCAATGAACGAGGGGACAAAACAAAAGCGCCGCGGGATGCGCGGCGCTTGTCATCTAAAGCAAGGGACTGACGCTCAATGCGTCCAGGGCGTCTTGCGGTCGGAGCGGAAGTTGTCCGGGTAACTGTTGCGCTTGGGCGTTGCCTGGTGCGCCGGCTGAACGGTGTAGGCAATGCCATTGCGGTGGGCGTAGGCCTCGGCGAGTTCGAGGGTGTCGAACTCCAGACGCACCTGGGTGCGCGTATCGCCGGAGGACGTGTAGCCCATGAGCGGTTCGATTTCGCGCGGGCTTGCCGGCTCAAACACCAGCACCCACTGCTTGGACTTTCCGCGCCCCGATTGCATGGCGTTGGGGGCAGGGCGGTAAATACGTGCCGTCATCTGTTCCTCGACAAATGAAACGCGATGGTCGGGGCAGAGTGATTCGAACACTCGACCCCCGGTTCCCAAAACCGGTGCTCTACCAGGCTGAGCTATACCCCGCACATCGTGCCATCCGGTTACAGGGTCTTGGGGCAAAGGGCAAGGGCGGTTGACGCGCGATCCAAAATAGCTTTGATCCTGGCCATGACCGACCTGTCCAAGCCATTGCCGTTGGGGCTCAATCGTCGCAACTGGCCGTATTTCGCCGTTGCATTCGTCGCGCTGATCGCCTTCCTGGCGCCGCTTGACCATCTGGTGTCGGAAAGCCTGCAGGCCTGGCCGCAGCCCTATGCCGGCGTCTTTGCCGGTCTCACCGGTCTCGGGCTCTCCGAGTGGGTGCTGGTGCCCTCGCTTGCCCTCTTCATCATCTTCGGGGCGATGTCGCTTGCCTTGCGCGAACGTCCTCAGAAGCTGGCTGCGCGGCAAATGGCGGGGCTGTGGGCCTTCGTCTTTGCAGGCGTGGCGCTGCCGGGGCTTGCCACCAATATCCTCAAGCGCATCATCGGCCGGGCAAGACCGGTGGTGTTCGACGAAAACGGGCCGCTGGCGTTCCACAATTTCACAGCGGACTGGCAGTTCCAGAGCTTTCCGTCCGGGCACTCGACGACGATCTTTGCCTTCGCGTTCGTGGTCGGCTTTCTCTGGCCGCGCCTGTTCTGGCCGGCGATAGTGCTGGCCCTCGCTGTCGGCGTCTCGCGGGTCGTGGTCGGGATGCACTATCCGACCGACGTGCTGGGTGGCATGGTCATGGGCACGCTTGGCGCCTATGCAGTGCGCTACTTCTTTGCACGGCGCCGGTGGGTGTTCACGATCGCCGAGAACGGCGCGATCGCGCCGCGCCGGCTCATGGCCATCAGACGGGTCGCGGGGCTGCCACCACCTCAGCGCTTGCCGAGGTAACGGTCGAGCCCCGCCTCGAGATCGCGCTTGAGGTCGCTCATGCCCTCAAAGCCGATGTGAAGGCGGATCAGCGTGCCGTCTTCGGTCCAGGTCGTGGCCGTCCGAATCTTGGTGGGGTTACTCGGGATGCACAGGCTTTCGTAGCCGCCCCATGAATAGCCCATGCCGAAGAGCTCCATATTGTCCACGAATGCCGCCAGGTTCTCGTGCGGCTGGGGATGCAGGATGGCAGCGAAGAGGCTGCCGGAGCCGGTGAAATCGCGCTTGAAGATAGCGTGGTCCGGGTGGCTTTCCAGCGCCGGATGGATGACGCGCCTAACGGCGGGATGGCCTTCGAGCCAGGTCGCCATCTCGACGGCGCGCTGCTCATGCTCCTTCATGCGCACCGCCAGTGTGCGCAGGCCGCGGGCGATGAGGAAGGCTTCGTCACCGCCGGTGAAGAAGCCAAGAAGGGCGCGGGTCTTGGCCACATCCGGCCATGCCTCGGCGGTGGTCGAAATGGTGCCCCCAAAGGCATCGGAATGCCCCACGAACATCTTGGTGGCGGTGTGGATGACGATATCGGCGCCAAGCTTGAGAGGAGAGTGGAAGAGGGGGGTCGCCCAGGTGTTGTCGATCAGTACCTTGACGCCCCGAGGCTTGGCCGCGGCAACGATGGCCGGCAAATCCTGGATCTCGAAGGTGATGGAGCCAGGGCTTTCGGTGAAGATTGCCTTGGTGTTCTCGCCGATCAGATCGGCGATTCCCGCTCCGATGCGCGGATCGTAGAATCGGTGGGTGATCCCCATGCGGTCGAGGAACTGCAGGGCGAAGTTTCGCGTCGGGTTGTAGGCGCTGTCGGTGATCAAAACTTCATCACCGGTCGAAAGGCAGCTCAGCAGCGCGACGGTGATGGCGGCCAATCCGGAGGGCACGAGCTGGGTGTCGTAGGCACCTTCGAGCTCGGTGATGAGCTCTTCCACCTGGCGAGTCGTGGGGTTGCCGGCGCGTCCGTAGACGTAGGGCTGCTGCTCGGTCTCCAGGGCCGCCAGATTTTTGAACAGAACAGTAGAGCCGCGGAAAACCGGGGTGTTGACGAACCCGAAGTGGTCGTCGGGGTGTCGGCCTGCGTGAGTGAGAATGGTTTCAACGGTTTCCGGGCTAGGGGAGGCGCTGTCAGTCTTCCGGATCACCGGGGAACTCCTGCACAAAAAAAAGACACTCACACCAAGTGAGTGTTGTTTGCTCACTTTGTGTGTCCAAAAGCGGCCATTCCGCTTGACGCGGTCAGAAAATGCCTCTTCGATACTTATCAGCATCTGAACCAACCTCAAAGGTGGACAGTGCGTACAGGAGCGGATGGGGCAAAACGTCCGCTCTGACGGTAAGAACAGGGTCAGGAAACAAAGGCAAAAAGATGCATAAACACATCGTATCGGCCGCCGTAGCGGCCGTACTAAGCGTTACGGCTACTGCCGCCTATGCGGATACTCTTTCCGACGTCAAGGCAAAGGGTTACGTGCAATGCGGCGTGACCGGGGGCGTTGCAGGTTTTTCTGCGCCGGACGCAAACAACAACTGGAGCGGGCTGGAAGTCGATTTCTGCCGCGCAGTGGCCTCTGCCATCTTCAACGATCCGTCCAAGGTTCGTTACACACCGCTGACCTCCCAAGAGCGTTTCACGGCTCTGTCCTCTGGTGAAATCGATATCCTGTCGCGCACCACGACCTGGACCATGAGCCGCGACACGCAACTGGGCATCAAGTTCATCGGCACGATGTTCTACGACGGCCAGGGCTTCATGGTCCGAAAGGCCGATGGAATCGCCTCGGCCCTGGACCTGTCTGGCGCCAATATCTGCATCGAGTCCGGCACCACGACCGAACTGAATGCGGCCGACTTCTTCTCGACCAACAATCTCGAGTACAAACCGATCGTGTTCGTGGACCAGGACGAAGTGGTCAAGGCCTTCGAAGATGGCCGCTGCGACGTCTATACGACGGACTCTTCGGCGCTTGCCGCCGAACGCTCCAAGTTCGCAAACCCGGACGACTACATCATCCTGCCCGAGATCATCTCCAAGGAACCCCTTGGGCCGGTGGTGCGCCAGGGTGACGACCTCTGGTTCAATATCAACCGCTGGACCTATTTTGCTCTGCTCGAGGCCGAAGAACTCGGCGTCACGCAGGCCAATGTCGATGAAATGCTAGGTTCGGACAATCCGTCGATCAAGCGCCTGCTCGGCGTGGAAGGCGACTTCGGTACGCCAATCGGCCTGACCAAGGACTGGGCCTACCAGATCATCAAGAATATCGGCAACTACGGGGAATCGTTCAACCGCAACGTCGGTCCCGATACGCCGATCGGGCTCGCTCGCGGCCTGAACGCTCTCTGGAAGGATGGCGGCATCCAGTACGCCCCTCCGATCCGCTAGTCGGCAATTGGGCCCGGCCCCTCGCCTAGAGGGGCCGGGCTCTTGCGTCTGATGGGACAATTACCCGTCGCTTGTCGCGATTCCGACGAGAGAGGACATTTGCGCCTATGGCTGCTATCGAGCCCCTGCGGAGCGATCCGCCTCGCACACACCTTCTAAACGACCCGCGCTATCGCGGCTACTTCTACCAGGTGGTGGTCACCGTCGCTGTGATCGCCTTCTTCCTCTGGATCATCCAGAACACCGTCGCGAACCTGACGGCCCAGAACAAGACGATGGGCTTCGACTTCCTCTGGAAGACCTCGGGTTTCAACGTCAGTTTCTCGCTCTTTCCGTTCGATCGGGCCTCCTACTACTGGGAGGCGTTCCTGGTCGGCATCACCAACACGCTGCTGGTGTCGGTGATCGGCATATTCTTCGCCACAGTTATCGGCTTCGTGCTGGGCATAGCACGCCTCTCGTCGAACTGGATCATCGCACGAATGGCGACGATCTACATCGAGGTCGTGCGCAACATCCCGCTGCTGCTGCAGCTCTTCTTCTGGTATTTCGCCGTGCTCAAGACGATGCCGGCGGTCAAGCAGAGCCACGTCTTTTTCGATGTTTTTGTGCTCAACCAGCGCGGCCTGTGGGTTCCCCAGCCACTGCCCGATGCCCGCTTCTGGTGGGTGATCATCGCTGCCCTTATCGCCGTCGTCTTCGGGCTGGTGCTGCGCGGATGGGCCCGCAAGCGCATGGAGGCGACCGGCGAGCGCTTTCCGGTGTTCCTGACCTTCCTCGGCGTCTTCATCGTCCTGCCGACGATCGTTTGGTTCGTCAGTGGCGCTCACCTCGATTGGGATTCTCCGGTCCTCAAGGGATTCAACTATGTGGGGGGCATCGAGCTGCCGCCCGAGTTCGTGGCGCTGGTCTTCGGGCTTTCGATCTATACGGCCGCCTTCATCGCCGAGATCGTGCGTGCCGGCATCCTGGCTGTAAATCGCGGCCAGACGGAAGCCGCCGAGGCATTGGGGTTGCGTGACAACGACCGGCTGCGGCTGGTGGTCATTCCACAAGCGATGCGGGTGATCATTCCTCCGCTGACAAGCCAGTACCTCAATCTCACCAAGAACTCGTCTCTCGGCGCCGCTATCGGCTTCCCGGAGCTGGTCAACGTCTTCACGGGAACGACGCTCAACCAGACGGGGCGCGCCGTGGAGGTGATTGCACTGACCATGGCGGTCTACCTCACGCTTTCGCTTACAACCTCGGCGATCATGAACTGGTACAACGCGCGCGTCGCGCTGGTGGAGAGATGAGGCCATGAGCGATACCACCTTTGTCCGCGCCGAAATCCTGGCGCCCGAACGCCCACCCAGCCAGGGCCTCGGCGCCATCGCCTGGGCGCGCAAGCACCTCTTTGCCTCGCCGTCCGATGTCATCCTGACCGTGGTCGCAGTCGCCTTCGTGCTGTGGATCATCCCGGGGCTCTACAACTTCTTCATCGGCAATGCCGTGTTTTCCGATCCAGAGGGATTGAAGGGCGGGGCCTGCCGTTTCGAGAACGTCGGTGCCTGCTGGATCTATATCGCCGACCGTTTCGACTTCTTCATGTTCGGCTTCTACCCGCAGGAAGAGTACTGGCGACCGATCTTGGTCTTTGCCCTAACCGCGCTGCTGCTCGTGCCGCTGCTCTGGCCCGGGCTGCCGTTCAAGCGGACCAACGCCGCTCTCTTCTTCATCGTGCTGCCAGTCGTGAGCTTCTACCTGCTCACCGGCGGCGTGTTCGGGCTGCCCTTGGTCACCACGGAGAAGTGGGGTGGCCTGATGATCACCCTCATCATCTCGATCGTGGGAATTACCTGCTCGATCCCCATCGGCATCCTGCTGGCCCTGGGGCGGCAATCGAAGCTGCCGATCATCAAGACGCTCTGCGTCTGCTTCATCGAGTTGTGGCGCGCTGTGCCGTTGATTACGGTGCTGTTCATGGCTTCGGTCATGCTGCCGCTTTTCCTGCCCGTCGGCACCAGCATCGATAAGCTGCTGCGGGCCCTGGTGGGCGTGACGCTCTTCGCCTCGGCATATCTGGCCGAGACCGTGCGCGGTGGTCTTCAGGCCATTCCCCGCGGGCAAACCGAAGCCGCCTCGGCCCTGGGCCTGAGCTACTGGAAGCGGATGGGTTTGATCATCCTGCCGCAGGCGCTCAAGCACGTGATCCCGGGGATCGTGAACAACTTCATTGCCCTGTTCAAGGATACGTCGCTCGTCTACATCGTTGGCCTGTTCGACCTGCTGCGCGCCGTGCAGTCCTCGACTTCGCTGACCGAGTGGGGGTCTCCGACACAAGCCGTCACCGGCTACGTGTTTGCCGCCTTCGTCTTCTGGATTTTCTGTTTCTCGATGTCACGCTACTCCCAGTACATGGAGCGGCGGCTCGACACGGGTCATAAGAGGTAAAGCCCATGTCCCTTTCCGAAACGACCGTCGAAAAGCCGGTCGATCGCAGCCACATGAGCGTGTCCGACACGGACGTGGCGGTCGAAATCATCGGCATGAACAAATGGTTCGGCGAGTTCCACGTCCTGCGCGACATCAACCTTAAGGTGATGCGAGGCGAGCGGATCGTCATCGCCGGCCCCTCCGGGTCGGGCAAGTCGACGCTCATCCGGTGCATCAATCGCCTCGAGGAGCATCAGACGGGGCAGGTGATCGTCAACGGAGTGGAACTGACCTCCGATCTCAAGCGCGTCGATGAAGTGCGGCGCGAGGTGGGTATGGTGTTCCAGCACTTCAACCTCTTCCCGCACCTGACCATCATGCAGAACCTGACTCTCGCTCCCATCTGGGTGCGCGGCATTCCCAAGGCCCAGGCCGAGGAAACCGCCATGCACTATCTCGAGCGGGTGAAGATTCCCGAGCAGGCCAACAAGTTCCCCGGGCAATTGTCCGGCGGGCAGCAGCAGCGCGTGGCGATCGCCCGCTCCCTGTGCATGAACCCCAAGATCATGCTCTTCGACGAGCCGACGTCGGCGCTCGATCCGGAAATGATCAAGGAAGTGCTCGAGGTAATGGTCGGGCTGGCCGAAGATGGCATGACGATGCTCTGTGTCACCCATGAGATGGGCTTTGCCCGGCAGGTGGCGAACCGGGTCATCTTCATGGATCAGGGCCAAATCATCGAGCAGAATGAACCCGAAGCGTTCTTCTCCAATCCGCAGCACGAGCGCACCAAGCTCTTCCTGAGCCAGATCCTGCATTAGCGGGTAAAACGGACCAAATGGCGGTGGGGACCAGGGCGTTACGCCTTGACCCACCGGACCTCCGTGCCAATATGGCCGGAAAGTCAGGAGCGGCCATCGGCCGACGTTGTTTGGTTCGAGTGTGGACAAAGCTGAGGATTGCCATAGCGCGCCTGTTTGGCGCGCTGTTGCTATCGGCGTCGATGGTTGGTCTGGCAATTGCCGCCGATCCTGGTCCTACCCTCAAGACCGTGCGTGAACGCGGCCACCTCATCTGCGCTGCCAGCCGTTCGTTACCCGGGTTTGCCCAGATGAATGATGGGGCCTGGTCCGGGTTCGACGTCGACCTGTGCCGAGCGGTGGCTGCAGCGGTTTTTAACGACCCCAACAAGGTCGAGTTCCGTGCGCTCGGCGGCGACAGCCGCTTTGCCCAACTTCAGACCGGGGAAATCGACATGCTGTCGCGCAATGCGCCCTGGACGCTCAAGCGCGATACGGGGTTCGGCGCCAGCTACGTCACGACGATGTTCTTTGACGGCGAAGCCTTCATGGTGCCGCAGAGCCTTGGCGCAGTTTCGGCTTACGAACTCGATGGCGTCAGCGTTTGCCTTATCGATGGCAGCGACGAGCAGATCGCGGTGCGGGACTTCTTCTTCGAGAACCAGGCGAGTTATTCGGAGGTCCTCTATCAGGATCTCGAGGATCTTGGCGTCGCCTATCGTTCGGGACTATGCCAGGCCGTGGCCGCACCGGCCCGGTGGCTCAATGCCATTCGCCGAAGCCTGCCGGAGCCTGCCACCCACCGCATCCTGCCCGAACGCATTACCAAGGAGATGATCGGGCCGGTGGTGCGCGAGGGCGACGACCAGTGGTTCGAGCTCGTACGCTGGACCATGTTCGCGATCATCGAGGCGGAAGAGTTGGGCATTACCTCGCGCAACATCGAATCCATGTCCACCGTCAACAATCCCGCCATCAAGCGGTTGCTGGGGCTGGAGGGGGACTTCGGGACACCGCTTGGCCTCGACCCCAAGTTCATGTCACGCGTCATCGCGGCGGTTGGCAATTATTCGGAGCTCTACGAGCGGAACTTCGGTCCCCAGACGGGGGCGTCGCTTTCGCGCGGACAGAACTCGCTTTGGACCAACGGCGGCCTGCTCTACGCACCGCCGGTGCGCTGACCCTCAGGCGAAGAGCAGGCTGACCCGGCGGTTGATCGAGCCCTTCTTCTCGATCTTGCCCAGTTTCAACGGACCGATCTCGCCAGTCGCGGCCACATGGGTGCCGCCGCATGGCTGCAGGTCGACATCGCCGATGCGAACCAGGCGAACGCGGCCCTGACCCATGGGCGGTTTAACGTTCATGGTCTTGATGAGGCCGGGGTTTGCCGCCATCTCCTCGTCTGTAATCCATTCGGTGGTGACCGGATGGTTGGCCGAAACGAAAGCGTTGAGCCGGGCCTCGATCGCCTCGAGGTCGGCGGGGACTTCAGGCATGTCAAAATCCAGGCGTCCCTTGTCGGAGCCAACCGATCCCCCGGTGACGGGGAAGGGGAAGGCGACCGAGAGCAGGTGCAGCGCGGTATGCATCCGCATCAATCGGTAGCGCCGCTCCCAGTCAAGGGCGATGTGAACGGGCTCGCCTACCTGCAACGCGGGTTGCCCTTCGGCAGGGACGTGGAGGATGCGCGTCTTGTCGCCCTCGGGATGGATGGTGGTGGCGATGTCGATGCGCGATCCGTCCGGGCGGTCGAGGTGTCCGTTATCGCCCGGCTGGCCGCCGGAGGTGGCGTAGAAGATCGTGCGATCGAGTGTGAACCCGCCCTCCGGCGTGACCTCGGTCACGACGGCCTCAGCCGACTTGAGGTAGGCGTCGTCGCGGAACAGGAATTGGGTCATCTCGATCGTCCAGTCATAGAATCGGGGATAACAGCCTCGCCGCCTGGCCGATGAAACGCTGGATCCAGGGCTTGTTGCGGACGTCCTCGGGCTTGGTTTGGTGCGACGCGGCGAAGTCGGCGTCAAGCATCCTGTCGACTGCGGCGATCATGTCGGGGTGCGTGAACCACAAGGTACACTCAAAGTTGATCGCGAAGGAGCGGTTGTCGAAGTTCACCGTCCCGACGCCCGCAATCTCGTCGTCCACCAGGATGACCTTCTCATGGAGGAAGCCGGCGAGATAGCGATAGACGGAGATGCCGTGCCCGACCATGGCGTCGGCGTGCGAGTTGCTAGCGAGCCAGACCAAGAGATGATCGGGCTTCTTTGGCAGCAGGACACGGACATCGACGCCGCGCAGGGCCGCCGCGTAAAGAGCGGTCTGAACATCGAGATCCGGTACGAAATACGGGCTGACGATCCAGAGGCGCCGGCGCGCCCTCGAAATCACCTCGGTGAAGGCGATCGCACATCCCTCGAGCTTGTCGGCGGGGCCCGTGGGCATCACGAGGACAGGCTGGTCGCCAGGCGTATCGACATGGTCGGGCAGGGCTGCGGGCAGACGCTGGCCGGTCGCCCATTCCCAGTCCTCCCGGAAAACCAGGCCCACGGCCAGCGCAGCAGGTCCGGCAACGTGGACGTGGGTGTCGCGCCAGTGGCCGAAACGCGGGTCCTCGCCGAGGTACTCGACACCCACGTTGTGCCCGCCGACCCAGGCCTCCTTGCCATCGACGCAGACCACCTTCCTGTGGCTGCGATAGTTGATGCGGGTTGGGCCGTAGATGCGAAGGAACGGATGGCGCTGGTTGAAGGTGGCCACATGTACGCCCGCGTCGCGGAGGCGCTGGACGTAGCGGATGGGGAGGCTGTTGCTGCCGACATCATCATAGATGATGCGCACGGCGACCCCGGCGCTAGCGCGCTCTACCAGTAGGTCGGCCAGTTGCTGGCCCAGCCTGTCATCGCGAATGATGTAGAACTGGATCAGGATGTAATCTCGGGCGCGCCGTATGCCGGCGAAGATCGAGTCGAACGTGGCCTGCCCGTCGATCAGCAACTCGGCGCGGTTGCCGCTCAGGAAGGGCATCTGCGCCACGTTGGCGAGCACCGGCCATTGCTCGGTTGTCAGCGGGTCCGTGATGTTGAGTTGCGCCGCGCGCTCGGCGCGAGCGCGGCGACCGCTGTGGGTCTGGACGGTCGTGTAGTCGTCGAAGAGCTTCCAGCCGAAGATGAGGTAAAGAAAGGCCGTTGGAAACGGCAGCATGACCAGGGACAGCAGCCACGCGATCGAACCCTGCGAAGTGCGCGAGTTCATCACCTCGCGGATCGCGCAAATGGCCGCCAACAGGAAGTTGGCGGCCAGGAACCAGGCGACGATATCGAGGTGCTCGAAGAGAACCGCGAACGGCGCTCCGCTCATTATGCTTCGACCGGTTCGAATACCGTGGCTATGTCGATTGTGGGTTCGCGTTCAAGCCATGCGGGGACCGGCAGGTCCTTCGCCCGCAGGAATGCGGGGTTGAAGAGCTTGGACTGATAGCGATTGCCGTAGTCGCACAGGACCGTGACGATGGTCTTGCCCGGGCCCAGTTCACGGGCCATCCGCACCGCCCCGGCAATATTGATGGCGCTCGATCCGCCCAGGCACAGCCCTTCGTATTCGAGGAGGTCGAAGACGTAGGGTAGGGCCTCTGAGTCGGGGATTTGGAAGGGCATGTCGACCTTGAGGTTCGTGAGGTTGGCCGTGATGCGGCCCTGGCCGATGCCTTCGGTTATTGAGTTGCCGGAGGACTTGAGTTCCCCTGACGTATAGTAGCTGTAGAGCGCTGCTCCTTCGGGATCTGCGAGGCCGATCTTGATGTTCCGGTCGCGCTCGTTGAGGGCCATGGCGACGCCGCCGAGCGTGCCGCCGGATCCCACCGCGCAGATGAAGCCGTCAAGCTTGCCGTCAAAGGCGTCGTAAATTTCGGGGCCCGTGGTTTCGACGTGGGCCTGGCGGTTCGCTACGTTGTCGAACTGGTTTGCCCAGATCGCGCCGCCCTTGAGTTCCTTGTCCAGTTGCTCGGCGAGGCGCCCGGACACCTTGATGTAATTGTTCGGGTTCTTATAGGGCTTGGCCGGAACCTCGATCAGTTCGGCGCCGTAAAGGCGCAGCGCGTCCTTTTTCTCTTGGCTTTGCGTGTCGGGGATCACGATCACTGACTTGTAGCCCAGGGCGTTGGCGACGAGCGTCAATCCGATCCCGGTGTTGCCTGCGGTTCCTTCGACGATCGTGCCGCCCGGGCGGAGCGCCCCACGGCGAACCGCGTCCTGGATGATGTAGAGCGCCGCCCGGTCCTTGACCGATTGACCCGGATTGAGGAACTCCGCCTTGCCCCAGATTTCACAGCCGGTCATTTCCGATACGCGGTTGAGACGAATGAGCGGCGTGTTGCCGATGGCAGCGATCAGATCTTTGTGCTTGGTCATATGGCTTTGCCGTAATTGAACGGTGGGATGGTAAGGATGCCCGGTGAGCCAAACAAGGCCCAAGCCTTCTAAAAGCCATGGCTTTCCGTTTGTTCCCTCAGCGAAGGAAAGAAGGGCTACAAACGCGCCTTTGGACGAAAAATCAAAGACCTAAAGCTGCTTCAGGGCATCCAGGGCGCGTTGCCGCGACAGGCCGAGGTCCACGATCGGCCGCGGATAGACGACGCCTAGTTCAACCTTGGCTGCGCGCAGGACGTCGCCGGGAGCGGCGGCGGGATTGTGTATCCATTTGTCGGGCAATTGCGCCAGCTCCGGCATCCATTCACGGACGTATTGGCCGGCGGCGTCAAAGCGTTCGGCTTGCGTAACCGGGTTGAAGATCCGGAAGTAGGGCGCGGCGTCCGCGCCTGAACCTGCCACCCACTGCCAGCTCGCCGGATTGTTGGCGTCGTCGGCATCTACCAAGCAGTCCCAGAACCATTGCTCGCCGACCCGCCAATCGATGAGGAGGTTCTTGGCGAGGAACGAGGCGACGAGCATGCGGACCCGATTGTGCATCCAGCCCGAAGCCCAGAGCTGGCGCATGCCCGCATCGATGATCGGGATGCCGGTGCGGCCGTGTTTCCACGCCTCGAACTGGCTATCGTCGATCCGCCAGGGCATGCCCGCGTACTTTTCCTGCATGGGGACGTTGGCGATGTCCTCCCGGTGGTAGAGAAGGGAATATGAAAAGTCCCTCCAGGCGAGCTCGGAGAGGAACTTGTCGACCTGGGCGGCCAGCCGGTGTTCCTTTTGTGCCAGGGCTGCAGCCGAATGCCATATCTGGCGAGGCGAGATCTCGCCGAACCGCAGGTGGGGCGAGAGGCGCGAGGTGAGGGGCCTTGCAGGTATGTCGCGTCCCTCGCTGTAGTTAGGCAGTTCGTCTTCGAGGAAGTCCGACAGACGCTCCCGTGCCGCGTCTTCGCCGACATCCCAGAAGCGAGCGAATTTGCTGGCCCAGGTGGGCTCTCGATAGTCAGCGTCAACCGGGGCTGCGCGTCCGAGCGGGCCCTTGCGGCCGCGGGGCATGGGTAGAGGCGTCGCGATGTGCTGCTGTTGCAGCGACTTCCAGAATGGGGTGAAGACCGAATAAGGCTTGCCCTGGCCGGTGGTAAGCTCCCAGGGTTCGGTCAGCAGCGTTGCGGAGAAGGATTGCACCTTTTCGGCGTGCTTGCTCGCCTCGGCCTTGATGTCGGAATCGATTTGCCGGGCCGCCGGTCCATAACGGCGATTCCAGAAGAGCGCCCGAGCGTCGTGTTCCCGCAGGACACGCAAGACGGACGCCTTGGCTTCGCCGTGCGCCTCAAGCAAGGGGATGCCGAGAGAGGCCAGGTCCTGAGCGAGAGCGCGCAGGCTGCGGTGGAGCCACCATCTGGCGGCGGAGCCGATCGGGCGGAGGGCCTTGTCGGTCTCGTGCACGAAGAGGGCCACCACGTTAGCGGATTCGGCGATGGCGGCAGTCAGGGCCGGGTTGTCGCGCACGCGCAGATCGTTGCGGAACCAGACGATGGCGGTATCGGCCATGAAATAGTTTTCCTTTGTTCGCGCCTCGCGGCGGTGGGCATCCCTACCGACCAGCGTCGCGGGTGACGTGATGGTCGCTGTCCGTCAAATCTGCGCAAACGTGTCGGAAGCCGGGACTTCCGCGGGTGTGCCCGCCCTTGTGACGTCGTAGGAATGGGCGTATTTCGATGCGGCGCGCAACCGGAAAATATCGACAGATGACCGTCTCCACCGCCCGGCTCACCCATCTTCAGGCTCTTGAGTCTGAGAGCATCGAGATCTTCCGCGAGGTCGCGGCGAGTTTCGAGCGGCCGGTCATGATGTATTCGATCGGCAAGGATTCTTCGGTCCTCCTGCACCTAGCCCGCAAGGCCTTCTACCCCAGCCGCATCCCGTTTCCGCTCTTGCATATCGATACGACGTGGAAGTTCCGCGAGATGATCGCGTTCCGTGATCGGATGGCTGAAGAGCATGGATTCGAGCTCGTTGTGCACACCAATCCGGATGGGGTGGCCAACAACATCAATCCGTTCGACCACGGATCTGCGCGCTATACGGACATCATGAAGACGCAGGCGCTGCGCCAGGCTCTATCAGCGGGACAGTACGACGCCGCCATTGGCGGTGCCCGCCGCGACGAGGAGAAGTCGCGCGCCAAGGAGCGTATCTTTTCGCATCGTAACGCACAGCATGCCTGGGACCCCAAGAACCAGCGGCCGGAGCTTTGGCGCGTGTTCAATACGCGACTGGCGCCAGGCGAGAGCATGCGCGTCTTCCCGCTCTCGAATTGGACCGAGCTCGATATCTGGACCTACATCTATTCCGAGCAAATCCCCATCGTGCCGCTTTATTTCGCCCGGCCACGTCCCGTGGTGGAGCGTGCGGGCACGCTGATCATGGTCGATGACGAGCGCTATCCGCTCCTCAAAGACGAGACGCCGCGACAGGAGACGGTGCGCTTCCGAACCCTCGGCTGTTATCCGCTCACTGGCGCCATCCGGTCCGATGCGGCCGATCTTCCTTCGATCATCATGGAAATGCAGGCCAGCCGAACCTCCGAGCGCGAAGGCCGCCTCATCGATAGCGACCAGGCCGGTTCGATGGAAAAGAAGAAGCAGGAAGGCTATTTCTAAGTTGAGTACGCTTGCCCAGGCCGTGGCCACTCCGGATACCGATATCGACCTTTGGCTGCAGCAGCAGACCGACAAGGGCCTACTGCGCGTCCTCACGTGCGGCAGCGTGGACGACGGTAAATCCACGTTGATCGGGCGGCTCCTCTACGACAGCCAACTTATACTGGACGACCAGCTCGCCTCCCTGCGCAAGGAAAGCCGCAATCGCACCACCGGCGAGGAAGGCATCGATTTCTCTCTCCTGGTAGATGGATTGACGGCCGAGCGAGAGCAGGGGATCACCATCGATGTCGCCTATCGGTTCTTCTCGACCGACAAGCGCAAGTTCATCGTTGCCGATACGCCGGGCCACGAGCAGTACACGCGCAACATGGCGACCGGGGCCTCCAATGCCGATGTCGCTCTGCTGCTGGTGGACGCCAGAAAAGGGTTGCTAACCCAGACCCGCCGGCACAGCTTCATTCTCTCCCTAATCGGGGTGAAGCATGTCGTTCTGGTGGTGAACAAGATCGATCTCGTCGACTACGACGCCGACGTGTTCGCGGCGATCGAGAGCGACTATCGGCGGTTCGCCGAACCGCTGGGTTTTTCGTCTTTCCAGGCCATTCCGGTTTCCGCGCTGCGCGGCGACAATATCATTGCGCCGAGCGCGTCGACCCCGTGGTATGGCGGCCCGCAACTGGTGCCCTACCTCGAAGAGATCGAAGTCGCCGAAGACCGTTCGTCCGGTGCACTTCGTTTCCCGGTGCAGTGGGTTAATCGCGCCAGCCTCGATTTCCGGGGATTCTCCGGCACCGTGGCATCGGGCTCGGTCAGTGTTGGCGACGACGTGCTCGTCGCGGCGTCCCGCAAGCCAGCCAAGGTGGCGCGGATCGTCACCATGGATGGGGATCTCCGTCAGGCGGTACCGGGGCAGGCCGTGACGCTCGTCCTCGACAGGGAAGTCGACATTTCGCGCGGCGATGTCCTGACCCGTCCCGGAGAGACGCCGGAGTATTCAAATCAGTTCCAGGCGCGGGTGGTGTGGATGCAGGAGGAGCCGGCTTTCCACGGGCGGTCCTATCTCATCAAGGTCGGCTCGCAACTCGTTCCGGGCACGATCACGGGCATCAAGTATCGTACGAACGTCAATACGCTCGAGCGGACGGCGGCGACTAAGCTCGAGCTGAACGAGGTTGGCACCGTTACGATCGCGACGGACAAGCCGATCGCGTTCGACCCCTATGCCGACAACAACCAGACTGGCGCCTTCATCCTCATCGATCGCCTGACCAACACGACCCTTGGGGCCGGAGTGATCGACTTCGGCCTGCGCCGGGCACAGAACCTTTCGTACCAGGAATTCGACGTGAACCGGCAGGTGCGCGCCGATCTCAAGGGCCAAGAGCCGCATGTCGTCTGGTTCACCGGCCTGTCAGGGTCAGGGAAGTCGTCGGTTGCCAATCTCATCGAAAAGCGCCTGACTGCCGAGGGACGCCATGCCTACATTCTCGACGGCGACAACGTCCGACACGGACTCAACAAGGATCTGGGCTTCACCGAGGCGGATCGCGTGGAGAATATCCGGCGTGTGGCCGAAGTCGCGCGACTGATGGCCGACGCGGGGCTGATCGTCCTAGTGTCCTTCATCTCCCCGTTCCGGAACGAACGCGCCCTGGCGCGCGAGATCGCCGGGGACATCCGCTTTACGGAAGTCTACGTCAACACGCCGCTAGAAGTGTGCGAGTCGCGCGATCCGAAGGGCCTCTATGCCAGGGCGCGCCGCGGCGAGATCAAGAATTTTACCGGTATCGACTCGCCGTTCGAGGCGCCGGAGCGCCCCGACATCGTGCTGGCCGGCGGCGAACGCGAACCTCAGGACCTGGCCGTCCAGCTCTACGGCGAGCTTTTCGCTGGCTGATGGGCGAGGGGAGCGATCAGCTCCCCAACACCAGTTTGATCGCGTAGCCCACGATCGCCACCGTCAGGACGCCGGCCGCCCACAGACCGATGAACCAGAGCAGGCGGCTGCTGATCTGACGCGCAGACATCAGTGGTAGCCTTCCTCTGGGTCGATCTTGCCGCGGAATACCCAGTACGCATACCCGGTATAGAGCAGGATGATCGGGATGAGCACGGAGGCGCCCACGAGCAGGAAGCTCAGGGACATGTCCGGTGCGGCCGCCTCCCAGATGGTGAAGGCGCCGGGCACGATGTAGGGGAAGAAACTAATCCCGATCCCGATGTAACTGAGAACAAACAGTCCTAGCGCAGCCAGGAAGGGCTGGAGATGCTTGTCCGTCGTCAGGCCGTGCCAGAGCGCGAAGGCGCAGATCGCCAGGAGCAGAGGAACGAACGCCGAGAAGAAAGCGGTGGGCCAGCCGAACCAGCGCTCGAAGTAGATCGGGTTGATGAAGGGCGTCCAGAGGCTCACGATGCCGATGAGCGCCAGTGTAGCCACGCCGGAGATCATGGCGATGCGCCGCGCGCGGGCCTGCAGGTCGCCGTGGGTCTTGAGGTTGAGCCAGGTGGCCCCAAGCAGCGAGTAGCCGACGGCAACCGCGAGGCCCGTGAGAACCGAGAACGGGGTCAGCCAGTCCCACCATCCGCCGGCATAGCTGCGGTCGACGATCTTGATACCCTTTACGAGGGCGCCCAGGGCGACGCCCTGCATGAGGGCGGCCGTCAGTGAGCCGACGAAGAAGCCAACGTCCCAGTAAATGCTGCCGCGCGTCGTGCGCCAACGGAACTCGAACGCCACGCCACGAAAGACCAGAGCGAGTAGCATCAGGATGATGGGCATATATAGAGCCGGCAGCACCGTCGCGTAGACGACCGGGAACACCGCCATCAGGCCGCCGCCACCCAGCACGAGCCATGTTTCGTTGCCGTCCCACACGGGCGCGACCGAGTTGGTCATCACGTCACGATCCCGGCGACTGGGGAACAGCGGGAAGAGAATACCCACACCCAGGTCGAAACCGTCGAGGATCACGTAGGCAAGCACCGCGATGGCAATCAGTCCTGCCCAGACAAAAGCGAGATCAAGCACCATGACCATCTCCCATCGGTGCGCCCTGAACAGGGCCTGGGGTGATGCCGGCGGCCCTGTTGGGTGCCTTTTCGAGTTCGTGATCCTCACCCTCGGGTGGCCTGCGCATCAGCCGCAGCATGTAGAAGACGCCGGCGCCGAAGACGATGAAGTAGACGATGATAAACGCTGTGAGCGAGGTGCCGACGGCAGGGGCCGCAATGGGCGAGAGGCTGTCCTCGGTTCGGAGTATCCCATAGATCGTATAAGGTTGGCGGCCGACCTCAGTGGTGTACCAACCGGCGAGTACGGCAACGTAGCCTGACGGGCCCATTACGAGCGCCGCGCGCTGCAGCCAGGTGCTTTCGTAGAGCGTTCCGCGGAAGCGGGCCCAGAGGGACCAGAGGCCAACGCCGAGCATCAGGAAGCCAAGGCCGACCATGATGCGGAAGGTAAAGAAGGGGATTAGGGCGTTGGGGCGCTCGTCGCGCGGCCATTCCTTGAGCCCCTTCACTTCGCCGTCGATCTGATGGGTCAATATCAGCGATCCCAGATAGGGGATCTCGATGGCGTAGCGCGTCACCTCCGCCTTGTCGTCGGGAATGCCGAAAAGGATCAACGGCGCACCGCGATGGGTCTCGTAATGCCCCTCCATGGCGGCGATCTTGGCAGGCTGAAACTCAAGGGTGTTGAGCCCATGCATGTCGCCCACGCCGATTTGAATCGGGGTGACGATGGCAGCCATCCACATCGCCATGGAGAACATGATGCGCGCCTGACGGTTGGCGTTGTTGCGCAGCAGGTGATAGGCGCCCACCGCGCCGACGGTGAAAGCGGTTGTCAGGTAGGCGGCGAGAACCGTGTGTACCAGGCGGTATGGGAACGACGGGTTGAAGATGACCGCCATCCAGTCGGTAGGGACGAGCTGGCCGTTCGCCGAGGGGGCGAAACCGGCGGGCGTCTGCATCCAGCTATTGGTAGCAATGATCCAGGTCGCCGATATCAGCGTGCCGACTGCAACCATCAGGGTAGCAAAGAAGTGCAGTTCCTTGCCGACCCTTTTCAGGCCGAAGAGCATGATGCCGAGGAAGCCTGCTTCCAGGAAGAACGCCGTGAGGACCTCGTAGCCCATCAGTGGGCCGACGACCGGTCCGGCCATGTCGGAGAATTTGGCCCAGTTGGTACCAAACTGGTAGCTCATGACGATGCCGGAAACGACGCCCATGCCGAAGGTCACGGCAAAGATCGTCTTCCAGTATTCGAACAGTCTTAAGTAGGCGTTGTCCTTCCGGATCAGCCACAAGGCCTCAAGGACTGCCAGAAAGCTGGCCAGGCCAATGGAGAAGGCCGGAAAGATGAAATGGAACGAGACAGTGAAAGCGAACTGAAAGCGCGCAAGGATTTCTGCGCTCAGGCCGGCAAACATCGCGGCTCTCCGTTTTGATGACCCATCAATACGTTAGTCTCGTTCGGCCGATTTGGCGACAGGCCTGTGACGTGGCGGTTTGGCGCGCGTCCGACTGGCGCGCGGCAACTTGCCGCCCGGCCGACGCCAGGCGTCTTGAGGAGGGAGGAGAATCAGCGGCAACTAGACCGGTCGGAAGCGTGGCCCCCGCACCAGATGTGCCACATTCGATTATCTGCCCGAATGGTAAATTCGTGAACGTGCATTTCGATTTAGGGTGAATGCATAGTCCATTATATCTATTTGTATAATTGAATATGCCGCAATGTCGCCTCATATGTGGCGAGGCGGCAACAATCTTTAAAAAGGCTGAGAGTTTTTGCGCTCTCCCCTTTGACTCCACGTTGCTAATAGATGCTAATCGCCGGGCGGTTAGACGAGTTCTTGCTGGGGAGCATGTCGCAGTCTCAGCCGCGCATCGTTGCGCTCCGGGAGGGGTGTATCTCGGAATTACGAACACACTTTGGGTCGGTGCGAAGTTTCCGGTCTGTGATTGGTGTGACGTGATGGCGAGTAAGGTGCCGAGAGACTGCAGGCGTCCCCCGAAATCTTGAATTCGATCTTTCGCCAGCCCGGCAGCGGTCCTGCCAGAGAAGTGTAAGCGTCTCTGCTGCCGATTGTCGGGAGCGGGAGCTGTCAGGGGCCTAAAGGATAATTATGAAATCGCTTCGTACCGTTTTGCTTGGAACCGTTTTCGCCGCCTCCCTCGCCGGGATGGTCAGCGACGCATCGGCGCTCACGTTGCAGCAGGCAATAGCCAGCGCCGTGAAAACCAATCCGGAAATCGGACAGGCGGTCGCCAACCGAGAAGCAACAGAATTTGAACTCAAGCAGGCGCTCGGCCTCTACCTGCCCCAGGTGAGCCTGGAAGCGTCGGTCGGTGCGCAGCTCCTCAACAATCCGTCGCGCCGTGGCGCCGGCATCGAAGACGATCCGCTCTACCCGACCGAAGTCGGGGCGAGCATCAGCTACGACATTTTCGACGGCGGTTTCCGTCAGGCCGAAGCCAACAAGCAGGCCGCGCGTATCGACGGCGCCTCGTTCCGCGTGCTCGAGCGCTCCGAGGCCATCGGCCTGGAAATCGCGCGCCTGTATTTCGAGATCATGCTGCAGAGCCACATCGTGGAGATCGCGCGGCAGAACGTCAGCTTCCATGAATCGACCCTGGCCAACGTTGCGGATGCAATTTCCAGCGGCCAGTTGACCGAGGCTGACCGCCAGCAGGCCTACGAACGCGTGGCCGCGGCCAATTCCCGTCTCTTTGAAGCGCAGGAAGCGCTCGAGACTGCCCGCATCGGCTTCTACAAGGAAGTCGGCGTGCCCTTCGATAGTCCGAGCGCCCCGCGTCGCGTCGGCAAGGCTTTGCCGCGTACGCTCGAGCAGGCAATCGACATCGCCCGCCAGAACAATCCGCGCATCGGTATGGCCGCCGCTGACATCGACGCAGCTTCCGCGCAGGTCGAACAGTCTCAGTCCGGCATGTTCCCCAAGCTTTCGCTCGAGGGGCGCGGCACGATCGGCAACGACAACACGGGCGTCGCCGGCTACAACACGGATCTGCAGGGTCGCCTGGTTCTCAAGTGGAACATTTTCGACGGCGGCATCAAGAGCAACGAAGCCCAGGAAAACATCCGTCGGGAAACCGAGGCGATGCTGGCCCAGCAGGCTGCGTTCCGCGAAGTGGAAGAGGCCGTGCGCGTCTCCTGGTCGCGTATCACGCGCCAGACCCAGCTTGCGACCCAGTACGCTGCCCAGATGGCGGCTTCCGATGGCCTGGTGAAGGCCTATCGCGAGCAGTTCACGATCGGCCAGCGCTCGCTGCTCGACGTGCTTGACGCCCAGAACAGCCGCTTCAACGCACAGGTCCTCAACGAGACCGCTGTTTATGCGGCCCGGTTTGCAGAATATCGTCTCATGGCCTCGACCGGCCAGCTCATGGCCTTCCTGAGCGTGACGCCACCGGCGCAGTCGGATGCTTACGCTCGTACCTTGCTGGGAACGCCTTCGGCGGACTCCTACAAGGATCACAAGGCGGTTCCGGTGCAGTTCGATCGTCCGTTGGATCTTACTAAGTTCGTGAACTAGATTCCGCGCGCGTTCAACTTTAGTTCCTGCGTTAACAGCGCCTAACGACTGCCGTTATTCGGTGGTTTTGCGGCCTGCTGATTAACTTCAATTCATTGTCCTGCTTGAGCCTGGTGCGCTGCAGGCATAGAGCGTGCCTGTCCAGGTACGGAAATGGACTATGGCTATCGACAGCGCATCCAGGACTACTGAGACGCCGCTTGAACCGCCTGCCGTCATCGCCTCGCCCCCCGAGGCGATGCCATCGGCTCCGGAAAAACCTGCGCGCGATCCTCTGCTTGCAATCGTACGTTACCTTGCCATGCGCTGGAGCCGGCCAACGGCTCCGGAAGTGCTGACGGCTGGCTTGCCGCTGGTCGAGGGTAAGCTCACTTTCGAGCTGCTTCCACGTGCGCTGGAGCGGGTAGGGCTGGAAGTGACGCAGAAGCGCACGGCGCTGCGCGACCTTCCCGAATTCGACATGCCCGCCATCATCTCGGGCAAGCATGGCCAACTGCTGGTCGCTGTCGGACGCGTCTCGCGCCAGAAGCTGCGCTGCTACGATCCCGAAACGGGCGGGGAGGCGGTCATTTCGACCAACTCGCCCGAGTGGCGCTTTCGCCATCGCGTGCTTCTGGTCAAACAGGCGCTCGACGGCGATGGCCTGAGCGACGTCGATGACGGTACCATCAAGGAAACCCATTGGCTGCGCGCGGCCCTGCAGGGGCATTGGGGCAACCTGGCCTACGTGCTTCTGGCGGCGACGTTCATCAACCTCTTCGCCATCGCGATGCCGCTCTTCTCGATGAACGTCTATGACCGCGTGCTGCCCAACAAGGCAGTGTCGACGCTCTGGGTGCTTGCGATCGGCATCATCACGGTGTTCGTGTTCGATTTCATGCTCAAAGTGGCCCGCGCCGCGATCATCGACCATGCCGGCCGCGCCATCGATTTCCGGCTTTCCTCGGTACTTTTCGACCGGGTGCTGAACACTTCGGTCGCGGCGCGGCCTGCCTCGACCGGCGCGTTCGTCAACCGGATCACGCAATACGAAGTGCTGCGCGACTTCTTCACGTCCCAGACGGTCGTGATGTTCGTCGACATCCTCTTCATGGGCGTCTTCGTCTACGTCATCGCCATGCTGATCGGCTGGGTGGTGATCTTCCCGGTGATCGGGGCAATGCTCGCCATAACCGGAACCATCATCATCGGCATGCGCTCCAAGTCGGCCGTGGAAGCGGCGCTCAAGGAGTCCTCTCAGCGCAACGCGATCCTCGTGGAGGCGCTTTCGGCGACGCAGACCGTCAAAGCCTCGCGTGCGGAAGGCCAGTTCCTGCGCAAGTGGGAGAGCTCGATCTTTGCGTCCTCGGAGACGCAGAACAAGATCAAGTGGTATCAGTCGCTGGCAACCCAGCAGACGTCCGTCATCAGCCAGATTTCGACGATCGGCATCATGATCGGATCGACCTACGCGTTCTCCGAGAACCAGGTGACGATGGGCGCGATCGTTGCCGCGATGATGCTTTCCAACCGCGTGATCGCACCGGTGGCCATGATCTCGGCGGCGCTGCTGCGCACCCGGTCCGCCATGGAGGCCTATACGGCGCTCGACAGCATCATGAAGCTGCCCGACGAGCGCAAGGTCAAGAAGAGCTTCATTTCGCGCAGCGTCGAATCCGGCAAGATCGAGTTCCGCAAGGTCCGCTTCGCCTATCCGGGTGTCGAGCACTACGTGCTGGACCAGGTGTCGTTCACCATCAATCCGGGCGAGAAGGTCGGCATCATCGGCCGCATCGGGTCGGGCAAGACCACGCTGGGCCGGCTGCTGGTCAATTTCTATCCGGCCAGCGAGGGTGAAATCCTCATCGATGGCGTATCGATCAAGCAATACCACCCGGCGTCGCTGCGCCGGCAGGTCGGGCTGGTGTTGCAGGATCCCGAGCTTTTCAACGGCTCGGTCAAGGACAACATCCTGCTTTCCAATCCCGAGGCGAGCGAGGAGAAGTTCCTCGAGGTGTCGCGTCGGGCGGGCGTCGAGGAGTTCGTGTCGCGCCATCCGCTGGGTTACGACATGCCGGTGGGCGAGCGCGGGTTCCTGCTGTCGGGCGGCCAGCGCCAGGCGATTGCGCTGGCGCGCACCATGCTGGTCGATCCCAAGATCCTGTTCCTGGACGAACCCTCGAGCTCAATGGACCTGGCAACCGAACGCCAGTTGATCGGCGCACTCAGCCGGTCGCTAGCGAGCGACCATACGGTGCTGATCGCAACGCACCGGTTCAGCCTGCTGCAACTGGTGACGCGCCTCATCGTGGTCGATAACGGCCGTATAGCGGCCGACGGCCCGCGCGATGCGGTGCTTGCCCAGCTCAAGGCCCAGGGTGGCGGGGGAGAGGCTTGATGAACAAGCCAACCGGGTCCTTTGAAGAACTTCTGGCCTCCGTTCCCGAGCAGGACCGGCCACCGCGTACATGGGTCTACGTGATCCTGCTCGTTTGCGGGTTCCTCGCTGCTGCGCTTACATGGGCGTCGCTGGCCCAGATCGATGAGATCAGCCGCGCGGAGGGCAGGGTTATTCCGTCATCCAAGATGCAGGTTATCCAGAGCGCCGAAGCGGGCGTGGTGACCGAGATTCTGGTGCGTACGGGCGAGCAGGTCAAAAAGGGCCAGCAGCTCATCCAGCTCGACGACACCACCACGGCGTCTTCGGCCGGCGAGGTCGAGGCGAAGGTCAATGCGCTCCAGGCGCAGGTTGCGCGCCTGCGCATCGAATACGAAGGCAATTCGGCAGACGGGTTCGTCTGCCCGCCGGACGTGCTGGCGGCGGCGCCGGCCGTTTGCGACAACGAGGCCGACCTGCTCAAGGCCCGCCAGCAGACGCTGGACCAGGGCAAGCAGGTGCTTCTGCAACGCGTCGAGCAGCGCCAGCGCGAGTTGAGCGAAGCGCTGGCCAACCAGTCGCGCCTGACCGACGCCAATCGCCAGGCCGCGGAAAAGCTGGCCCTGGTCGAGCCGATGGCCAAAAAGAACCTCGTCTCGCAGACCGATCTCATCAACGCACAGCGCGACGTGACGGATACCAAGGGGCAGCTCGAAGCGGTGGTGGAATCCATTGGCCGCCTCAATGCCGCGGTGGCCGAGGCACAGCTTCAGGTCAAGCAGGCCGACCTGCAATTCCGCCAGGACGCGCTGACGGATCTGACCACCCGGCTCGCCGAGCTCGCGAGTGCGCAGCAGACCCTGCGCGGCGCCGCCGACCGGGTGAGCCGCACGGACATCCGCTCGCCTGTCGATGGCATCGTCAACAACATGGCGGTCAACACGATCGGGGCGTTCGTATCGCCCGGCGAACGGCTGGTCGACATCGTGCCGGTCGAGGACACGCTGCTGGTGGAAGCCAAGCTCAAGCCGTCCGACGTCGCCTTTATCCTTCCGGGACAGCCGGCCAACATCAAGATCACCGCCTATGACTTCTCGATCTTCGGGGGGTTGCGTGGCGAGGTGCAGAACGTCTCGGCCGACAGCATTGTCGATCCCGACACGCGTGAGACCTATTATTTGGTCCTGATCAAAACAGATCAATCCGCGCTCGAGTACAATGGCAAGAAGCTGCCGATCTTGCCGGGTATGGTATCGTCGGTTGAAATTCTCACGGGAAAGAAGACGATCCTCCAGTACCTGATGAAGCCGATCAACAAGGCACGCGACGAGGCCCTACGTGAGCGATAAGGTAGCCGCGCAAACGCGGCTACCCGAAGAAGCCGCATCTGACGAGGAAGGCCTCGATAGCCTCCTGACCCCCGAATTCCGCGTGATCAACACCGGAAACCGGCGGCGCGGCGTGCGGCTGGAGCGGCTTTTCTGGCAGGTGCTTTCCGATATCGCCCAGGCACGCGGCATTCGCCGCAGCCAGCTGGTGGGCGACATCCTCGACGAGGCCGGACCGGGCGCCGAGAACACGGCAAGCATTCTGCGCGTCTACGCCACCCGTGAACTCGAGCAGCAGCGCCGGGCGCTTGCAGCGCGGGGCGAGCCGGGGTTCGTGGTGAGTCTGCTCCAGGCGGCGCCGGTTCCGGCATTCGCCATCAACCGGCAGAAGCGCCTCCAGCAGGTCAATCCCGAGTTCATCCACCTGTTGCGCGTGGTGTCGGGAAACATGTCGCAGAAGATCTCGGCGGATGTGGTGCATATGTCGCTCGACGTTCCGCTCGACCAGATATTCCTGCAATTGTCAGAGGGCGCCCCCACGCTGCAGTGCGGGTACACCCTGACCATCGACAACAAGCAGCGCCGTGGGCGAACCAAGGTGGTGGCGGTGCCGCCGGCGCCCAGCAGCGCGCTTGTCGGATACATCATCTCCTAGGGTGCGCGTGACCATGACCAGCCCAGCGATCAAGACGTTCTCGCGCCGGGCCATGTTGCTGGCGCCGGTGCTGCTGGCACTTGCCGCGTGCTCGACGGGCGGCCCGCTGATGAGCGCTTCGTCCAGCAAATCCAAGGCCGTGACGCCGGCGAGCGAAACGGTCGGCACGGGCAAGAACCTGGTTGGCCTCCTGGCTGCCGACGATCCCGCCAATCTTTCGGACGGGGCCTCGGGCAGCGCCTATCTCGCGGCCAGGCTGGCGACGAACGCCCTGGCGGGTGCACCGGTGACGCTGATGGTGCGACGCTTCGAATCCCGACCCGCGGCCCTGCAGAAAGCTGCTGGCGAGATGGCGCAGGCTGGTGTGCGCCTGGTGGTGGTTTCGGGCGACGAGAGCGCAGCGCGCGAACTGGCGACGGCGCTGGCGCCGCGCGGCGTGACCGTTGCCTCGGTGGGCCAGGCGGGAGACGTCGCCAACCGGCTTTTCGGCGCCTATGCGCGCAAGGACGAGACGGCGTTCTCCGCGGCGGAAATGAAGCGGCGCGGCTACGGCACGATCGCCATCGTGAGAACGGGCGACGCCGCGAGCGTCGCTTATGCCAACGGGCTGGCGGAAGCGGCGGCCAAGGTTGGCCTCAAGGTTCAGTTCGTTGATGGTTCGTCCGCAGCCAGTGCCGCCGCCCAGCTTCAATCCCAGGCGGCAATGGGCTTCGAGCCAAAAGCCCTGGCCTTTGCCACCGGCCCCGGCCGAGCCGTGGAGCTCGTCACGGCACTCAAGGCGGTTCCCGAGCTTGCAGGGGTTCCGGTGGTCGGCAATGGTGGTTGGGCGGTCGGCGCGCCGACAGGGCTTGGGAAGGGCTGGTATCCTTCGCTATCGCGCGCCGGCCTCGCCGGGTTCGCGGAGAAGTTCGCTGATGCCTACGGGACGCGGCCGACCATCGAGGCGGCCATCACCTACGACCTCGTGGTGCTCGGCGGAGTGCTGCCGCAGGTGGCCGCGGACGACCCGTTCGGGCCGACGACAATGACGAATGCGCAAGGGTTTACCGGGGTCACCGGAAGCTTCAAGTTTGATTCCTCGGGCGTGGCACGGCGACCGTTCGCCGTGGTCGAGCTCAAATAGGAAAGCCCCGGTCGCGACCGGGGCTCATCTTGACGCCATTGGGCTGGCTCACTCGCCGGGAAGGACCTGGGACATGTCGCCCATGGCGAAGCCGGTGCGGCGATCCTTGAAGCCGTGGATGTAGTTCTTGCCGCCAACGAAGGACATGATCGGCACGTAGCTGATGAAGGCGGTATCGCTGGCAACGCTGTTGCTGAGGTTGTCAAGGATATAGGCCTTGCCATCGACGTGGACCGCCAGCACCGCATGGTAGAGCTGGCGACGAGTGTCCTTGAGCACCACCAGCTGAAGCTGGCTGTCATCGAAGCCGATGCTGCGCAGCAGCCAGAGCTTGGTGGTGGCGAAGTCCTCGCAGTCGCCGACGCCCCGGTCCGCAATCTCCTGCGGGCTCGCCCAATAGTCGCTCTTGCCCCAGGCCTGCTGGTCGCTGCGATAGACCAGGTTACGGTTCACGGCGCGGTTGACGACCGAGAGGGCCTCCACGGTGGGTAGGTTCTCCGCCTCGCGCGCGGCGCTGGCCAGGGCCTTGCGCAGGCCCGTCCGGCAGGACTGTGCGTCGCAGTTGGCGCCGAAGACGTTGAGGAAATCGCCCTGGGCGGCGTGCGACCAGGCGCGAGCGGCCGGCAGCGCGCCCACTGGAATCACCACCGAGCCAAAGACGTTGTAGTCGCCTGCCGCATTTCCGCGCCTGTCGAAGCCTGGAAGCGTGGGAATTCCAGTGGAATCGAGGGCCGCAACGGCAATTCCGTCGCGTGCGGGCTCGACGCTGTGCTTGATCGACGCCAGTAAAAGGTCTGCAGCCGGCATGGCATTTACATGCGTAACCGGATTCAAATCCGTCACTGCACTGAAGTTTGCGGGCTCACGTGCGACGACCGCGCCCGAATACCCAAAAGAAACGGCGGCTACTGCGCCTGCAATGACTATTCTTAGTCTTTTCTTGTTGAGCATTTAAGCTCTCCCTGTTGGGGGAGAAGCTAGCGCTCATCTGATAATGGTCCGCAAAGAGACGTAATGTATTTACAGTTGCATTATTCGTTGCAATTTTACGCAACGCGATTGCCGCGGCAAACGCCGAAAGCGGCGCCGAAGCACCGCTATTATCACTGGGATTTTGGGGGAGGGGAAAGAATGGCTCCGCGAGTAGGACTCGAACCTACGACCCAGCGGTTAACAGCCGCTTGCTCTACCAACTGAGCTATCGCGGAAGACATTCTGTGCGCCTTCTCGTCGAAGGCAGCGTCCGTGTAACGGGTTTGATTTGGTTTGCCAAGCCCGAATTTGCGTCTGGGCTAACTCATTTTCGAGAAGCTGTGGAAGAACGCTGTCGGCGCTCCAAATCCAGCAGGTCTTTCAGGGTGTTAACATTGGCGAAAGGGTCGCCGGACGGCTGGTTTTCCCATTCCAGGGGCTCGGCGGAGAGCTCCCGGGCGAGATGTTTGAGGCTCGCCGGGCCCTGGTTTGCCAGCAGGCGGCGGGGGAGGTCGGCAAGCAGGGAAAGGCGCCAGGCCGAGGTCGTGGGATAGGCCTGGCCGGCGTAGCGTGCGACGGCGGCCGGAGCACCGGCGGCGAGGAAGGCGACGGCGCGGGCGAGGAAGTCGGGCGGCAGGAAAGGCGTGTCGACCGGGGCGCACACGATGATCTCGGGCGGCTGGGGGCCCCGGAGGAAATGAGCGGCCGCGGCGGCGAGACCGGCGAGCGGGCCGCGCGATTCCGGATGGAGGTCGGGCAGGGCGGCCATGCCTGGGGGGAGTGCGAGGGCGGCAGGGGGAATCGTGCCGCTCGAGACCACGATCGTATCGGCGGCGGCAAGAGCGGTCAGCGTGAGGTCGATGAGGCGGGCGCCGCCGACCTTTAGTGTTGCCTTGCGCACGCCGCCCAGCCTCGTGCCGAGGCCGCCGGCGAGTATGACGGCGGCCACCCGCGACATGTCAGCGCCGGAGCCGGAAGACGAGGGTGAGCAGGATGCCGGCGACAATCCCCCAGAAGGCGGCGCCGATTCCGAAGATGGTGACGCCTGAGGCGGCCGTGACAAAGGTGACGACGGCGGGGAGGCGATCCTGATCGTGGGCGAGGGCGCCCGAGAGGGCCTGGGCGAGGCTCGACATCAGCGCCAGGCCTGCGACCGCCTGGATGAGCAGTTGCGGGGAGGCGGCGATGAGAGCGGCGGCCAGGCCAGAACCCAGGGCGAAGATCAGGTAGCCGACACCGGCCGCAACGGGCGCAACCCAGCGCCGGGCGGGATCGGGATGGGCTTCGGGGCCGGCGCAGATGGCGGCGGTGATGGCGGCGAGATTGACGGTATGGGCGCCGAACGGGGCGATGATGGCACTGGCGATACCGGTGATCGAGAAGGCCGGCGCCGGATCGAGTTCGTAGCCGTTGGCTTTCATGACCGCCAGGCCAGGCAGGTTCTGGGAGGCCATGGTGATGATGAAGAGGGGGATGGCTACGCGAACGAAGGCGTCGAGGGTGAAGACGGGAAACACGAAGCTTAGCGCCGGAGCGCTGTTGGCGACGGTGCTGCCCTGCAGGTGGGTGTTGAGGGCGAGAATCACGAAGGCGACGGCAACGGCGACCGGGACGGCATAGCGGCGAAAGAAGGCGAGGCCGACGACCCAGGCAGCAACCACGGGCAAGGTCAGCAAAGGCAGGGCCTCGACGGCGCGGAGCGGGGCGATGCAGAGCGTGAGCAGGATGCCGGCCAGCATGGCGTTGGCGATGGGCGCTGGAATGGCGGAAACGGCGCGGGAGAAGGGCTTCCAGACCCCGGCGAGGACGATGAGGGCGGCCGTGACGATGAAGGCGCCGACGACGGCGGGAAATCCACCTTCGACGCCGCCGACCGTGGCGAGGAATGCCACGCCCGGCGTCGACCAGGCGACGGAAACGGGAATGCGGGTTCGCCAGGCGATGGCGATGTTGAGCAGGCCCAGTGCGATGCAGACGGCAAAGAGGCCCGAGCCGGCCTGGGCCGGCGTGGCGCCGACCGCGGTAAGCCCGGCAAGAACCAGCGTGAAGGTGCTGGCATAGCCGACGACCGAGGCGAGCAGACCCGCCAGGAGCGGCTGCACGTACCAGGCGCGGGATGGGGCGGTTTGCTCGAGCATGGACAAAGCGGGCTCCTCCGGGGCGGGCGCAGGGCGAGAGTGTTGGCCGGGATTGGCCCGTTCATCAACACCTTAGTGTGAACGGTGCGTTTGGCCTGGGGACGCGGGCAGGGGCTTGCAGGGCGCGACGCGCCGTGAGAGAGGCCTGCAGCCAAGTCTCGGCTGAACTACCCGGAGCTCTACCTTCCATGAAACTCTACTACAAACCCGGCGCGTGCTCGCTGGCCGCCCATATCGTGGCCAACGAAGCCGGGCTGCCCGTCGCGCTCGAGCAGGTCGACCTCGCCGCCAAGAAGACCCAGGATGGCGGCGACTATTTCGCCGTTAGCCCGAACGGCTACGTTCCGGCCCTGGCGCTGCCCGAGGGCGATGTGCTCACCGAGGCTTCGGTGGTCGTGCAGTACCTGGCCGACCAGAAGCCGCAATCGGGCCTGATGCCGGCCGCCGGCAGCTACGAGCGCTACAAGGCGCAGCAATGGCTGGCTTTCGTGTCGACCGAGCTGCACAAGAATTTCGGCGTCTTCTTCCGGCCCGACAGCACCGACGCCGCCAAGGCGACCAACAAGGCGCTGCTCGAGAAGCGACTCGCCTATGTCGATGGGCAGATCGCCGAGAAGACCTACCTGCTCGGCGACGTGTTCACGGCCGCCGACGCCTACCTCTTCACGGTGCTGCGCTGGGCGGGATATGCCGGGGTGAGCGTTCCGGGCAACGTGGCGCGCTGGTTCAAGGCGGTTGCCGATCGGCCGGCAGTGAATAAGGCGCTGGTTGAGGAAGGGCTCGCCTAAGCTTTATGTGATGCATGAGGCTACGCGCAGAACGTCGAGTAGCCTCATGATATTTTGTGGTTTGGCGGCTCGAGCAATCGATAAAATTTGAGAACACTTCGCGGACATCTGCGGGGACAGTCACAACAATGAGGCCAAAAAACCACTCGTCGCGGGACTTCCGTTGCGAGCCGGTGGAAAAGCGAGGCGGTCGCTTGAGAGCGAAGCGGGAAGAGCGCTATTTACCAGTACTTAACTAGTTGATTAGGTTCTGTTGAATGTTCGGTATTCCCCGGGGCGCGGCCCAGGCACTCGTTGCCTCCCCGATCTTGTCTGCCGCTTTCGTGCCATTGACGGGACTGTTCATGCTGGCAGGCGCGACGAGCGCGCAGGCAGCGTGCGACGTGTTTGCGAACACGACGAACCCCGTCTGCGCCAGCAACAAGATCGACTACCGAGCGATCGGTGACGCGGAGGTGACGCTTAGTGATGTCACCGTCGTCGAAACGGACCCGGCCGTAGACGCCGGCTATATCACCTTCAGCCAGGGTGCGATCACCGGGCAAGCCAACCTCACATTCGAGCTGCGCGGCAACAGTGTCGTCAGCTCCGCAAGCTACTATGGCATTGCGCTGTCCGCGCAACAGACCGGTGCGTTCGGCGACATCTCTGCGTTTATCGGGGCGGACGTGCACGTCACGTCCACGGCCCTGGACGGTATCTGGGCGCGCGCAGACGACGGAACCGTGACGCTGATCAACGAGGGTACCGTCAACGCCGCTGCCGATGGCATCTCCGGAACCTCTCAGAATAACAACGCATCGGTGGTCAATCGCGGCACGGTCACCGCGAGCGGGCGCGGCCTCTACGCCGACGGCAACTACAACGCCGGCGCGGCGGGCGTGGTCAGTATCGAGAACAGCGGGACGGTTGAAAGCTACCTGGCCGGTGCTCGCGCGATCGGCTATCTTGGCGAGGCGCGGATTACCAATAGCGGGACCATTACCTCGACCACCAAGCAGGGCCTGGTGGCCTGGTCGCCGAATGGGGTGGTCAACATCACCAATACCGGCACGGTGGTTGCCAAGGACGACATCGGCATCCACGCGATGACTGATGATGGCAACGTGAACGTGACGAACAGCGGCAAGGTCACCGCAGGCAATGATCTTTCGATCGCCTCCGCCGGCGACAGCTACCGCGGAATCTATGCGGCAGCGGGCGATGGCGCCGGTGGCGGCAATGTGACGATCACCAACACCTCCTCGGGCGTCGTCACGGCGGCGGACGATGCGGGCGTCGAGGGGATGTCGCTCGACGGCAAGGTGACGATCTCCAACGAAGGAACCGTTGCGAGCGGTGCGCCCGCGATCCGATCGGGTGTGGCGGCGGTCGTGGGCATCAGCCAGAACGCAACGGCGCCGGCCGACGGGATCGCGGTTTCAATCACCAACAAGTCGTCGGGCCTGGTGGCGGCTTCGACGAATTCGGACGTGCTGCGGCTCGCGCTGCTTTCGCCCAAGAGCTTTTCGACGACCGAGATGGACCTGGTGGCCGTGGCAGCCGGCAACAGGGCGGTGACGGCGGCGACGCAGACCGATGCCGCCGTGATCAGCAACCTGGGCACGATGGTCGGCAATATCGCGTTCATGGCGCCTTGCGAGATGAACGACGGGACCTGCGGGACCCTGCCGGGCGCGACCGAGAACCGGTTCACCAACCAGGGTACGCTTCTGACCGCGGGAACGAGTTCGTTCTCTTCCAACCTCGACGCGGCCAGCACGCGGATCTTCGAGAACAGTGGCGAAGTGTGGGCGCTGGGCGCGACGACCTTTGCAAATGTCGGCAGCTTCAACAATTCGGGCACGATCAACCTGGTGTCGCTCGCGAGCGGATCGGGGCTGACCATCAACGGCAATTTCAATGCTCTTGCCGGCAGCAAGCTGGTGACCGGGTTCACCCCTTCGGGCGGCGCGCCGGGCAAGCTGGTGATTACCGGCGACGTGTCGGGCACGACGACCGTTTCCATTGGTTCGCTCGTCAACGGGACCTCGTATGACTGGTCCTCGCAGTCGCGGGTGGGCGTCGTGGAAGTGCAGGGTGCGACCCCGCTCGGCGCGGCGCATTTCGCACTGGGCGCGAGCAATTATGGCCTGCGTTCCTATGCGCTGGGCTACGAGGACGGCGCGACCGACACCTGGTACCTGACGAGCACCGCGAACGAGGCGGCAAGCGTGCCGCTGACGAACGTGGCGCCCAACGTGCAGTCGATCTGGTACACGGCTCTCGGAGACGTGGGCGGACGACTGGGCGACCTTTCGGACCGCTTCTATGGGGGACTTTCCGGGGGCGGTGGCGGATTCGGCAGCGGCGAACTCGCCTACGCGCCGACCGAAACCCGCAACGACCCTATCGTCGCTGCGCTCGAGAGCGCTGCAACTCCCAAGCAGAAGCACGGCGCGGGCACCTGGATGAAGGTTTCGGGCACGCTGGGACGCGGCGACCGGGGCGGTACGAGCTATGACTCGCAGGCGAGCTCGATCCAGGCCGGCGTCGACGGGGCGTTCGACCTCGATGGCGGCGTACTCGTGGCCGGCGGCTTCGTGGGCTATGTGGGCAGCACGCTCGACTACAGCACGACCGATACCAGCGTCACGGCGACCGGACCGACCATGGGCACGTATGTGGCCTGGCTCGATGCAAACGGTTTCTCGGTGGAAGCGCTCGGCGCGGCCAACTTCGCCAACGTCAACGCGACGATTTCCGGTGAGAACGGCCAGTTCAGCGGCCGGTCCTTCGGCGGGCGGCTGACAGGTTCCTACCGTTACCAGACGGGCGGGCTCACCATTACGCCGACGGCAAGCGTGGCCTATGTCCGCAGCACGTTCGACAGCCTCGAACTGAGCGGATCGCGCATCGACTTCGGGACGGGCGAAAGTCTACAGGCCGAAACCGGCGTCAAGCTGAGCTATGACACGGTGGCCGGTGACTACTTGGCCTCGCCCTTCGTCTCGGCGGCGGTCGGCAACGAGTTCCTCGGCGACAGCACGGTGGACATCGCCCAGATCGGCCGCAGCGTGACGCATGGCAGCGGCGTCTTCGGGCGTGTGTCGACCGGCGTCAACTTCGCCAACGCGGAAGGCAACCTCAAGAGCTTCGTGCGGGCTTCGGGGCGCGCCGACGCGCACGATTTCTCGGGCACCGCCGAACTGGGCCTGACGCTCAACTGGTAAGACCAGCAGGCGGCGGGTGATGCACTCGCCGCCGGCAGGGCTCACGCGGCCGCTCCAGGGAGGCGCGTGAGCCGGGGACGCGGAACGCGACGTCTTGTCCCGTTCATCAGGCTTGCGCCGGGCCGACTTACGGGCTAGTTGGCGGCGCAGGGGAGCTTGCTTTGCCGTTTCGTTCACGAGGAATCGCCAGGGAGATGAGCGCCGCGCTAGCGGTGCTGGCCATCTACGTCCTGACGCTCCTGCTGCCGCTGCACCAGGCCGCCGGCCTGCAGCGCGACCTCGGCAAGCTCGGCTACGAAACCGTCGGCATCTGGTCGATCTGTCAGCAGATCGCGCAGGATGACGAGGGCAAGACCCCGACCGCGGTCAAGTGCCCGGCCACGGGCATCGCCAAACAGGAATTCGCCGGCATCCTTCCGGTGGCCGTCAGCGTCGAGCCGATGCTCGAGGCGGCTCCGGTGGTCTACCTGCCGGTCCTGGCGGGTTCGGAGCTTTCACTCCACGAGCATTTCGGGCAGGCGCGCGCGCCACCAGTCCTGGTCTGAGTTCACGCGGCGTGCCGCCGCATCCTCACGACTATATTTTTCAGGACTGGAATCATCATGATCCGCAATTTCGCTCGCGCGGCCGTTGCCGCTGCTTCCCTCGTCGCCTTTGCCGCTCCGGCCTTCGCGCACGTCACCCTCGAAACCCCGCAGGCCAAGATCGGCTCGACCTACAAGGCCGTGCTGCGCGTGCCCCATGGGTGCGAGGGGCAGGCGACCAACGTCGTCCGCGTCCAGATCCCGGAAGGCTTTTATGGCGTCAAGCCGATGCCCAAGGCCGGCTGGAAGCTCGAGACGGTGACCGGCAAATATGCCAACAGCTACGACAACCACGGCACGGCAGTGACCGAGGGCGTCAAGGAAATCGTCTGGTCGGGTGGTGACCTGCCCGACGCCTTCTACGACGAGTTCGTCTTCCGCGGCACCTTTGCCGGTTCGCTCGAGCCGGGCAAGTTCTCCTTCCCGACCATCCAGGAATGCGCCAATGGCGAGGAAGCCTGGATCGACACCACCGGTGCCGAGGGCGTCGACATGCCGGCCCCGAGCCTCGAGCTCGTGCCGGCGGACGCAGCCGCCCACTAAGGGACGGCCGGGGCGCGGCCAGCTGGCCGCGTCCCGCTCTCATCGGAGGACAATATGCGTCGCGCCGGCACTTCGAACCGGATCTGGTTGCTCGTCGCCTTCATCCTGGCCCTGCTCGCTACGAGCGGGCCGGCGTGGGCGCATGCGCAACTGCTTTCGTCCGATCCCGCTGCCGATGCGGTGGTCGACACCGCTCCGGGGGCGGTGGAACTGACTTTCAACGAGCCGGTGACGGCGCTGGCGGTGACGCTGATCGACCCGCAGGGCGGGCGACAGGACCTGCTGTCGGCAACGACGAGCGGCG
This sequence comes from Youhaiella tibetensis, assembly GCF_008000755.1. Classification (NCBI taxonomy): domain Bacteria; kingdom Pseudomonadati; phylum Pseudomonadota; class Alphaproteobacteria; order Hyphomicrobiales; family Devosiaceae; genus Paradevosia; species Paradevosia tibetensis. Next base: position 2,400,133 of record NZ_CP041690.1, on the reverse strand, counting down.
CAGTGCTGTCGGTCCGGATGCCGCAGGAACTGGGGCAGGGCACCTATGTGCTGAGCTGGCGCGCGGCTTCGCTCGATTCCCACCCGATCGGCAGCTCGCTGGTATTTTCGGTCGGTGTCGTGAGCGGGAACGG